>VGXL01000049.1 GCA_016873315.1 Phycisphaerae bacterium | reverse complement strand
GTGACGGTGATGTCCCGACGCGCGGCAAGCAAGGCGCCCGGAGCGGAGAGATCATCCGCCAGCGCTGGCGCTGCGAGACAGAAGAGAATCATCAACACAAGGTGCTTCATCGTGGACTACTCGGCATTCCATGGTGCAGGCAATCGGACGCTTCGCAATTCCCGACTCACCGCATCCGCGACATCCTAGGGCGAACGGCCGCTGGTCCCACCCGTTCCTGCAGATTCACCGGCGAACGGTCGCCCATTCGAGGCGCTCCTATCCAGAGCGCTCCGACCGTTGGGTCGTTCGCCGACCGTTGCAGGTTCCGTTGCAGGTTCCGCTACAAGTTTCGCTACAGGTTCCGCTACAAGTTTCGCGCCAAGAAGTCGTCGTACGCAACTCGCAGACCATCGCGAAGGCTCGTCGTGGCCCGCCATCCAAGCGCGTGCATGCGCGACACATCCAGCAGCTTTCGAGGCGTGCCGTCGGGCTTGCTCGCGTCAAGCGCGATCGAGCCCGTGTAGCCGACCACCTCCATCACCGTCTCAACGAGTTCGCGGATCGTGACATCGGTCCCACTGCCCAGATTCACGAGCGGTCCGTGGTAGCCAAGCTCCATGAGCCTGATGCAGCCATCAGCGAGATCGTCCACGAACAGGAACTCGCGTCGCGGCGTGCCCGTGCCCCACACGGTCACGCTTGGTTCGTTGCGGACCTTGGCGTGGTGCACCTTTCGGATGATCGCGGGGATGACGTGACTGCCCTCGGGGTCGTAGTTGTCGCCAGGTCCGTACAAGTTGCAGGGCATCACGCTCGTGTACTGGCGACCGTGCTGGCGGGAGTAGCTCTCGCACATCGTGATGCCAGCAATCTTCGCGACGGCGTACGGCGCGTTGGTCGGCTCAAGCGGGCCGGTCAGCATCGACTCTTCGCGGATCGGCTGCGGCGCTTCACGCGGATAGATGCAGCTTGACCCTAGAAAGAGCAGGCGCTCCACGCCGGCAAGATGCGATCCATGCACCAGATTCAGCATGGTCTGCAGGTTCTCGTGGATGAAGTCCGCGCGGTAGGTGTCGTTCGCCAGGATCCCACCGACCTTTGCCGCCGCGATGAAGACGAAGTCCGGACGATGCTCACGCAGAAACGCATAGGTCGCGCGCTGATCGAGCAGATCCAGTTCTTGCCGCGTGCGCACAAGCAGGTTCGAGTAGCCGCGGCGTTCGAGTTGCCGCACCAGCGCCGAACCCACCATGCCGCGATGCCCTGCTATGTAGATCTTCGCCGAACGATCCATGTCGAGATGGTAGTGCGCGCTCAACGCGCCCCGGGCAGATCGTCGTGATAGGTCGGCTTGAGTTCAGTCGGAACCAAGGGAGCCGCTGGATCGCTCGCCATGGGATCAATGCCGATCGCTTGAAGCTCCTTCATCCGCTGCATGGCCTGTCGCAACTTCCGGACCACGAGCCATCGCACGAACCACGCGAACGCGATCGCAAAGAGCCCAACCGCAATCGGGATCGCGTTTGCCCAGTCCTGGCCAGGTTCGAGCACGGCACGATCGGGATCTTCGGGGTCAACAGAAACCGTCACGGCTCGACCGACCGGATACGCCGCCACGGCCTCACGGGCTGCAGCTTCGGACGACCCCATGACCTTGTAGGTCCGTCGGTTTCCATGCCGCGTGGTCCCGTCGACCTGGTAGTCAAACTCGATGTGAGCGTGGTAGCTCGTGGTCGTACTGCCCTTGTGCGTGGAGCTGTGGCTGGTCACCACACTCTTGGTCACGGTGCCCGAAACGGTGGGCCAGGATGCACTCTCAGCGGCGCGTCTCCAATCGATCACGCCCTGCACGGTGAAGAAGCCACCAAGGAGTACGAAGATGGACAGCATCACCGTCGCACCACGGATGATCCAACGAGCGGCCTTCTCTGTCACGACCGCTGGTTGATTGTTCGAGCACCGCGTGCGGAAGCGGTACCGCATGGATCAGCCGATCCGCTCCGCGCCCCCAAGGTAGGGGCGCAGTGCAACCGGGATCGCGATCGAGCCATCCTGCTGCTGATGGATTTCGAGCAGCGGAATCAGGATGCGTGGGCTCGCGAGCACCGTGTTGTTGAGCGCGTAGGCAAAGTGAATGCGACCCTGCTCGTCGCGGTAGCGCAGATTCAGTCGCCGGCACTGGAAGTCGGCGAGCCGACTGGCACTGTGCGTTTCGCCGTACGCGCCCGTCGGCATGCCGTCGCTGCCTACCTCGCCGCGTCCGGGCATCCAGCATTCGACATCGATCATGTCTTCGTTCTTCACACCCAAGTCGCCGCTGCAACACTGCAGCAAACGGTAGGGGAGTTCGAGCTGCTGCAGCAGCGATTCGACGAACCCAAGCATGCGCGCGTGCCATCCGCGGCTCTCGGCATCGTCGGCCCTGCACACCACGACTTGTTCGACCTTGTCGAACTGGTGGATGCGGTAGAGCCCGGCAGTGTCCTTGCCCGCAGCGCCCGCCTCACGACGGAAACAGGTGCTCACCGTCGTGTACCGCAGCGGCAACTCTTCGTGCGACAGGATCTCGTCGGCGTGCAAGCCCATGAGCCCGACTTCGCCAGTGCCAGTCAGGAACAGGTCGTGCCCCATCCCACGCTTGGACTCTTCGATGTGATAGGCCTGCTCTCGGCCAGCGGGGAAGAAGCCCGTGCCGACCATGCACTCTTCCTTCACGATCACCGGAACGCCAACGGCGGTGAATCCGTTCTCGACCGTCATGAAGTCAAAGGCCATGCGCAGCACGGCCTGATGCAGTCTCATGCCCCAGCCGGTCAGCGCGTAGTGACGCGTGCCGGCCATCTTCACGCCGCGCTCGAAGTCGGCCATCCGGTGCTGCTTCACCAACTCCAGGTGCCCGCGCGGCGTGAACCCCTTGTTCGCCATGAACGGTCGACCTGCGTCGAAACCAGCGGGATTCCAGCGGCGAATCTCGATGTTGTCCTGGCTTCCCTTGCCCTTGGGCACATCGTGCGCCGGCGGCTGCGGGATCGTCAACAGCACCGCATGCCAATCGGGCTCGATGCGGTGCAGCTCTGACTCAAGGACCGCGACTTGGTTCTTCAGGGCCAGCGGCTTGGATTCCAAGTCACGCAGTTCAGCTTCAAGCCGCGCGCGGTCAGCATCGCTTGCTGACTTCAGTGCGCCCTTGGCCTTGCCAATCTGTGGACCGATCTCCTTGCTGATGCGATTCTGCTCAGCGCGCTTGCCCTCGAGCTCTGTCAGGATGCGGCGACGCGCTTCGTCGAGCGCGATCAGGCGATCGAACTCGCAGTGCATGCCCTTGTCGCGGGCTCCGATACGGAAGCGCTCGGGGTCGTCGCGGAAAGCCTTGATATCGATCATGGTCACCCGGAGTGTACGGACTCCGTGCGGCCCGTCCGATCAGCCCCGATAGTTCGGCGGCGCGGCCCAACGCAGCCTCTGCGAGAGCGTGTGCAGGTAAGAGCAATCCGGATTGGCGATCAGTCGCGCCATGTGGTGATGGCGACTCACGACGACCGTATCGCCGACCTTCAGGCTCTCGACCGGAATGCCATCGCACAGCAGCGAAGTGCCGGGATTGGCGCGCATCAGATCGAGCCGTACATCGGTGTGGCTTGGCACCACAACCGGTCGAAAAGCCAGACTGTGGGCGGCTTCGGGCGTCACGACGAGGACTTCCGTGTCGGGATGCACGACCGGTCCGCCCGCGCTGGCGTTGTAAGCCGTGCTGCCCACGGGCGTGCTCACGATGCAGCCGTCGCCATCCATCACTGGGCCATCCTCGCCGTTCAGGCCCAGCCGCAACTCGATCATGTGGTAGGGCGGCCCCGCGGTGACGACCGCATCGTTCATCGCCACATGCGAGGCACTCAGCGAACCATCGCGCGCCACCACGCGCACTTCAAGCAGCATGCGATGCCGCACGAGCGGGCTCGACCCAAAGACGCTCGGCGCATGCAACTCGAGCGAATGCAGGTCGAATTCTGCCAGGAATCCCAGCCGCCCGTTGTTCACGCCAACCACCGGCACGCCCGTCCCGGCGAGCCGACGGCACTGCGCAATCAGCGTGCCATCGCCGCCCACGCTGACGAGCCGATCGAAGCCCACGCGTGGATCATGCGGTTCGTCGACCGCGAACTCCGCCACGATGTCGGCGTGACGGGCCACGATGGAACGGACTTCGTCGATCATCGTTGGGCGGCCGTCGCGCGTGCGACCGACCGCGATGGCTGCGCGAGTTCGGCTCATGACACCAGTCCCTTCGTGAGTCGCATGAAGGCCGTCTCAAGGTCCGGCCGCTCTTCGGTGAATCGACGCACTCGGAATCCCTGCGCGATGAGGCGGTTCGGCAAGTCGCTCAACATCGTGCCGGCCGCCGCATCCAAATGCACTTCGATGCGAACGAGCGCATCTTCGCGTTGCAAATCGACCTTGGTCACGCCGGGCACCTTGGCGAGCAGCGCCGCGGCCTCTTTGGTCCGTTCGTCCACGACGACATGCACCACATGGCCGACTGCGGTCTTGGACATGATGTCCGCCATCGGTCCGCTGTAGACGAGCTTGCCTTGCTCCACGATGCCCACATGCGTGCAAAGTTCAGCAAGTTCGAACAGGATGTGGCTCGAGATGATGATCGTCTTGCCCATCGCGCGAAGCTCCTTGAGGAGCTCTCGCATCTCGATGCGCGCGCGCGGGTCCAGTCCGCTCGAGGGCTCGTCGAGCAGCAGGACTTTGGGGTCGTGCAACAGAACGCGCGCAACCGACAGCCGTTGCTGCATCCCGCGCGAGAGTCCGTTCACTTCCGCGAGCGTCTTGCCGGTGAGATCCGTGAGCTCGAGCACATCCGAGACGGACTTGCGACGAGCATCCCCGTGGATCCCGTAGCAGCTGGCGAAGAACTCCAAGTACTCCTGCACGAGCATGTCGTCGTACGCGCCCATGAAGTCGGGCACATAGCCGATGGACGGACGGATCAGCGCGTTCTGGTAGCCCACCGTCTTGCCGTCGATGCGCGCTTCGCCCCAACTGGGCTTGAGCAGCGTGGCCAGGATCTTGATCGTGGTCGTCTTGCCCGCACCGTTGGGGCCAATGAAACCGAAGCACGATCCCTGCTCGATCTTCAAGTTGAGATTGTCCAGGGCCGTCAACTCCCCGTACTTCTTCGTCAGGTTGACGGTCTCGATCATCGCCATGGCTGACGGGATCGTAGCAGCGCCGTTTCAGTTCTCGCGCGTTGCCGGCACGAGTGCATCGACTTGCGGAAGGGGGAAGATCACGCGAACGAGCGTCGTTCCTGACATCGGCACCGAGTCCCCGTCGATCGAGAGCGGAACCGGTCCGCCATCGACGCTCGCGGCATCGTGGGCGATCGTGAGGAAACCCATCACGATCACGCACGGGCGCGAGCACCATGGCCCAAGGTCGAGCGCATGGCCCGCCACGCGCTGCACCCTGACTTCGTTCTCAGTGGGTCCGCGTGCTGCGGCCGCCGCCGCCCACCAACGAGGGTCGGGAAGCATCCCGTACAGACACATCATCGTCAGGTGATCGCGCGCGACCTTGTCGCTGAGCGCACCGCTCGTGGAGAGTGGTGCGAACGCCTGGCGCATCGGGGCGATCAGGCCAGCGTCCACGAATGTGTTCAGGCCAAGCGCACCCGGATCCGCGGGATCGATGACCGGCAGCGATCGATCCCGCCGACCCTCGGTTTCGGGATAGAGCACATTGGCCAACTCGATCGTGGCGCCGGGCATCCAGGGGTACGGAAGCTTGGCAGCCAGGACCATGCTCGGCATCGCATCGCTCGGTGTGACCGGCGTTGCCTTGGTGGCCGCAGTCGCGGACTCGTTGACGCGCGGCGGCGCAGGCCTGAACGGCGTGACATGCAGCACCAGGACATCAGTCAGCGCACCAGGCAACGCGTGCTGAAGTTTGCCGGTGAGGTAGCTCGCTGGCGCCGCGTCCGCCGAGCGCGTGAAGTTCGCGGTTTGTTGAAGCGGCGCGCCGGTCACTGCGGGCACGTCTCGCCAACCCGACGGCAAGTCACCGCTCCAGGAGCCCGTCACCATCGTGGCCGTGGCGCGTGCTGGAAGTGTGAGCGCGCCTGATCGTGATGCGTGCACGGTGTATCGCGTTGCGTCGGGGAATTCACCATCGTCGCCCACGGGCGAGAACGGTCGCAGCAAGCCTTGGCCGCTCGGCAGCGACACTTCCGCCGTGCCATACGAGGGCAGAAACGCGCTCGCCCAGGTCTGCGCGCGGACCGACGGCCGCGTTCCTGGAAGTGCGCCGGGCATGACCACAGCATCAAGCACTGTCAGGTGTTGCACTCGGGCGTCAGCCTGCCGAAGCACGGCGCCCGCGAGCCACGCGACCGCGCCAAACGCGCACGCGATGATGACGAACGCAAGCCAGCTCCATCGTTCGAGCTTGCGTTGACGCAGGACATAGAACGACACCGGACCAGCAAGCAGCCAGTACGCAGCGAACAACAAGATCGAGATCGAGGTCAAGTTCGACGCCGTCGAACGCATGCCGATGAACGCGCTGAAGAACTCGCTCCCTCCGATCACGATGCGTCGCGGATTGTTCTCGATCGCCGATGGTTGATTGGCCGCCCACGCACGCAATCCATCGCGCGGGGGAGTGTCGCCGCGCCGGCCCATGATCCGGTTCCACCAGATGTCGGCTTCTGGAAGATCAGTGTCGACATAGCGTCGTCGGTGCAACGCGTCAGCATCGAGCCCACTGATGACGAGCGTGCCCGCGCCAAGTGGCCGCTCCACCACCAAGCATGCGGCGTCGAGCGTTCCAGTGCGCGGCTCCGGCACGCCATTCCAGGCACGCGGTACTGGCATGGCGACGAGCTTGACCCACGGTACGGCGCACTCGCTGAAGATCGTGACCGGCTGCGTTCCATCTTTGCGCAACTCCAACCGCTGCGATGCGATGACGGGCGCCAGCGTGCTGGCCTTCACATCTTCAACGCGCGTCCAGGCGAGCCCCTTGAGCGCGTTGGCGATCCAATCGGGCTGCGTGCCATCGAGCGACAGTCCATCTGCCGCAGCCGACACCTGCAGAATCAGCCGCCCGCCGCCTTCGACCCACTCGCGCAGTGCCTTGTCCTGCGCTGCGAGCATCGAACGCAACGGCGCGCCCGACCAGACCACGGCCTTGAAGCCCGACCAACCTTCGACGCGGTCGGGAAGTTGCGTGATGTCTCGGAACTCGCCGACTGCAACGAATCCGCCAAGGCAGGGTGACTGCTGCCCAGGATTCCACACAGCCATCCCGCTCGGTCCACCCGCGACGACGCCCACGATGTCCACGGATGGATCGACCTGGAAGGCACCACGCGTGGGCTGCTCGACGCTCACTTGCACGCGTTCGAGCAATCGCCCACGACGCCCGTCATGGCGCTCGTAGCTCGCCAAGGTGAGCGGCTTGCCCGACACGCCCGACGCGATCGATGGATAGACCCACATCGATGTCGCACCAGTCGAGAGCACGCTGCGAATGGAATACTCAGCGATGTCGCCATCAACATTGGGGACTTCGACGACGAGTTCGGCGTCGACACCCTCGCGTCCGTCACCAACAGGCAACGATGCCTGGATCTGCAAGGGGATGATGCCGCCAAAGCGCACCACATCCGCGAACCCGGCGCGTTCGAGCACCAGGTCCCCGGACGCCGTGGCGGCGACGGCCGCCAGAGCGATCGCGCTAACGGCGCAGTGCGCCGAACTCGGCGAGCATCGCGGCATGGCTCAGGGCTCCGTTCATGAAGCACTTCACTTCGAACTTCTCGTTGGGCGAGTGCACGCGGTCGTCATCAAGTCCGAAGCCCACGAGCAGCGCATCGATGCCCAGTTCGCGCTGGATCGTGCCCACCGCAGGAATGCTTCCGCCCGAACCAATCAGGTACGGCGCCTTGCCATACGCGCGGCGCAGGCCACGCTCGGCGGCCGCCATGTACGGGCTGTCGTCACGCACCATGATCGCGGGATTGCAGCCGTGTTCGTGCAACTCCATCGTGCAGCCTGCCGGTAGTCGTTCGCGGAAGAACTGCTCAACCCCGGCCAAGATCTTCTTGGGGTCCTGCCCGGCGACGAGGCGACAGCTGAGCTTCACGCTCGCCTGCGAAGCGATCACCGTCTTCGCACCCGCGCCCGTGTACCCGCCGACGATGCCGTTGCAATCGCAGGTTGGTCGGCTCCATGTGCGCTCGAGGGTGCTTCGTCCCGATTCGCCAAAGCCCTTGGCCAAGCCGATCTCGCCGAGGAACTCCGCGTCATCCCACGGCAAATCGTTCCACATCTGGGCCACGCGCGGGGGCAACTCCCGCACATCGTCGTAGAAGCCTGGGATCTGCACGCGACGATCGCCGTCGTGCAACTGCGCCACGATCGACGCGAGCACATTGATCGGATTGGGTACCGCACCGCCGTAGAGCCCTGAGTGCAGATCGCGGCTCGGTCCTCGCACCGTGATGTCCACATACACCAGACCTCGAAGCATCGTCGTGATGGCTGGCGTATCGACATCCCACATGCCCGTGTCGCTGACGACGCAGACATCGGCCTTGAGCAGGTCCTTGTTCGACACGATGAAGGGATCGAGGTTCACGCTTCCGCATTCCTCTTCACCTTCGATGAACATGGTCACGGCGCAGGGGAGCGTTCCGTGTGTTGCATGCCACGCGCGACACGCTTCGACGAAGCTCGCGACCTGTCCCTTGTCATCGACGGCGCCACGCGCCACGATCCGCTTGCCGCGCGGACCATCCACGACGATTGCAGCGAACGGCGGCGAATCCCAGAGCTCAATCGGATCGACCGGCTGCACGTCGTAGTGCCCATAGAAGAGGACGCGCGGCCCGTCGTAACCCGGCGGCCCATCATGCGAGGCCACGACCATCGGGTGTCCGGCGGTCTCGTGCAGCGCGCCGTTGAAGCCCATCTTTCGAAGATCCTCAAGCAACCATTGGGCGCACGCGCGCACGCGCGGCGCAAACGCAGGGTCCGTCGAGATGCTCTCGAACGCCAAGAAGTCCTTCAGCCGCTGCAGCATTCCCGCTTCGTCTGCGCGCAGCCGCTCCAACACCGTCTCCACATGCATGCTCATGGGGGCAAGGGTAGCCGCGCCTCCGTCACGCCGCCGCGGGCGCGACAGGACTCGGCGCGAGCGTCAGACCGCCGCGGGCGCACCGCGTTCATGCGCGGGCGCGCAATCGGACGAGCGCATCCGCCAGAATCCACTGCACGAGCGGGTCGCCCATCGCGCCGCCCGCCTGCGCATTGTGCAGCAGCGTCTGCGCGTAGAGCGACGACTCCGCGCTGCCGTGCAGGACGAACGCGTGCAACGCCCACGGCCTGTTCGTCGCGTTGTCGGGCTGCGTGTACTCAAGGTGCCAATCGACTCCCAGAGCGAGTCGCGCTGCAACACGCGCGCGCTCGGGGCCATCCATGCCGCGCTCAAGAAGATGCAGCATCGCCAGCTCTGTCTCCGTCCACACCTCGATCGTGCGGAATGTGCCTTGTTCAAGCAGCGCGCCCGTTGGCTTGATGACACTCCACGGCAACTCGCCCGACTCGCACCATCGCCGCCACGCGATCGAATCCACATCGTCCCGACGCGGACCATCCTCCATGCCGGGCGGCATGGCTCCCGCGTACCGGGGCGCGGGCAATCCCTCGAGCATTCGAATCCAGTCGGGCGACGCCATGCGTGAACGGTAGCGCGCGCTCGCGAGCACTATTCTGCGCCCCATGCCGACGCAACACATTCAGATCGATGGGCTCTCGTTCCGATCGGTGTTCCCGGCGCAGCGGATTGTGGGTGCCGCCGCTGCGGGGCTCCGTCCGCCACGCGTGTGTGTCGCGCTGGTGCTTCTCGCGCTCTGGATGACCGGCGGCGCGCTGTGGGATCTCACGACCGCGCCGACCGTCTCGCGGCGCGGCATCGCGTTTGGCACGCTCGATGCTGAGTCGCTCGACCAAGCGCAACGCATCATGGAATCCACCGCGTTGGCCGTCGTGCCAGGTGCTGAGGTCACCGGCGCAAGCGCGGACGAACTCACCGCGCTCATCCTGTCGACGATCGACGAATCGAGCGATGCCGATGATCGCGGCCGCGCCGAGTCGGCTGTCCTTGCCATCGCCGAGATCAGGCCGCGCGGAACCTTTGCATCGTGGTCGTTCGCGCTGCGTGAACGACTGCTTGCGTTGGTCGGCGACGCCGTCTCGCTCAACTGGTCCGCGCTGCCTGATCGCGTGGGTTCGCTCGTCTGGGATCTCCCGCGCGAAACGATCGCCGTCTCGTGGCTGTTCGCGAGTTACCTCGTCCTGCTCTTCACGCTTGGGATGTCATCGATCGGCGTCGTCCTGTCCCGCATGAATGCGCTCGATCTTTCCGAATCGCCAGCTCCGACGCTCGCGCAAGCTCGCGCGTGGGGTGTTGCAGTCCGACCAAGCGCTGTCGGCGCGATCCTCGTTCCGCTCGTGGGCATGGGTGCGTGCATCGTGTTGGCCGCGCTGCCGGCACTTGTGGGCTTGGTCCCGGTCGTCGGCCTGCTCGGTGGACTCACCTTTGGCTTCTCGTTGCTCCTGGGCATCGTGGCGATCATCATCGGCGCATCGGTCACGGTCGCGCTGCCGTTCGTCATTCCGGCCGTCGCGTGCGATGCGGCCGACGCCGTCGAAGCTCCTCAGCGCGCGCTCGCATCGGTCCTTTCGCGACCGCTGCACGCGGTCCTTCACCTGGGGCTTGGCCTGGTCGCGGTTGTTCTGGCAGTCGCGGCAACGGATGTCGTCGTCTCCTGCGGATTCGATGCCGCCGTGAGCGCGTGGACGACGGTCGACGATGGTCAGGCGATCCGATCTGTTGGTCGCATGGTGCCGTTCGAACCCTGGCGTGAACCGAACAGCGCCGACATGGGCGTGATCGACGCCGCACAGGCGTGGCTGATTGGCTTCTGGCGCACGATCGCTTCCGCACTGATTGGTGCAGCGGCAGTGAGCACCATCATCGCCGCATCAACGCGCGCCTGGCTTTTCCAGCGTCAAGCGAGCGAAGGCCAGCACCCGGCCGACATCCTTCAGCGGCCCTAAGCAACGCAGCAACAGCGCTGGTCGAGCCCGACCCGGCCTCTGCAACGCAGCAACAGCGCTGGTCGAGCCCGAACCGGCCTCTGCAACGCAGCAACAGCGCTGGTCAAGCTCTCGCCGGGCTGATTACTTGGGGACCTTGTTGCCAGACTTCGTGTCGCCGGGCACGGAACCAAGGCCGCCCTTGAGCGACCCAGCGCCGAACCGCGACAGCAGTTTCTGCATCGCGGGATCCGCAGCACGCTCGACCATCGGCTCCTCGCGCTCGCGGCCTCGACCGCCACGGCCACCACCGCCGCCACCGCCACCGCGGTGCTCACGCTCCGGTCGCGCGGGGGCATCCTTGAGCGCCTTGATCGACAACGCAATGCGCTTCTTCTTCTCGTCGATCGACAGGATCTTCACGTTGACCACTTCGTCCTTGCGCAGCGTGGCGACGGGGTTGGGCAGGCGGTCGTGCGTGATCTCGCTGATGTGCACGAGACCTTCAACGCCGGGCGCCAACTCCACGAACGCACCGAACTCGGTCAGGTTGGTCACGCGGCCCGTGACGGTCGCGCCTTCCTGTAGGTCCTTCATCGCCGTCGCGACGGGGTCCGCCATCACGGCCTTGCGGCTCAAGGTGATCTTGATCGACTTGCCTGAGCCTTCAACGCGGATGACCTTGACCTCGACGACATCGCCTTCCTTCACGGCGTCCTTCGCATGGCGCAGGCGTTCGTGGGCGAGTTCCGAGATCGGAATCAGGCCGTCTGCGCCGCCAAGATCAGCGAACGCGCCATACGGCTGCACGCTCACGATGGTGGCGGTGCGCTGCTGGCCGACTTCGAGCACGGCCATGAGTTGCTCGCGCTTTTCAGCCTTGTCGCGCTCCAGCACCTTGCGGCGCGACAGGACCATCCGGCCCTTTTCCTTCTTGAGTTCGATGATCTCGCAGGGGAACTTCTGACCGATGAAGATCGAGATGTCCTCGATGTGGCGAAGATCCACATGCGCCGCCGGCATGAACGCCTTGTGGTGCGCGAACTCCATTTCGAGTCCGCCGCGGTTCATGCCCGTGCAGCGGGCCTCGACCAGTTGTCCGACTTCGACATCGCCGAACGCGGCCTTCGTGACCTGACCCGGGCGAGCCAGGATCAGCATGTTCTCGAACGGATCAAGTCGCTCGACCACGAAGTCAAAGTTCTCGCCGAGCGCCGGCGGATCCTCGAAGTGCGCCAACGGGCAGACGCCCTGGCTCTTGGGTCCAAACTCGACGAAGACATCCTGTCCGTGCACCTGCACGACCCGCCCGGTACGCATCTGGCGGCCACCAGACTTGGGTGCGGCGGCGCGGTTGGGCACCGACATCAGATCGTCCACGCTTCGGCCGCCGAGCGCCTCAGCGATCTCAGCCTCAAGCCCCGCGTCGAGGCGGCTGGTGGAGGGAGCGGGGGTGGGCGTGGACGAAGTGTGGTCGTCGGACATGGTGAGCAGGGCTGTGGTGGGTGATCCGGGTCCTCGTTGGACACCGGAGGAACGATGCTACAGGCGACCGAACCCGTCGGAAGCGGGCGAACCGCGAAACCGCCCGGACCACTGCCCCGTATCGACCTGATGGCGGACGCCGCGCCCGTCCCGCTGTACGATCGATGTCCCACCCTCCCGGAGCCGTGCTGGCGTTCGGGGCTCAGTTTGGCTCACCCTGGCGCAGAGGAGCACCACCACGAATGGCTACCGCCAAGTCCGCTTGGGGCATTGAGATCGGCGCATCGGCCCTGAAGGCCCTCAGGCTCGTCCGCGAGGGCGATTCGGTTGTCGTCACCGATTTCACTGTCATCCCGCACCAGCAGGTGCTGTCCGCACCCGATGTCGATCCGGCCGCCATGGTCCGGTTTACGCTCGGTCAGTTCCTCGCAGCCCATGGCGAGAAACTCAAGTCCGATCGCGTCGTGGTCAGCGTCGCCGGTCGCGATGCGTTCGCGCGCTTCGCCAAGTTGCCGCTCGGCGGGAACTTCAAGAACCTCGCAAAACTCATTGATTTCGAGTCGAAGCAGCAGATCCCGTTCCCGATCGATCAGGTCGAGTGGGACTATCAGGCCTTTAAGAGCGAGGACAACATCGAAGTCGATGTTGGCATCTTCGCGATCACCAAGGACCGCATCGGCGAACTGCTCACGCTTTACCGCGAGTGCGGTCTCAATCCCGATGTCATCACGATCGCTCCCAACGCGGTCTTCAACGCGGTGACCTACGACTTGAACCTCGATGCGTCGAGCGGGCCGGTCATGGTCGTCGATGTGGGCACCAACGCCACGGACATCGTGGTGGCCGAGCACGGCATCGGCTGGATGCGCAGCTTCCCGCTCGGCGGCCACTCCTTCACCGAAGCCATCTCCGGCGGCTTCGACATCCCCTACAAGAAGGCTGAGAAGTTGAAGCTCGAGGGTGCGGCCAGCAAGCATGCCAAGCAAATCATGCAGCGCATGAAGGACACCTTCGACAGCCTCATCAGCGAAATCCGCAAGTCCAAGGACTACTACGAGAGCACACACCCAGGCGCGACGGTCGAGAAGATCCTTGGCACCGGCTCAACGCTCAAGATTCCCGGGCTCCGGAAGTTCATCACGCAGCAGATCGGCGTCGAAGTCGAGCGTCTGGACGAGTTCAAGCGCATCCATGTCGAGGGTGGTCAAGCGGCGGACTTTTCCGCGAACTCCATGGGGCTGGTCGTCGCGTATGGCCTTGCCCTGCAAGGAGTTGGACTTGGCGCGATCAATGTGAACCTGGTCCCCATGGCCGTCCGGCGCGAGCGTGCCTGGGTGGCCAAGGGCAAGTGGTTCGCTGTCGCGGCGGGCCTTGGACTGGTGGCCAGCGTCATGCTGTTCATCCGTCCGATAACCGGGCGCAGCGGCCTTGGGAATACGACGCCGGCGTCCGTCGAGGCGACCATCGCGCAAGGCAAGGGATTCAAAGCTCAGTACGACGAAATGTCCGGTGCGGGCGCAAACGGTGGCGCGGCGCAGAACATGCTGTCGCTCGTCGACTACCGCAACATCTGGCCGCACTTGGTCGACGATGTCTACACCGCGCTCGCCGCAGCGAATCCGCAACCGGCGCTCCTCGGCGGAAACATCGACGACATCAGGGCCATTCCTGTTGCTGAGCGACGCTTGGTGACCCTCGATGAGTTGGGGAGCACCTATGTCGTTCCTGGTGCCGATGGAAAGCGACGCATCAAGGTGTCGATGACGGTCAGCCTCTCTCACGCCGACCCGGGCGTGTTCCTGAACAAAGAGAAGAGCGTTGCGGGTTGGCTTCGTGCGAACGCCGACCGCGCGGATGTGCCGTATGTCATCGTGGCTGACAGCATCAAGATTCCCGATGACTGGACTGAGATCGAGTTCGGCAAGGGCGCCAAACAGAAGCCCGATGCTCCCGCAGGCAACGCTTCCGGAGGCAGTTCTGACTTCGGCGGTCCAGCCAGCGGCGATAGTGGATCGTCGTCGAGTCAAAGCCAAGGCAACAAGGGCATGCAAGGCCGACGCAAGCCGCCCGCGGGCGGTGGCCAGATGCCTGGCATGGGTCAGGGCCTTGGCTTGAGCGGTGGTGGCGAAGGCTCCGGCGATGGATCGGGTGCTGGCTCGCCCGACGGATCGGGCGGTGGCAACTGGTCTGGTGGTGCTGATGGCGGAAGCCGAAGTCGCCGCCGAACCGGCGGCACGGGCTCGGGTGCCGAGGCCGAGGCGATCAAGGTCCTGGACGAAGCACGCATCAGCGAAGCGCCGAGCATCTATCAGCCTGACGATGTGTACTTCGTCGGAGAAGTGACCTTCGAAGTCGAGCTCCGCGATCCGAAGGGTGCGCCCGCCGCGGCGCCCGCAGAGGGAACTCAGTAATGGCGAAGCCGAACCTCAAGCTTGACCTGAAGGGTCTCAAGCTCAATCCGCAGCAGGCCAAGGCGATCGCAGGCAAGTATGGCCTCGTGATCGTCGGTGGTCTGGTGCTCGTCGCTGCGCCGATCGCCGCGTACATCGTGGCCGATGGCATGAACAGCTCGCTCGCGTCCGATGCCTCGGCGCGCGCCGGCAAGCTCAGTGATCTCAAGGCCATCGGTGCCGCCGAGGTCTCGCTGACGCTCCCCGGCCAGGAGCCATTCTCGCAGCAGAATGTTGTGATCAACCAGAAGGTGCTCGATCAGTACAAGCAGCGCTTGGACTCGGTGTCGAAGCAGAGCGTGGTCACGCGCGAGTATGCGGTGAAGCACAACCGCAAGGACCGCGAGCCGTTCGTGGGCATGCGCCTGGCCAAGGGTGATCCTGCGCTGAAGGAACTTCCGCTCACGGTCTTCGATCGACTGAAGCAGGAGTACGCCAGTCTGCTGTCCACGATGGGCGCCGGTGCGCCGTACACCGAAGCCGACATGGTGGCGGAACTCTCGCGTCGCCGTTCGCAGCTCATCGACGCCGAGTTCGGCGCGAAGACCGAGTCTGAGCTTTCGCCCGAGGAGCGCGCATCGCTTGGCACGAAACTCGCCGATGAGCGTCTTGCTCGATACTGCGAGCACGCGCGTCAGTTCTCCTTTTACGCGGATGCGGAGTCGATCGGCGCGCCCGATGCGTCGCGCCGCACGACCAAACTCAAGCCCATCGACCTGTTCCTCATGCAGTGGAACTTCTGGGTGGCCGAGGATGTGCTCTCTGCACTCAAGGCAGCCAACGGCGAGAAGGATGTGTTGCAGGGACCGGTCAAGCGGATCCTGTCGATGACCTCAACCTTGCAGGCTCCGGCCGCTGCTGCTCCGGCCGACGGCGCTGCCCCAGCTGACGGCGGCGAGCCTCCGGCGGCTCCGGTCGACGATGGCTCCGGCGCGGTTCCTAGCGCTGACGGTGCGGTCGCTGCTGCGCCGACTGGCGAACCCATCAACCCCGATGCGGCGCTCCCGGCAGCGGATTACTCCAAGTCGTTCACGGGTCGCACGACCAATCAACTGTTCGACATCATCACCTGCGAAGTCCGGCTCGTTGTGCAGACCTCGGCGATCCCGCAGGTCATCGATGAGTTGGCCAAGCGCAACTTCATCACGGTCACGGATGTCAAGATCCGTCCGGTGGATTCCTTCGCCGCGGCCGAAGATGGATTCATCTACGGAGCGGCGCCGGTCTCGGCGGTGTCATTGAAGCTCGAGACCATTTGGCTCCGCGAATGGACCGGCCCGTTCATGCCGGATGACCTTCGTTCGCGATTGAATACATCGGGCACGCTGCTTGGCGCTGGTGCCCCCTCAGGCGATGCGCCGACCGATGGATCCGATCCGGCCGCAGCGCCGGCCGACGCCCCGCAGGGCTGACCGCCCACGCACCACGACCACCCCAACGACCTACGGAGACCAGTCATGGCAAGCAGGATGAACCCAATCGAGCAGCATGTCGAAAAGATCGTGCTCAGCGCCGCGGTGCTGGGCGTGATCGGCGTCGGCGTGTGGGAGTTCGGGCTCAACGAATCGACCGTCTCGCTTGGCGGCAAGCAGGTGCCGATCTCGACCGTCGATGGCGAACTCGTCAAGGAAGCGCAGAAGCTTCAGTTGAAGCTCCGCGACGGCGCAGATGCCAGCGTCTCGTTCCCCGAGCTCAAGGAATCGACCAGTTCGCTCTTCGAGAAGCGCATCGCCGACGGCACAGGTGTTGGCGCGATGGCCTCCGCCGGTGGACCAAGCTTCGCGTCGGTGCTCGTGAAGGACGGCTTGTCGAAGGATGTGACCTACCACGAGCCACGCCTCGCGGCGCCGACATCGCTCTTGGTGCAATCGACCTCGGATGCCGTGACTGACGAGGCCAAGTCGACCTTCAAGGAGTATCTCGACCCGGTCCTCGCTGAGGGGGCGACCGACATCACCTGGATCACGCCGTCGGCCCTCATCGATCTGTCGGGCATGCGCGTCGAACTGGAGTCGTCGGGCGGTGGCGACGCAAAGGCCATCCCCACGCGTTGGTGGGAAAACATGCTGCTCATTCCCGATGTCGTCTTCGAGCGCCAAGTGCGTGGCGACGACGGCTCATGGTCAGCGCCCACCGTCGTCGATCCGATGGGCACGCAAGTGGTTGCTGAGCTGTC
>VGXL01000048.1 GCA_016873315.1 Phycisphaerae bacterium | reverse complement strand
ACATGCGCGCCTTGAGCAGGCGCTGGCTCGAGTAGTAGATCGCGGCGAAAATGGCGTTCCCGGCGAACGCAAAGATCACGGCGTTGGTGTGCAGCGGGCGGAGCCTGCCGAAGCTGAGCCACTCGTGGGCGTTCAACGCCGGCACCGTGAGTTGGGCGGCGATCAGCACGCCGACAAGCAACCCGACCACCCCCCAGATCATCGTGGCCCAGGTGAAGAGCCGGACGATGCCGTCGTCGTAGGAGAACCGTTCAAGACCGTCGTGGCCGGTCGAGGTGGTGGAATGCGAGGGTCCCATGAGTTTGAATTCCTGATCGATGTGTCCGCAATCGACCCCAAGGAATCCGAAAAAATCGGACCGAAGGGGCTACCGTAGATTTCTGAATCATATATCTTTGTTTCATCACTGGCAACTGGCGGGCATCCGCCGAATCACGGAACCACGCTCCGAATTGGAGGACCCATGTACGGAAAGCAGACCGAACGAGCCATCGGAGCCCTGAGCCGACTCGCTGAAGTGTGGGACGGCGGCACAACCCGCTTGTCAGCCTTGCAGATCGCAGAAGAGCGAGGATTGCCCGCACCGATGGTGGCCAAGATCCTGTCCACGCTCTCGCAGGCCGGCATCGTTGCTGGCTCGCCAGGTCCAGGCGGCGGCTACGCGCTTGCGCGCCCCCCTGCCGAGATCAGCCTGAAGCAGGTGCACATCCTGTTCGAGCGCGAGAACCACAGTTACCTCTGCCCCTTCGGAGGTGGCGTCTGTGGCGTCGGCGATCCGTGTGCGATCCATGACAGTCTGGTCGCCATGCAGGCGGACATCACGCGGTTCCTCGAATCGACGACTCTTGAGATCTTCCGAGTTGCGGCGCAGGACCAGGGCCTGAAACCGACCGAACAGATGGTGCAACTCACCACGCCGCGCGAGAGCTACCGCGCGCCTGATCGCGGACGGAACTGAGTCACGGCGCACTGCTCCACCGTCGACTCAGTTCGCCAGCGGATGCCAACACCATCAACACAGCGAGGCGCCCTGCGGCGCCTCGCTCTTGATGTGCGGTGATGTGGGAAGTGGTCAGTTGATGGTGACCTGCACCCACGAGGTCCACGCGGACGATCCAGATCCGTTGAACGCCTGGATCGCGTAGCGCCACTTTCCTGTGCCCGGCGCGTTGGTGATCTGGGTCACATTGGCACCAGTGGTCGCGACCACGGTTTCGCTGGTCCAGGAGCTCCCAACCTTCTTCTGCCGCTTGACTCGGAACCCGGTCTCATTGCTCGACGTGTCCGTCCAACGGACCGTGACGGTGGTTCCCGACAGGGAAGCAGACGGACTCGTCGGGGCCGAGGGCGTTGTGCCGCCGACGGTGAGCGTGATCGAGACGGTCGCCGATCCTTGCAGCGAACCCGAGTCGGTGGCCCTCGCCGTGATCGTGTGCGAGCCGGCGACCAGGTCAGTTCGGCTGAACGATCCACCGGTGCCGATGGTCCCTTGCAGGCTCGAGGTCCAGGTCATCGACGCCGTCAGGCTGCCGTCCTGCGTATCGGTCGCCGTTCCCGTGAATGTGATGGGCGTACCCGTCGTGAAGGAACTCCCGTTCGCGGGCGAACTGATCGCCACCGTCGGCGCAGTGTTGGAGCCGCCGCCACTTCCGGCGATGGCTGCCGCGACGTCGAGTACCCCACCCGTCACGCACTTGCCCGACAGGCTCGAAACGGGGCGCGTCGTCGAGAGAAGTCGGCTGCGCACTTGCAGGTAGGTCATGTTCGGATTGGCCGAAGTCACCAACGCTACGGCGCCTGCCACATGCGGACAAGCCATCGACGTTCCATTGAGATAGGAGTAGCCGCTCGTCCCGTAGGTGGAGTAGATCGTGACGCCGGGCGCACCGATGTCGACCGTCGTGGAGCCGTAGTTCGAGAACGACGCAAGCGCATCGTTGTTGTCGGTCGCTGCGACACTGATGATGTTGTCGAGGTTGTAGGCACCCGGGTACGCCGGGGTCGAGTCACTGTTGGCGCCGCTGTTGCCAGCAGCAGCAACGAACAGGTGGCCCGCAGCCTTGCCCGCGTTGATCGCGTCATACAGGCCCTGCGAGAACCCGCCGCCGCCCCACGAATTGTTCGACACCCGAACGCGCTTGGCGTTTGCGTACTGCACCGCCAAGATTGCGTCAGAGGTGTAGCCGCCGTTGGGGCCAAGGAATCGAAGGGCCATGAGCTTGCAGGACCACATCACGCCCGCGACGCCAACGCCGTTGTTTCCGACCGCACCGACCGTCCCGGCGGTGTGCGTGCCGTGACCGGTTTCGTTGGGATTGTTGTCGCGTTGGTAGAAGTCATACCCCCAGGTGTCATCGATGTAGCCGTTGGTGTCGTTGTCGACTCCGTCGCCGGCGATCTCGCCCGGATTCGTCCAGATGTTCGCCGTGAGATCTGGGTGACTGCGGTTCGTGCCGTCATCGATGATGGCGATGACGAAGGTCGACGACCCAGTGAACGCATCCCACGCCAAGTGGGCGCGCGTGTCGGCACCGGCAACGCCCGGGTCGCTGTTGACGGTCTGCCCCGTGTTGCGCATACCCCAGAGGTTGCCAAAGCTCGGATCGTTGGGGACGGCCGTGGTCTTGCAAACCCAATCGGGCTCGGCATAGAGAACCGCCTTGCTCTGGTTCAGGAACGCAAGAGCCCGCTCAACCGGAACGCTGATTTCCAAGTGGATCAGGCCGGGTACAGCGTCGTAGACCTCGAGCACGCGTCCACCGACGGCATCGAGGTCTCGCTCGATGGCGCGCGGATCAGCTGCGATGTCGAAACGCACGAGCACGCTGTACGGATCGAACTTGATGTCTGCGCCACGCTCGAGCAGTTGCTTCGCCGGCGACAGCGGCGCGGGGGCAACCTGCGCAGCGGCGGGCGCGCCCAGGGCGACGACTCCAGCAAGGGTGGCGAGGAACGTCCTGACGAAGCCACGGGTCGATGCCATGTTCATTCTCCTGATGCGGATTGAGGTCGTGCCTGTCGCGCTCACCACTCGCGGACTCGGGAGGGATACATCGACCTTGCGGGCAAGACCAAGGTCAATCTCTCAGGATCGACCGAGGTGGCGCGTCACTTCGGTGCATCGAGCACGATGGACCTGGCCGCGGGACCGGGCAGCAACGGCGTTGGCTCGCCGTTGCGCCATGCCTGATGCAAACTTCGATAGTGCGGCGAGCGCGGATCACCCGATTGCCCGCCGGGCGTCTCGAGAATGCCGTCGGCTTCACGGCCCGGACTCACGATGTAGCGCGCGCTGGCTGCGGCCCGCGGCGTCTGAACGCGCACGGCACGAGCGTGCCCGGGCTGGGGACCGTCGTCCAGCGTGACAGTCGGCTTCATGAACGCTGGTACGGCATCGGCGACAGGGCTTGCAAATCGGGCTCGATTGCGTTCTCCCCACGGCTCGACGCCGGGCTCCTTGGCGGCGGCTTCAGCAAGCGCGGCCAGCGTGAAGTCATTCCAGTCCGCATAGCCCGCGGGGAGCCAATTCGGCGGGCGCGACTCCAGCACGCGCAGCCATGGTTCATCGTTCACAGACCGGATCGCAAGACCGGGCAGCGATTCGCCCGACTGCGCGCGGACCCACGACATCAGCATCAGCGCGAAGCGCCGCTCGATCGACCTTTGGAACGCCGAAAGCAGCGCGACCGCAGGTTGGTCTGCGTCGGCGCGCCCGTTCCATGCCGCGATCGACTCGCGTCGGGCGATCAGAGCAGGATCGGTGGCGCCTTCGAGCGCGGCGAGCGCCAACGCGCGATACGGCTCAAGCCCCTCGAGCTTCGTGTCGAGTTGGATCGCAAGCATCCGGGACTCATCGAGCGGCTCGGACTCGGAAAGAAGCTCGTGAATCCGATGCGCCCGCTCCGGATTGGCCCAGTAGTGACCCATCATGGCGCACTGCTCGATCGGCACGGTGCGGTGATTCGCGGTCACAATCACGCCGGACGACGGGCGAACGAGCTTGGGTCGCAGCGCTGGATCGACCGGACCCTGCCACGGATCACCATCGACTGATGGTCGCCACGGCAGACGCGGGTCGTGGCCGCGTCGATCCGGGATCCACCCCGTGACGACCCACGCGATGTCGCCAGCACGATCCGCGAGCATGGCGTTCTGGCTGGGGCCGTACCAGTTGGAGAGGAGATCCGCCGCTTCGTCGACCGTACGGACTCGCGCCATGTCGAGGACTTCAAAGTTGATTGCGTCTGGTCGCGAACCGATCCACAGCGTGACGAATGGACGCGTCACGCCGTCGGCGCACTGCATCTCGCCAGTCACCGTGCCCCATCGCGTCGTGCGCTGCACCACACGCTCGGGGTCCTTGCCGCGGACGAGGATGGTGTGCTCCTCGGAACCGAATGCCTCGCTTCCGCCGCCGGGGATCCGGTAGCGACTCGGATCCTTGGGATCGACATCGATCAACGCGATGTCCTCGAAATCGCCCGTCGTGTTGGTGAACCCAACGGCCACATGTCCGTTGCCGCCGACCACGATGCCGGGTACGCCGGGGATTGACAAGCCAGTCCACTCGACGCCGGGCCACTCGAGTCGGCATCGGTACCACAGGATCGGAGCGGTGATCATGAGGTGCGGGTCACTCGCCAGGATCGCGCGACCATCCTTCGTGCGCGAACCAGCGACGACCCAGCCATTGCTGCCCGCGAGCGCTGCGCGGTCGTTCCAGAGTTCCGCGAGTGCGTCGGTCCAACCAAGACCAGACACAGGAGTGGTCGGCTGTTGCTTGGGCTTCTTCGCGCCGCTCTTCTCCTTCTTGGGCGGGTTCTTGGGCGGGTTCTTGGGCGCGCCCTCTTCGCGCTCCTTTGCAGGCGGCTCGATCGCGGCGCGATCCATGCTTCGCAAGTCGATCGCGTCCACACCAGGAATGGCTGGAAACACAGGCGGCGCGGTCTCGGCGATCACAGGGCAGTCCAGACGCGAGATCGGCGACGCGATGAAGTCGCAGACTGGTCTTGGAAGACGCTCAAGTGCTTCGGCGAAGACCGCATCAGCGCGCCCGGTGCGCGAGAGTGAATGGAACATCGACAGATAGACGAGCGCGCAATCCTCGGGCTTCCATGGTGCGGGAGTGATCCCCAGCAGCATGTGCTCGATCGGCAAGGCAGGAAGCGCTTCGATGCCTGCGTTCACGCCTTGGACATACGCATCAAGAATCACGCGCTTGCGAGCATCAAGCCGTTCGACGCATGCTCGCGCCGTGGCACGACCTCGCAGCGCGCGCCGCTCAAGGTCCGCGGGAACAGCCTTCTCGCCGAGCAGCTCCGCGGTTTCGCCGGCCGAGAATCTGCGCATCATGTCCATCTGCGCAAATCGAGCGGTTGCGTGCGCGAACCCAAGCGCGCGCGCGGCATCAGCTTCGTTCGACGCCACGATCGTGGGCACATCGACCGCATCGAAGTTGATTGAGACTGGCTTGGTCAGGCCCGGCACACTCGCGGCGGACCGAGGAGCTGATCCCGACTCCGCCGCTTCGACTCCATCAGGCGCTGAGCGGGTGGCTGATGGACCGTCGATCGGTCGCACTAGCATCAGGATCACCACGGCAAGGGAAGCGATTGGCACGGGAACAGCGTATCCACGGAGTTTTCGCCAGCCAACCGCCGCCATCTTTGCACGGTCCCATGCACCGTCGCTCGTTGCGTCACGAGCGGCTCATGGTGCACGGCGACCTCCCTGTTCAATGCTCCGTTGACGAGCTCTGCGCAGAACTTCGTTTGGACGGTCCCCGCCAATGTCGCGGGAACGACGATCCCCTGCTTCTGCGTGCGGCATTGCCAGATGCAAACTGGCTCGATCATCGTGCGTGTGCCGATCATTCCGGGCGACCTGGACAGGCTGCTCGCCAACTGGACCGGCTGATCGCACTCGGCCCATCGCGGATGGCCTTCGTCCAATCGCTTCTGCTCGGTCGGTGACGGTCAGGCCGGCGCTGCCGCGACTGGCGCACGGCCAAGCATCGAGACGATCACGCCCGCAAGGATCAGGGCGAACGCCAGATAGTCGTTCGCGCGCGGCTTCTCCTTCAGGACGACGATCGAGAAGCCCACGAACACGAGGAGCGTGATCGCTTCCTGCAGGATCTTCAACTGCGGCGCGGTGAAGGGACCGCCCTGCGACAGATGGCCAAGCCGGTTGGCTGGCACCTGCAGCGCATACTCAGGTAGCGCGATCAGCCACGACAGTCCGATCGCCACCGGAAGCGCCCAGGTCGCCTTCTTCAGGTGGCCGTACCACGCCCAAGTCATGAAGATGTTCGAGCAGACGAGGAGCAGGACGGTGCTGAGTGCGCGCATGGCGCGAAGCGTACGACGATCACCGCTCCCTTCGGGCGCTCGTCTGCCGTGGCTTTCGCGTTGAACGCGACGCTCGATCGCGCAGCGGCGTGTTGGCCACGACATCGCCAGCGGAGGGCCCACCAACGACCCGCGCGCGACGTGCGCCGCGCTTGCGCACGACCGGGAGCAGCATGGACGCGATGAGGTACAGCCGCGCATCGGGACGGCGGCGGCCGGCGTCAAGAAGGTCTTGCAGCTCCATGAGCAGTTCTCTTGCTCGCGCGAACTCCGTCGTGGTGAGCCAACCATGGTGAACGAGCGCGGCGAGTGTTCGCGCCTCCGCACTGAACTTGAGTTGACCGCTCTGTGCCGCATCGCGACTGGCCCGGCCGGCGATCTTGCAGATCACCTTGACGGTGTGGTCATACGCCTGATTCGCAGCCTTGCTGCCGCCATCGCGAAACCCGGGAAAAATGTGATCAGCCACCGCGTCGTAGGTGCGCTCGAGCCTTCGTCCCACCTTGCGCTGCTCCAGCTCGCGCACGACACCAAGCCGCACGAGCTGGTCCATGTGGCGATAGAGCGCGTCGGCCGGACGATCGAGCATCGTGGCGATGTCCGCGATGGCGCACGGCCCCAGCAGACGCAGCGCCTCGAGCATCTCGAGCCGAACCGGGGCCGTCATGGTCACCCACGCCTTCGGGCTCGTGATGGCCATCGACTTCAGGCGGCTCATTCCCGCAGTAGAAGCGCGCCTGCCGCGCGCGTCAACAGCATCGTCCGGCGTACAGTGCGCCCGACCACCATGATCACCACCACGCTGCTCGATACCGTCAAGGCAGGCACGCCCACTTCGGTCCCCACGATCGATGCTCTGGCGATCAACACGATCCGAACGCTCTCGATGGACGGCGTGCAGAAGGCCAAGTCTGGCCACCCCGGCGCGCCGATGGGGCTAGCGCCGGTGGGTTGGGCGCTCTTCCAGGACGCGCTGACCTTTGACCCCGATCGTCCTGACTGGATCAATCGGGATCGGTTCGTTCTTTCCAATGGACACGCCTCGATGCTGCTGTATGCGTTGCTGCATCTGGCCGGCGTGAAGCAGCTCGATCGTCTCGGCCAGCCGGTCGACGACGAGGCCGTGTCGCTCGACCAGATCAAGGCGTTTCGCCAGCTCGGCAGCCGGACACCCGGACATCCTGAGTTCGGCATCACGAGCGGCGTCGAAGTCACCACTGGTCCGCTCGGCCAGGGCATTGCGACCAGCGTGGGCATGGCGATGGCCGAGCGCTGGCTCGCGTCGCGCTACAACCGACCCGGATTCGAACTGATCTCACACCGCGTGTGGGCGATCTGCGGCGACGGCTGCTTGATGGAGGGCGTGAGCGCGGAAGCTGCGTCGATGGCCGGACATCTCAAGCTGGGCAACCTCTGCTGGATCTACGACAGCAACCGCATCACGATCGAGGGCCACACTGATCTTGCGTTCAGCGAAGATGTGCGCCAGCGCTTCGAAGGCCACGGCTGGAATGTGCTGCATGTCGCCGATGCGAACGACCTGCCCTCGCTGCGCGTGGCGTTCACATCGGCGCGATCGTGCACCGAGCGCCCCACGCTGATCATCGTCAACACGCACATCGGCTGGGGCAGCCCGAAGAAGCAGGACTCCCACGCCGCGCACGGTGAACCGCTGGGCGAGGATGAAATCAAGGCCACCAAGCGCGTCTACGGATGGCCCGAGGATGCGCAGTTCCTGGTCCCGGGCGAAGTGCGTGAGCGCATGGATGCGATCTTCGGCGCACGAGGTCGCTCCGCGCATGCTGCATGGCAAGCGCGCTTCGAGGCCTATCGCGCGCAGCATCCCGCGCTCGCTGCGGAACTCGACTGCATCAAGCGTCGAACGCTGCCGGCAGGTTGGGACGCCGCGCTGCCATCATTCCCCACCGATGCCAAGGGCATGGCCACGCGCGTGAGCGGCGGCAAGGTGCTCAACGCGATTGCCAAGAGCGTGCCATGGCTCGTCGGTGGTTCGGCGGACCTTGCGCCGAGCACGAAGACCCTGATCGACGGCGAATCGGGCATGCAGGCGCAATCTCCTGGCGGCCGCAACATCCACTTTGGCGTTCGTGAGTTCGGCATGGCCGCTGCGTGCAACGGGATGGCACTCACTGGGCTTCGATCGTTTGGCGCGAGCTTCTTCAGCTTCACCGACTACGCGCGCCCGGCGATCCGTCTGGGCGCGCTCATGGACTTGCCAGTCATCTGGGTCTTTACGCATGATTCGATCGGGCTTGGCGAAGACGGACCGACGCACCAACCTGTGGAGCACTTGGCGAGCCTGCGCGCGATGCCGCACTTGTCTGTGTGGCGCCCAGGCGATGCGAACGAAGTCACCGAGTGTTGGCGTCAGGCGATGCTGAACACGCACGGCCCATCGATGCTCGTGCTGAGCCGTCAAGACATTCCGACGCTGGACCGCGCCACGCTTGCTCCCGCGTCAGGTTGCGCGCGCGGTGCCTATGTCCTGCGCGAATCGAGCTCCACACCCAAGGCGATTCTGATCGGCACGGGGACCGAGTTGACGCTGTGCCTTCAGGCGGCCGACCGACTCGAAGCGTCGGGCTGCCCGACGCGCGTGGTGAGCATGCCGTGCACGACGGTCTTCGCTGCGCAAGACGCGGCGTACCGTGAGTCCGTGCTGCCCAAGGCGATCACGCGGCGCGTGGCCGTCGAAGCTGGATCAAGCCTGGGCTGGGATCGTTGGATCGGCAGCGACGGCACCTTCGTGGGGATCGACGACTTCGGCGCCAGCGCGCCCGCGCCTGTGCTGTACGCACACTTTGGCATCACCGTCGATCGGATCGTGGCTGCGGCGTCGTGAGTGCGCGCGAGCACAAGCGCTTTCCCACGGCTCGCTCCCATCAACCGATGGGTCGGGGCGCGATCCTCCTGAGCATGCTGCTCGCCTGCGGCTGCGCGTCCAACCACAAGGTGGATCACACCACTGATGCACTGACCAATCGTCCGAATGTCGTGCTCATCGTCTTCGATGATCTTGGCTACGGGGACTTTGGATGCACGGGTGCGCTCGCGTGGACCACGCCCAACATCGACGCCATCGCGAGCGATGGAGTGAGGCTGACCGACTTCTCGGTGTCCGAGCCGGTGTGCAGTGCGTCGCGAGCGTCGATCCTGACCGGTCGGTACGCCCGGCGCGTCGGGGTCCGCGGCGCGATCGGGCCAAACTCCGGCGCACCGATGCCGTCGGAAGCGGTGACGATCGCCGAGTGCCTTCACGCAGTCGGTTACGCCACCGCGTGCTTCGGCAAGTGGCACTTGGGCCATCAGGCCGGCCATCGACCGAACGATCAGGGGTTCGATCACTGGGCGGGCATCCTGTTCAGCAACGACATGTGGCCCCTGCATCCAGAGTCCCCCAAGGCATGGCCGCCGCTCGAGTGGTGGAACATCGACGGGACGAGGACGCCGATCGACTCGCTCGAGGATCAAGCGACGATGACCGGTCGCGTGACGGACGCGTCGACCTCGTTCATCAAGGCTCATCCGCATGAACCCTTCTTTCTGTATGTGCCCCATCCCATGCCGCATGTTCCACTCGCGTGCAGCCCGCGATTCCGCGGCACCAGCCGATCCCAAGTGGGTGTGTACGGCGATGTCATGCAGGAGCTTGATTGGAGCGTCGGGCAAATCATGAACGCGCTCGATGCGATCGGCGCACGCGATCGCACACTGGTCATCATCACGAGCGACAACGGCCCCTGGCTCAGCTACGGCACGCACGCCGGATCGACCGGCGGCCTGCGTGAAGGCAAGGGAACATCGTTTGAGGGCGGCATCCGTGTTCCGTGCATCGCGCACGGTCCCGGCGTCGCGCGTGGAGTCGTCTGTGATGTGCCGATGTGGTCGATCGATCTGCTCCCCACCATCTGCGCCATGACGGGCACCGCCCTTCCGGATCAACCCATTGATGGCCGCAACGAGCAACGAGTGCTGGCAGATTGCACGGGCAGCGCTGATCGATGCGTGTTCACCTGGTACGCCGGCGACACGATCGAGGCCGTGCGCGAAGGTCGATGGAAACTCCATCTGCCCCACGCCTATCGATCGCTTGAGGGTCGGCCCGGTGGGCAAGGCGGTGTGCCGGCGCGGTACAGCGACGAGCCTCGGACGGGACTTGAGTTGTATGACCTTGGACAGGATCCTTGCGAATCACGGAATGTCGCTGTGGATCATCCTGAGATCGTCGAGCGCCTTCACACCGCCGCGCGCAACGCCGAACGAAGCGACGAACGCGCCGAGACCGCACCGACCGAACCGAGATAGCCCACCATCGAGACGGTGGCGATCATGCCAGCTGCGGATGTGTTGAGTTCGAGCGCGGCGAGATAGCCGATGATCGCGGTCGCTGCGGCGATGGCAGCCGCCAGCCACAGCATCGGGACGAGTCGATCTGTCCACAGCCGCGCCGTGGCACCCGGAGCGACCAACATGGCCACCACCAGGATCGAGCCCACCGCCTCGAACGCGACAACCGTGTTCGCTGCGACAACCGCCATCAATCCAAGATGCACGAGCCCCACCGGCAGGCCCAAGCTCATGGCATGCGCTGGATCGAAGCTCGTCGCGCGCAGTTCCTTGAAGAACGCGACCATGAGGATCAGATCAAGGACCAGCGCAGCGCCGAGCCACGCGGCGGCTCGTGGCACCTGCACGCCGAGCACATCGACGGTGTCGAAAGGCACGAACTCGAGGAGCCCGTAGAGCACGCAGCCCGGATCAAGGTCGACCTGACGAGCTGCCATCGACATCATCACGACGCCCAGCGCGAAGAGTGCCGTGAAGGTGGCCCCCATGGCCGCATCGCGGTCGACTCGACCCACGCGACTGAGCGCCGACGACATGAAGGCGGTGACGACGCCGACGACCGTCGCCCCGAGCAGCATCGGCAGTACATCGCGCGTGCCGGTGAGCAGGAATGCGCCAGCAATTCCAGGCAGAACTGCGTGGCTGATCGCGTCGCCCAAGAGCGAGAGCCGTCGCAGCACGAGCCAGCAGCCCACCAGCCCACACGCCACGCTCGCGAGCACGGCGGTCGCGATCGTCCACAGATCGTCGCGCGTGAGCCACGGCGCGGGCACGATCGCAGCGTCGATCATGGCGTGCTCCCGATGGACCGTGATGCGGAGGACCGCAGTCGTTGTCGGCGCCAGAGCGCCGTGAGCAGTCCGCGCTCAGGCGCCACCACCATGCTGATGACCAAGAGCGCTGCAGCGGTGAGCACGATCATCGGGCCCGTGGGCCATCCCCCCGACTCTGCACCGCTCGGCGGAGGAAGCACGGCGCTCAGTCCCGTCCCGATGATGGCGCTCACAGCACCCATCACGGCTGCGACCACAAGCATCGTGCCCAGCGAGGCGCTCCAGCAGCGCGCTGCCGCAGGCGGGATCACGAGCAAGGCCACCACCAGCACCACGCCCACGCTGGGCAGTCCCGCCACCGTCACGAGCGCCACCAGCACAAGCAGCAGCGCGTCGAGCCGCTGGACGGGGCGACCGATGCTTGCCGCAAAGTCCCGATCGAAACAGAGCAGACCAAACTCCTTGCGCAGCGCGAGGATGATCGCCACCACGACGCACGCCACGGCGAAGACGAGCCAGGCGTCGCTCGTCACGGCACTCGCTGCCTTCCCAAAGAGAAAGCCATCAAGTCCCGCTCGATTGCCACCCGGCTGATTCTGAATCATGCGCGACAGCACAATGCCCAGTCCAAAGAAGCCGCTGATGGCGATCGCCATGGTGGCGTCCTCGCGCGCCTTGGTCAGCCGATGCACGAGCGCCATCATGCCCATCGAGGCCAGACCAAGAACGAACGCGCCAAGCAGCATGATGGCGAGGCTGCGGTCACCAGCAACGAACCACGCCAGACAGATGCCAGGCAACGAGGCGTGCGCAACAGCATCACCGACCAGCGCTCGTCGTCGCAGGATGGCCAACGATCCCACCAGTGCCGCGGCGATCGCCAAGGAAGCGGTGCTGAGCATGACGACGCGCGTGCTTGCATCCTGCAGCGACAGCAGCCGGAACAACTCGGTCATCTCACGACCCTGCCACAACAGCGGTGCGGCCCGACTCTGCGTCGTCAATGATCGCCAGCCGACCGCCATAGGTTCGCTGAAGGGCCTCGGTGGTGAAGGTGGTGGACACAGGCCCGACCGCGACGGCGCGCTTGTTCAGCAACACCACATGATCGAAGCGCTCGCGGACGGTCGACAGGTCATGATGCACCGCCACCATCGTGCACCCGCGCTCGCGGAGCTCGCCGAGGACACGCAAGATCGCCCGTTCAGTCACTGCATCGACGCCGGCGAAGGGCTCGTCCATCAGGTAGAGCCGAGCACGCTGCATCAGCGCGCGGGCCAGAAACACGCGCTGTTGCTGCCCACCGCTGAGTTGGCTGATCTGTCGATCGGCGAACGCCGTCAACCCGACCTGCTCGAGGCAATCCATCGCGTGCATTCGCTCTGCACGACCGACGCGGCGAAAGAGACCCAGTCGCCCGTACGACCCCATGAGAACAACCTCGAGCGCACTGATGGGAAACTCCCAGTCCACCGATTCGGACTGCGGGACATAGCCGACCTCACCACGCATGGCGGCGATGGTGCCACCAAGCACCGTGACGCTGCCGGCGGTCAAGGGCACCAGCCCGAGCGCCGCTTTGATGAGCGTGCTCTTGCCGGCCCCATTGGGTCCGACGATGGCGCACAGCGACGCAGCAGGAACGCTTGCGTCGATCCGCTCCAAGACGAGTTCGTCGCGGTACGCCGCTGAGACGCCATGGAAGGCAAGCGCAGCGTGCTTCATGGTGATCGTCCCGCCGCCGCGTCGAGCCATGTCGCGAGTGCTGCCGGTCGTGCGGGCACTGTGCCGCCGAGCGCGCGCGCGATGACTTCGGCGTCGTACACCACCATGCCGATGTGCGTGCCCTGCTCGGTGCCCGCCGCGCCAACCGCATCGCTCAGCAGTTCCCCGCCGATGGTGACCGCATGTCCGTGCGCGCTGCAGCCTTCGACGAGCGCCTCGACGGTCTTGCGCGGCACGCTGCTTTCGATGAACACCGCAGGCAGCTTGCGTTCCACGATCAGGTCGACGAGGGCATTGAGTTCGCGCAAACTGGCTTCGCTGTCGGTCGAGATGCCCTGAATCCCTCGGACCGCGAGTCCATTCGCCCGTCCGAAGTAGCCGAATGCGTCGTGCGCGGTGACCAGCAGCCGCCGCTCAGCCGGAACGGACGCGACGACCGCCTGCACATGGGCCGCGGCCTGGTCGAGCAGCTCAAGGTGCGCAGCACAACGCGCGCGCACACCGTCGGCGGAATCAGGCGCGTGGTCCATGATGGCGTCACGAATGCGCTCGCTGGCGAATCGCCACAGTTTGAGATCGAACCAAACATGCGGATCCGGCACAGACCCGAGCCCGTTCGACCAGAGCAGTCGATCCTTCGGCATCGAATCGGTCACGCAAACGACCGGGACCCGCGATCCCAGCTTGTCGATCGCGTCACCGAGGCGACCCTCCAGATGTAGGCCGTTCCACAGCAGCAGCCCCGCCCCGGACATGATGCGCACATCGCCGGGGGATGCCTTGTAGAGGTGCGGGTCGACGCCCTCGCCCATGAGCGCGGTGACCGTGATCGCAGGGCCGCCGATGGCACGCGCCGTGTCCGCGATCATGCCGGTGGTGGCCACGACCTTCAGGGGCGGCGCGGCGTTGGCTGCGGGCACGGCGAGCCACGCGACCACGGCGGCAACCAGAACGAACATGAGCGGGTGGTCTCGCATGAGTTTGATCACTCAAACTCTAAACTTTGAATGCCTCCATGTCAATCGTCCGCTACGCTTCCCCCATGCTCGCCACCGAAACGGTCGAGAACTACCTGAAGGCCATCTACCTTGTGCAGCGCGAGTCTGCGGCCGGCGAGGCCCCAATGGGCAAGATCGCCTCAGCGCTGGGCGTGACCGCCGGCACGGCCACCAGCATGGTCAAGAAACTCGTCGCGGCGAAGTTGGCGCGCCATGAGCGGTTCGGCGGCGTGCGACTGACGGCCAAGGGGACCCGTGCCGCGCTCGACATTCTGCGACGGCACCGGCTGGTCGAGACCTTCCTCGTTGACACACTCGGGCTCGATTGGTCAGTCGTGCACGATGAGGCCGAGCGGCTTGAGCACGCGATCTCACCGATGGTGCTTGATGCGCTCGATCGCCACTTGGGGCGTCCTGCCTTCGATCCGCACGGCGATCCGATCCCGCGCGCCGATGGCGCGTTACAGGAATCCGAGGCCATGCCGATGTCCGAGCTCGGCGCCGGCGATGGCGCACGGCTCGTCCGCGTGCTCGATCAGCGCGGTGACTCGCTGCGGTTCCTTCGCGCCAGCGGACTCAAGGTCGGTTCAACGCTGCGCGTCGTCTCCATCGAGCCAGGTGCGGGTGTCATGCGGATCAGGCCCGATGGTGGCACGGTCGTGAGCATGAGCACCACGGCTGCATCGCGTGTGCTGGTCAGGCCCATGCGTGGACGCTGCTAGGCGCCAGGGCGTCGACGCGAGACACCAGCGGCCGTGCAGGTCATGGATTCACGATCACCGATCACCTAGCCTGCGCGCGGCATGATCAGCGCCCTCCTCACCATGGTCATCTCCGTCCCGCCACCGGCTCCTCTTGCCCCGCTCCCCTCGACGCGCCAACTTGCTTGGCAGGACTTGGAGTTCACGGCGTTCATCCACTTCGGCCCCAACACCTTCACCGACAAGGAGTGGGGTCAGGGCGACGAGCCCGCGACGGTGTTCAACCCCACGGCACTCGATGCAAAGCAGTGGGTTCGCGTGATGAAGGAGGCCGGGATCAAGGGCGTCGTCATCACGGCGAAGCATCACGACGGCTTCTGTCTGTGGCCCACGGCCTTCAGCACGCACTCCGTGAAGGCGAGTGCGTGGAAGGATGGCCATGGCGATGTCTTGCGCGAACTGAGCGATGCGTGCCGTGATGGCGGCCTCCGGTTTGGTGTCTATCTTTCGCCGTGGGACCGCAACAATCCGCAGTACGGCACGGGCGAGGCGTACAACACCATCTTCCGTTCGCAGCTGCGCGAAGTGCTCTCGTCCTACGGCCCGATCTTCGAGGTCTGGTTCGATGGCGCGTGCGGCGAAGGTCCTAACGGAAAGCGGCAGGTCTATGACTTTCCGAGTTTCCGCGCGGTCGTGCGCGAATTGCAACCCGATGCCGTGATCTTCAGCGATGTCGGCCCCGACATTCGTTGGGTCGGCAACGAGCAAGGGTGGGCGGGCGACACCTGCTGGGCCATGCTCAAGGTCGCGGGCCACGGCATCGGCCATGACAACCCTCCGTCGACGAAGAGCCTGAATGAAGGCGACGAAGACGGCGAGTCGTGGATCCCCGCTGAGTGCGATGTTTCGATCCGTCCGGGTTGGTTCTATCACGCTCATGAAGACGACCAAGTCAAGACGCCCGCGCAGCTCTTTGATCTCTGGGAGCGCAGCGTCGGGCACAATGCGAACTTCCTCCTGAACTTTCCAGTGGATCGTCGTGGGCTCATCCATGATCAGGATGTGCAGAGCGTGCTCGGCCTTCGCGCGTTGATCGACGCCACCTATGGCTCCGGCACCGATCAAGCGCGCGGGCGTCCGACCGCAGCCGACTCGATCCGAGGCTTCGAGCCCCGGTCGGCCGCCGAGGAACTTCGACCCGAACCATTCGGCCCGGACAAGGCGGTGGATGGCAACCCTGCCACCTTCTGGGCAACCAACGACGGCACGACCGCGGCGTCAATCGAGATCGAACTCGATCCATCGAAGGAGTTCGACCGCGTGGTGCTGGCGGAACCGATCGCGCTCGGTCAGCGCGTGAAGCGCTTTCGCATCAGCGTGCCGGCCACCCCGAGCAACAACCATCGCGACTGGATCACGCTGGCCGAGGGCACCACGATCGGCCACAAGCGCATCGTGCGCGTGCCGACGACGAAGGCGCGCCATCTTCGCATCGAGATCCTCCAGAGCCGCGCCTGCCCCTGCCTGAGTTCGGTGTCGGTGCACAGCACTCGTGACGCATCACTCCAGCCAGCTCGGTGAGCGGCAGTCGACCAGCGATCGATCTCAACGATGCATCAGCGCGGATCGGACGCCCCGCCGTCCGACATTCGCCACGACTGCAGGCCGTCCCAGGTCACGGATTTCCCGCCAAACTCAAGCGTGTCCGCAGCCTCGTCGCCACCGGGATCCACCGCGATGATGCCGGACCCCATCGCGGTACGCACGGTCGTCCCAGTCAGAAACCGCGCCTGCGAGACATCGATCCACACCTTGCGGCGGTAGTCCTGAGCCCAGCGTCCAAGGAACCGGACATCCTCATTGGCGCGTTGGTACAGGAGCAAGCATTGCATGTCGTCAAAGACGACATGGCGAACGCCCTCCTCGCCGTCGACGAGCGCGCCTGCGGCGCAGCGCTGATCGACGATGCTCATCTTGCATGCGCAGCACTCGTCGCGCCCAAGGCGCAGCTGGGGCGGGCCAGACGGATCAGGCCCACCGCAACCCGCCACAGTGATGACGAGCAGTGCCCCCGCCGTGCCGCGGGATCGTCCAGACTCGCGTGAGTTCGCGTTGTTCATGCGACCGCCCTCCACGAGAACAAGCGCGCCGCGATTCCCAGCGGCACCACCACCCACGCCACCAAGACCCCCGCGAAGAGCCACGCGGCTCGGTCGCCGAGCGTGTCGGATGCGTACAGACCAGCGGGCCCAAGCACATCGAGCGTGGTGTCTGCATTCAAGAGCGCCCACATCTTGAAGGACTGCATCGGGTTCG
>VGXL01000047.1 GCA_016873315.1 Phycisphaerae bacterium | reverse complement strand
CGCCATGACCTTGGTCGTCACCACCCTCACCGCGGCCCTTGCATTCGGATTCGCTTGGGGGCTCGTGTCGACTGACGCGACGGCGAACACTACGCCCGCTGATCCGCCCGCACCCGCCAAGGCCGCCACCACCGGCGCCATCGGTTGCGCCGACGCGCGCGCCATGCTGCAGGCCTACCTCTACCGCGACTCGACGCTCGAAGCGATGACCGCCGCGCTCGATGCAAGCGACGACCGCTGGCAGAAGGCGAACGAGGCGTTCACGAAGGCGCAGCGCGAAGCGTTCTCGACGGGCGAAGATGGCCCCAGTGACGAGCAGTGGAAGGCGGTCGAGACGGCGCGCGTCGGACTGCTCGAAGTGCATCAAGCGATCAGCGAGGCATTCGAACGGGTCCTCGGCGATCGCGCCCGCGTGGCGCAGCGTGATGTGGCGGCCGCGATCGAGCGCGTTGCCCAGGCCCGCGGCTGCTCGGCTGTGCACCAACGCAGCGCGCTCTGGGGGCGTGAACTTCCCGACGATGAGTACACCGACACCTTCGAGGAGTCCTCGCTGCTTTGGGCAGACGGACTGATCGAACTCAACGACGATCTGCTCAAGGATCTTGGCCTGCCGCGCGATGCGCTCGAGCCCAAGTCCCCCCAAGCCGAACGCGTCGAAGCGCTCTTCGCGCGCTTCCAGTTGATGACCACCATGCAACCGCCCGAGCTCCCGGAGCACGACGACGACGACGCGCCGACCGACCCGGACATGTGATCGCGGGCAGTTCAGCGAGTCCTTCAGGTTGCCTTCGCCGCCGTCGCGCGCGCGCGTTCGAGGAGTTCAGCCACTCGACGCTGCGTTTGCTTGGCGAGCTCGTCACGAACGGCGTTGAAGTTCGGGCACGATTCACCCAGCTCCGCCGCCATGCTCGTGACGGGCCGCCCCACCAGCCCGCACGGCACGATGAGCCCAAAGTGCGACAGGTCCGGCGACACATTCAGGGCGAGCCCGTGCATCGTCACATAGCGGCTTGCTCGCACACCGAGCGCGCAGATCTTGCGGAGCGGCGCAGGCCCGACCCACACGCCAGTCGCCGTCGCATCACGCTCACCAGCGATGCCGAAGGTCGCGAGCGTGCCGAGCACGATCTCCTCGAGCAAACGCATGTGACCGTGGATCCCAATTCCAAGCCGATTGAGGTCGAAGATCGCATACGCCACCAACTGCCCCGGTCCGTGATAGGTGATGTCGCCCCCGCGATCGGTTTCGCGCACGCTCACGCCGGCTCGCTCGAGCATGGCGGGAGTCGCGATGAGGTTCGCCGCTGCACCCGGCCGACGCGAGACCGTGACGACCGGATCATGTTCGAGCACGAGCAGATGCATGGGCTCCGCGGGTCCGCCGTCACGCGCGGCGACCACACGCGCATGCAACGCGCGCTGCACGGCGAGCGCCTCGTCGTAGCCGATGCGGCCCAGATCCTGAATCACGGGTTCCATGACAGTGCAGAAGTCTACGACTACAGTTCGGTCGACCATGATCCACTCAAGCGCAGTCATCGAAGGCGACGTCACGATCGGCGACGGATGCGAGATCGGCCCGCACTGCACGATCCATGGCACCGTCAAGCTCGGCGCGGGCAATCGTCTGATCGCCGGCGTGCACCTGTCGGGACCGCTCACCATCGGCGATGGCAATCTTCTGTTCCCCGGAAGTTGCTTGGGCTTTGCACCGCAGGATGTCGGCTTTCCGTGGGACAAGCCAGGTGCCGGGCTTGAGATCGGCAGCCACAACACCTTCCGCGAAGGCGTGACCATCCACCGGGGCAAGACCGATCAACCCACCCGTGTGGGCAGCAACACCTACTGGATGAGCTGTTCGCATGCCGGACACGATTGTCAGGTCGGTGATCGCTGCATCATTGGCAGCGGATCGCTGCTCGCAGGCCATGTTGAACTTGCCGACCGCGTCATCATGTCGGGCAACACCAGTCTGCACCAGTTCGTGCGCGTGGGCACCGGTGCCATGCTGAGCGGTCATGCGGGCAGCGTGCGCGATGTACTGCCCTGGTTCACGGTGACGACCATGAACTACTGCGGCAGCGTGAATGTCGTTGGCCTGCGCCGCAACGGCTTCACGCCTGAGCAGATCGACACGGTGCGCTGGATCTACCGAACACTGTGCTTGTCGCGCAGCCTGCCGAGTGCACGCGTGGCGGCCGTGCGCGAGCGCGCCGGCGATCCGCTGGTCGATGAATACCTGCGCTTCATCGATGCCTCCAAGCGCGGGCTCTGCCTGCGCGGCGGCCGCCGCACCGGCGACGAAGCGTGAGGGCGTGTGATCTCCGTGAGCCGAGTCGGAGTTAGTCTTCGTCCATGACCGCTCACCACCTCCCACGACCTCCAAGGCACAAGATCCTCGCACTCACTTTCGCAGCAGCGATGGCGATCGTCGCACCATCAGGCTGCGCACGCTGGGCGTCATCAGTGCTCGAGGACAACCACGCGGCATTCAACAGTTCCGTCGCCGACGCGATGGACCGGCAGATGCTGCTGAACATCGTGCGCATGTCCCAGTGTCGCTCGACACAATGGATGACGGTGAGCCTGATCAATGTCGAGGCCAGCGTGGGCGCTGGCGCGAACGGCGCGGTGGCGGTGCCGTCGGATGGAATGGTCAGCGGCGGCGCTGGGGGAAACTTGGACTACAGCTTCACGCCCAACATCACATTCGTTCCGCAGCAGGGCGAACGGCTGGCGCGGGAACTGATGTCGCCCATCCCCGTCTCGACCGTCGAGCGCCTGGTCTCGGCAGGCTGGCCGGCTGAGTTGGTCATTCTGATGTGCGTCGAGAAGCTCGGCGCAACGCAGGGCTTTGATGTCACAGGTGACCGAGGCATCATGGTCGAGAACGGCAACTTTGGAAAGCTGCTCCAAGGCCTGAGTTTGCTCGGATCGCGGCGACTCGTTTCGCTCAGTCAGGTCCCGGAGACGGTCACATGGAACTCCGAACCGATTCCCCGCGCCGACGTGACGATTGACCGCATCATGGATGCGAGCAGCAAGGGAAGCGCATTCTTCAAGCGGCCCGATGGCGACTACGACTATCGCACCATCGAACATGTGCCCGTCATCACCTTCTACGAAGGCATCGAAAAAGTGCCCGAGGCCGCCGAGGTGGCACGCATGCTGAACCTTCCCTTGCATGCGGGCAGCTTCCGGCTCGTCGCGTCCGAAGACATCTGGCCTGGCGACACGCTGTCCCTGCGATCGCGATCCTTCATCGCCACGCTTCAGTTGTTCTCGATGGGCGTCGACCCCGGTCCGAACTCTGCTCCGCCTCCAACCTCGGTCGACACCGAAGCAGAGCTCTACGAGCGCATTGCCCAGGCTGGTCCGTTGCAGGACCTGGCGCCGTATGTCCGCGCGGTGTTCCGCGTGGAGTGCAGCGACACGAAGCCGAAGGACCCGCTGGTCGCGGCCCATGACGGACGACACTGGTACTGGATCGATCGGGGCGATCACACATCCCGAGTGCTGTTCGCGATGGTTCGGGACATGTACGACTTGCAGGTGAGTTCTGATGGTCAGACTTCGCCAATCCTGACCCTGCCCGTCGGATCCGGACGCTAGCGCTGGATGTGCTGCGGGCGCGACGAACGCACACGCCAGGTGAGGATGTGAGCGATCGCCGCGATGGCGGCGACGGCTGCGCCGCCGATCACGCCGCGACCGGCCACCGAAAGATCCGGCACAAGCGTCAGCAGCGTGGGTAGCGACATCAGCGCGAAGCTGCCGATCATGCCACACGCCTGAACCAATCCGACGCAGGAGCCTGCCCTGTTCGCCGGCACGGCTTGGACCGCGGTCGCCACCACGATCGGCATGCCCGAAGCACCGACGCCCATCAGCACCACGACTACCAGTGCACCGGTGAGACTCAGTTCGACGGGGCTCAACCCCCAGATCGCCACGCCAGCCGCGACGATCGCCGTCGTCCATCGCAAGAGCGGGATCGGTCCTGTCGAGAGTGCGACGAGCGCCAGCGTCGGTGCGCCAACCATCAAGGCGAGCCGAAAGGCCGTCGTGACGATCGCACGCTGATCGAGATCGAGTCCCCAGACGGTCCGCGCGAGGAACTCATTCCAGAGCGCACCGAACGACATTCCGATCCCACTGACGACCACCGCTGCAATGCACGCGATTCGAACTGTTTTGTTCGAGAAGAGGCTCCCGGCATCATCGGCGGCGCGAGCGTTCAAGGTCGTCGTCACCGAGTGGACTTGGCCGGCCGGCGCACTCCTCGCACGAGCCCACCAGGTCAGCGCGCACAACGCAGGCGCTGATCCCGCGAATACCCACAGCGCTTTCCGCCAACCATCGTCAGCTGCCATCGCACCGCCGAGGAGTCCACCGAGCACCACGAATCCACCCAAGCCTAGGTACAGAAACGCCATGCCCAGCGGAAAACGCGATGGACTCAGCTCGCTCGCGGCGAGTTTGCCATACGCAGGCGCCATCATGGCAAATCCTCCACCCAGGAGCGCCGCGCCCACGAGCGCAAGGCTCATCACATGCGTGCTCGCGTAACACGCCGCACCCGTGCCCGCGATGGCCAGCCCGATCAGCGTGCCGACGGTCGGACCGCGTCGATCCACCAACCTTCCCGCCAAAGGCATGACCAATCCACTCGCAAGGTAGAACGCACCGACGAGCACGCCCAGTCCCCGAGTCGAGAGCACAAGTTCTGCCCTGACCACAGCAGACTCCGCGGCGATCATCGACATGACCATCAGAATGAGAGCGGGTGGAAACGCATGAACCGCCAACGCCGCCACGACTCGACCGCGCGATCGGCTCATTGCTGTTGGAGACCCTTCAATGGTTGCACTCATGCCTGGCTGATCGGGGCACCTCGCCCGCGCGCGGACACGGTACTCCGGGAGCGCAGACCGTCGCCGGACCTCGACGAACGGGATCTGGTGATCGTCGCGATCGGACCTACACTCCCCCACGCCATGGATGGCGCACAGCTCTCGATCACGATGCTTGCGAGCGGCTCGAGCGGAAACGCCGCAATCGTGCAGTTCGGGTCGCTCACGCGGCGCGTGGTGCTGCTCGACGCCGGCTTGAGCCCGCGACGCGTTCGCGAGGGACTCCTGCACCGCTGCCCACCCGGCACTGAACTTGGCGCGATCCTGCTCACGCATCTGGACGGCGATCACTGGCATCGCAGTTGGTCGGCGCAATTGGCTCGGCACGGTGTGCCGGTCATTCTGCGTGCCGCGCACTACGCCGGCGCGCTTGCGCTGGGCATCCCCCGAGCGTGTCTGCATGTGGTCGAGCATGAGTCCGGACTCGGCGAACACCTGCGCGTGCGCGCGGTGCGCACACCGCACGATGAGGCCGGCAGCACGGCCTTTATCCTGGACACGCCCGCTGGTCGCGTCGGCTGGGCGACCGACCTTGGCGCCGTGCACGACGAACTCATCGAAGCGCTGACGGGCGTCGACCTGCTCGGCATCGAATGCAACTACGACGCACGCATGCAACGCGAGAGCCCAAGACCGTGGCACCTGAAGCAGCGCATCATGGGCGGGCACGGACACTTGTCGAACGACCAAGCGATGGAGGCGCTCGATCGGATTCGCGCCGTCGCTGACCCGGCCGCCATCGGGCTCCTGCACCTGTCGCGCGACTGCAACTGCCCGCACCTTGTCTCGCGGCTCCTGTCGTCGCGGCACGCCGACTTGGCCGATCGCACGGTCATCGCTCGGCGCAGCGAACCCAGCCCGGCGCTTCGGTTCACTGGTGCCAGCGAACAGCCGGTTGCTGCAGGTCGCCCAAGGCCTGCTCATGCATGGCCCGCCACGCGGGTGCCTGCGTGAGCCAGCCGCCGATGCGGCGACCATCCTCATCGATCGGAATCAGAAGCGGCATGCCGGGGGACAGTTCGTCCATCGTCGCAATCAGATCCTGCACGACGCGCCCCGAGTCGTCGAGCTGCCGATACACCTGACTCGGTCCATGCGCTGCATCCCGCACGGCAAGGCCAGGCACGACCAAGTCCTCCCGATCGATCCACCACGCGACGGGAGAGTCTGGAAGCACCGGCGTTCCAGGTTGCATGCACGCCAGGGTTCCGCGCGGAGCATCGAGCTCGATCTCTGGGACGATGAACCGCCCGGGCCCTGACCACACTGCCTCACGGCAGCCCGCATGGCGCGATTGATCGATCGCAGCCCGCGCATCGTCGACGATGTCAGCGATCTCGTTGGGCGCTTCGTCACCCCAGACCCCCACGAGTCGTTCGACCGCAGCGTCGATCGTCGCGCGCGCATGATCGCGGCACCACGGCCGCTCGCCGGGCGGCACAGACGACAATTCACCCAGCGCGTGCGTCACTGCTTGGAGTTGGATCAGCCACGGCACGCTTGCTCGCGCGCGACCCGCGTCACCATGCTCGGGCCAAACCCGACTGGCAGCGGCCCACTCGGACCAACGGCCGACCAATCCAGCCCACGCGATGCTGCGGCCATCCGGATCCATCGGGAAAGCGTAGCGATCCTGCATCGATGGCTGCGCTACCCTCCTTGCACCACATGAGCGATGTACTCACCCACGAATGCGGCATCGCGGCCGTCCGCCTCAAGCACCCGCTTGAGTGGTACCGGGAACGACACGGCGATGCGCTGTGGGGACTGCGGCGTCTGTACCTGCTCATGGAGAAGCAGCACAACCGCGGGCAGGACGGTGCGGGGATCGCGAGCGTTCGCTTCGACATGCCCGCCGGCGATGCGTACCTGACCCGGCTGCGCAACGCCAAACGCAGCCCGATTGAGCGGATCTTCGACGACGCCACGCAACCTGCGCGCGCTCTGGGTGCGCACGCGCTGGCGACGATGTCCGCGCTTGAACTCAAGCGCGCGATGCCACTGCTTGGCGAAGCGATGATCGGACACCTGCGCTACGGCACGCACGGCGGCCGCGGACAGTCCATTTGCCATCCGTTCATTCGTCGCCACAGTGTGGCCGCGCGAACGCTCGCGCTGTGCGGCAACTTCAACATGACCAACGCTCCCGAGCTCTTCCAGACGCTCGTGGGCTACGGCGTTCACCCCGTCGGCGAGAGCGATACCGGCGTGGTGCTGGAGAAGATCGCTCACTCGATCGACCGCGAGCACAATCACCTTCGCGCTGCGATGGGCGCCGGCTCGCTCCGCAATCTTGAGGGTGCCCAGCTCGTCGAGGAGAGCGCGCGTCAGGTCGACTGGAAACGCGTGCTCGAGTGGGCCGCCGAGCACTTCGACGGCGGATATGTGCTGGCCGGTCTGGTCGGCAGCGGCGATCTGTTTGTGTGCCGAGATCCCAACGGGATTCGACCTGCCTTCATGCTCGAGACCGACGAGGTCGTCGCTGTGGCGAGCGAACGCCCAGCGCTCACCGGCATCTTCGGCGTCGATGACTCGCTCGTTCGGCCGCTCCCGCCCGGTCATGCGCTCACCGTCTCACGCGACGGCACGGTGCGCTGCGATCGGTTCACACCCGAGCGACCACTGCGCCAGTGTTCCTTTGAGCGCATCTACTTCAGCCGCGGCAACGACCGCGACATCTACCGCGAGCGCAAGGCGCTCGGCCGCAATCTGGCCCCGATCGTGCATCAGGCGCTCGACCGGCGGCTCGATGATGCCGTCTTCAGTTTCATTCCCAACACGAGCGAGAGCGCCTACATCGGCCTGATCGAAGGCATCGAGGCGATCCAGCGCGCGCATCATGCGGATCTGGCGTGGAGCCTGATGCAGTGCGGCGAACTCACGCGAGATCGCCTTGAGTTCCTGATGGACATCCACCCGCGCGCGGACAAGGTCGCGCACAAGGACCAGAAGCTGCGCACATTCATCACGCACGATGCGGCGCGCAAGGATCTGGTCAGCCATGTCTACGACATCACGCGTGGCACGGTGAATCCAACCGACACGCTCGTCGTCGTCGACGACAGCATCGTGCGCGGGACGACGCTGCGCGATTCGGTCATCACGATGCTCTCGCGACTTGGTCCCGCGCGCATCATCGTCGCCAGCAGCGCGCCGCCGATCATGTACCCAGACTGCTACGGGATCGACATGAGCCACCTTGGTCGATTCATCGCCTTCGAAGCCGCCGTAAACCTGGTCACCGCCCGCGGTCAGGCCAGCGTGCTCGACGAGATCGAGGAAGCGTGCCGAGCGCAGGCGGACCTGCAGGCCGCGAAGATGCGCAACCATGTGAAGCGGCTGTATGACCTCGTCACGCATCAGGATCTGTGCGCCGAAGTCGCCCGACTCATCACGCCACGCGGCGGGCCGTGGTCCGGGACGGTCGAAGTCGTGTACCAGACCGTCGAAGGGCTTCGCGAAGCGATGCCGGCGCACACCGGCGACTGGTACTTCACCGGGGACTACCCCACCCCGGGTGGTTACCGGGTCCTGAACCGCGCTTTTTTGAACTGGCGCGGCGGCATCACCAGCCGGTCCTACTGACCCCACTCTTCCCGCCGCTTGACATCCGACGCGATTTGCTGTGCAATCGCCGATTCCCCAATCGAGAACATATGGCACGCTACACAGGTCCAAAGGTCCGTCTCTCTCGCCGCGTCGGTGTCCCCATTGCGGATACCCCGAAGCACACCGCCAAGCGGCAGCTGACGCCTCCCGGCCCGCACGGTTTCCGCGGCAAGCGCCCGAAGCCCTACGGCATCCGTCTGGATGAAAAGCAAAAGCTCAAGTTCCACTACTGCGTGATGGAGCGACAGTTCCGCCGCATGCTGGCGGAAGCAGGCTCGAGCAAGGGCAACACTGGCGAAGTGCTGCTGCAGATGCTTGAGCGTCGTCTCGACAACGTCGTGCGTCGCGCCGGCTTCGGCCGCACCATCTGGGCCGCCCGCCAGATCGTGGCCCACGGCCATGTGCTCGTGAACGGCAAGAAGGTCGACCGCCCGTCGTTCCCGGTCAGCCCCAACGATGTCATCTCGATCAAGAAGGAGAATGTCCAGAAGCTCGTTCGCGAGACCATGGAATCGCTCGCCGGCCATGTCACGCCGGGCTGGATCGATGTCAACCCCGCCGAACTGACGATCAAGGTGCTCGTGCTCCCCTCTTCGGAGCAAGTCCCCTTCGACGTCAACACCAACTTCATCGTCGAGTTCTACCGCTGAACCCGGCGACAGCCGCAAGCCCCGAGGGCGTGGACGAGTTCCGTCCGCGCCCTCGTTCGTTTCCCCGATAGATTCCATGCCCCGGCAGGCCACGCCGCCTGCCCTCTGAGGCCCAGATCCATGTTGAAGCTCTTCCGCAAGAACCAGCGCTTCGTCAGCATCGCCATGGCAGGATTCATGATCCTGCTCCTGGTCTCGTGGCTGCTGACGGACAGCAGCACGAACATCGTCGACAACCTGCGCAGGAACACGACCACCTGGGCCGTGTCAGACGGCGAGTCGATCTCGGTCAGCGCACTCAATGACACGATCGGCGAGATGCGCGTGCTCGAAGGTCTGGGAGATCGCACGATCGTGGGCATGGGCGTGCTCAAGGAGCCCGGCTACTGGTACCTCCTCGTCAAGGAAGCCAATGCATCGAGCCTGATCCCGCCGCAGCAAGAGACGCTGCGCGAACTCGCCATGACGCAGATGCCTGAGGGCGTCACGCCCGAGAGTTTCGTCGCCACGCTCGCCTCGCGCGCGCAGACGAGCCAGGAGACGGTGCTCTCGACGCTCTCGAAGCTCACCGGTGTTCGCCGTCTGATCGCCCTTGTCGCCAGTTCGGGTCGCATCAGCGACGAGCGCCTTCGTCGCGCCGCCGCCGAAATGACGATGACGATGGACGGCGACGTCCTGATCCTGGACGCTGGAAAGATCGCTGGCATCGATGCCCCCGCCGCCGATTCTGCTGCGCTCGAGGCTCAGCTCAAGGCCCACGCCAACACCGCAAAGGGTCAGGGCGTAAAGGGCTTTGGCTACCGCCTCCCGAACCAGCTCAAACTCGAGTGGATCGTGATTCCTGCGGCCGCCATCAAGTCCAAGCTCGAGCAGAGCCCCGCGCTCTCGAACGTCGAGCTTCGCAAGTACTGGCTCGAGCACGCCGACGAATTCAAGGCGAAGGAAGCCGTGTCGGCCACGCCGATCACCTTCGACGGCCAGCGCGAGCAAGTTCGCGAGCAGGTCCTCGGACAGTTGCTCGATGCGGAACTCGCTGCCATCTCCAAGTTCGCCACGGACCGCGTGCAGATGGATCTGCGCAGCGTGCCCAGCGCGGGCGGCTACTGGACCCTGCCGGCCGACTGGTCGTCCAAGGCGGTCACGCTCGCGGCGCTCGGTCAGGAACTCGCGCAGCGCTTCGGCATCAACGCGCCCGCGGTGGTGACCTCTGGCGAAGGTTGGATCGAAGTCGAAGACATCGCCGCGATCCCTGGCATCGGGACGGCGTCGAGCAAGCGCGTTGGCGCGAGCGATGTGAAGGTGCAACAGTTCGCGTCGGCGCTCAAGGAGTTCGGCGGCTCGCCGACGCTGCCCACGCAGCGCGGCGTGGCGTTCCCCACGCTCGCCGATCCGACATCGCGTGACCTGTTTGTGGTTCGCGTCGTCGATGCGCAGCCCGCTCGCGCCGCAACGACCGTCGATGAAGTCCGCGCCGATCTTGAAGCGGATCTGAAGCGCGTTGCGGTCTACGACATCCTGGCCACGCGCCTTGATGCGCTGCGTCAGACTGCCGCGACCGAAGGTCTGGGCGCCGTCGGCGCGACCTACGGCGCGGTGTCGCAGCCGTTCTCGGGGCTGAGCGAAGTGAACACGCAGTTCCTGCAGTTCGGTATGCGCATGGGCGTGCCCATCCCCGGCCTTGGAATCGACGAGACCGCGATGAGCGCGCTCGTGAAGGCTGGGATGGCGCTTCCCACCGACAAGCCTGTGGCCGATGCCCCTGCGCTCGATCGCACGGTCGTCGTCGCGCTGCCGGATCGACTGGCGGTCATGGTCGCGCAACTGCGCGGCATCGACCGCATGGATAGCGCCGAGTACCAGGCGCTTGCCAGCGGCGGCCGCCTGCGCGGTATCGCGATGCAGGATGAAGTGAAGGACATGCAGGAGCTCTTCTCCTACCCGGCGCTCAAGCGTCGGCACAACTTCACGACCGTGGCCGAAGTCGTTGCAGAACCCGATGTCGCCGACCCGGGAACCCTGGGCACGACCGAGGGCTTGGGCACGGAGGGCTCCAAGTGAGCGAACCGCTGCCGCTGATTCCCTTCGACCACTTCGCGAAGGTGGACCTTCGTGTGGCGACGGTGCTTAGCGCCGAGCCGCATCCCAACGCGGACAAGCTGCTCAAGCTTCGATTGGATGACGGCACGCCCGAAGGCCGACAGGTCTGCGCGGGCATCAAGGCGTGGTACGAGCCTGCAAGTTTGGTCGGCAAGCAAGTCGTGATCGTTGCCAACCTCGAGCCGCGCACACTGCGCGGCGAGATCAGCCACGGCATGATTCTTGCGGCGAGCGACCTGAAGGCCGAAGCGGTCCCCGCGGCCGACGGCGCCAAGCCCGGCCCCGATGAACGCAATGTCGTCGTGCTCGCGGTCGAGAAGCCCGTCAAGGCCGGCAGCCGCGTCAGCTGACGCGCGCTCGGGCGGCGTCGCCCATTGAGGGCCGCCCGCCATCACGCGACCGTACCGATCACTCGGCGACCTTCACCGAATCCTTGGGTCCATCACGCCACGCCGACAGCGGCCGCGTCGCGGTCGCTGAGCATGCCGCCATCGCTGCGCTGACGCACCGTGCCGTCGCGCCGCCATGAGCGATCACAACGCGGCTCGTTGCGCAGGTCGATGATCGACACGCGACCGGCGCCACCAAGCGTCACGCGCGACACGCCGAAGAGATCAGCGAGGTCCGCGTGGACCAGAGCAAGCGCGGCGAGTGCACCCGGCACTTCAGCGTCAATGCCGCTGCCGATCGCGACGCCTGCGTCGAGAGGATTCTCGATGCCCGAGGTCTTGGCCTCTTCGAGTGCCTTGAGCGCTCGCTCGCGCGCGGCGAACGCTGCGGTCCACGCATCGTGGCGCGTCACGGTGCCCAGATCAATGTGCGTCGAAGCCATCACGCTCGTCGCTGGCGCACCACCGTGGAGCGCGCTCCACGCCTCGTCGGCAGTGTGCGGCAGCATCGGCGCGAGGAGCTGGCAGAGCACGGTCACGGCATCGTGCATGACCTGCTGCGTTCGGCGCCGACGGGCGGCTCCGCGCGCATCGCAGTAGAGCCTGTCCTTGGTCGCAGCGCAGTAGATCGCCGAGAGTGTCTCGTTACAGAAGTCGAAGATCGCCACGTGCGCGGCGCGGAAGTCGTACGCCGCGTAGGCACCACGCACCGTCGACTGCAGCGCAGCGAGTTCGGCGAGCGCCCAACCGTCGATCGATTCAGGCTCGACCTTGACCCGCTGGCCAGGGACATAGCCCTCGAGATTCGAGAGCAGGAAGCGGATCGTGTTGCGCACCTTGCGGTAGCTCTCGCCAGCGAGTCGGAAGTAATCCAGATCGATCTTGATGTCGCCGTCGTACGGCACGCTGCTCACCCACCACCGCGCGACGTCCGCGCCGTAATCCTTGAGCAGCGCGGCCACATCGAGCGCGTTGCCAAGGCTCTTGGACATCTTCAGGCCGTCCTTGTCGACCATGAAGCCGTGCGTCAGCAGCGTTCGGAATGGCGGCTCGCCCGTAACCGCGAGTGCCGGCAACAACGAGAGCTGGAACCAACCGCGGTGTTGATCGCTGCCTTCAAGGTAGAGCTCGCTCGGGAAGCCGATGCCGCGCGTGCGCAGCACCGAGTGCCAACTGCTGCCGGCCTCGAACCAGACATCGAAGATGTCGTTGCCCTTGGTGAGGGTCGCCACATCAAGCCCAGTCGGCGCGTCGGTGTCCTTCGCCGCGTCGTAGCCGGCCAGGAGTTCCTGCGCCGAGAGCTGGAACCAAGCATCGCTCCCCTTCTGCGCAAAGACCGCAGCGACCGCGCGGATGCTCGCGGCGGTCATGAATGCGCTGCCATCCGGACGCAGGAACGCCGGGATCGGCAATCCCCACGACCGTTGGCGGCTGATGCACCAGTCGGGGCGATTCTCGAGCATGCCGCGCATGCGATTGCGCCCCCAGTCGGGCACGAACGAAACGCGATGTTCAACCGCATCGAGCGCGAGCTGACGCAGCGTGCGCCCATCGCGCTTGACGGGTCGGTCCACACCAATGAACCACTGCTCGGTCGCTCGGAAAATGACCGGCGTCTTGCTGCGCCAATCGTGCGGATACGAGTGCGTGAACGCGTGGTCGAAGACCAAGTGGCCGCTCTCGCGCAGATGCTCGGTGACTTTGGCGTTGGCATCCCACACGCTCATGCCGCGCAACCACTCGGGCACAGTCTCGTCGTATGTGCCGTCGTCACGCACCGGGCAGTAGGTCGGCAGGCCCTCCTTCAATCCGGTTCGGTAGTCCTCTGCACCGTGTCCGGGCGCGGTGTGCACAAGCCCCGTGCCATCTTCAAGCGTGACATACTCCGCTGCGACCACGCGCCCCGACCGCGCGCAGAACGGATGCCGATACGCCAGTCCGACGAGCGCTGCGCCGTCGCACTCAGCAACCATGCGGACCTTCTCAGCCTTGATGGTTGCGGACACCTTTGACCAGAGCTCCGCCGCAACAATGCTGAGCGCGCCATCGTGCTCGACGAGCGCGTAGCGGTACCGCGGATGGCACGCGATCGCCAAGTTAGCTGGCAGCGTCCACGGCGTGGTCGTCCAGATCATCAGGCACGGGGTCTGATCAATCTCGCAACCGAAGACGCGCTCCGCGGCCTCGCGGTCCTCGAGTTCGAAGTCAACATGGATCGACAGGTCCTGACGCTCCTCGTACTCCAGCTCGGCCTCGGCGAGTGCCGTGCGATTGGCGATCGACCAGTGCACGGGCTTGAGATCGCGGTAGACGACCCCCTGCTCGACCATGCCGGCAAACACCTCGAGCGTCGCGGCCTCGTAGCCCGGCTGCATCGTGGCGTACGGGTGCGCATAGTCGGCGAAGGTCAGAAGCCGCTGCATTTCCTCGCCCTGCAGTTTGATGAACTTCTCGGCGTAGGCGGCGCATTCGCGGCGGATCGCCATGCGCCGGACATCGGGGGCGAGCGTCTCGAGCTTCTCAGCCTTGCCGCCCTTGACGATCTCAGTCATCACCTTGTGCTCAATGGGCAAGCCGTGGCAATCCCAGCCCGGCACATAGTGCACGCGACGGCCTTCGAGGATGCGACTTCGAACGACCAGGTCCTTCAGGACCTTGTTGAGCATGTGACCGACATGGATGTTGCCGTTGGCGTAGGGCGGACCATCGTGGAAGACGAACGGTTGCGCGCCATCGCGCGCGCCCATGATGCGATCGAACGCCCCGCCTTCCTTCCACGCCTTCAGAGTCTGCGGCTCCGCCTGGGCCAGATTCGCCTTCATCGCGAAGCCGGTCTTGGGCAAGTTCAGCGTGCTGCGGTAGTCACGGGCGGTCGATTCCGTCATGGGACCGCGATCCTACCCCGGACGGCGTCCATCTTCGGGCTCGTCGCCCGGCGCAAAGGGCTCAGTGGTCGTGGCCTAGATGACTGCCGTGATCGTGATCCGCGTGACCGTGCATGCTGGCCTCGAGCCTGGACATGCCCCACGCAAGCAGGATGCCGCCCAAGAGCGCGGTGGTCAGTTTGAGCCGATCGTGACGATGGAACTGCACTTCGGGCAAGAGATCGCTGCACGCGATGCACAGGAAGACGCCCGCGCTGAAGGCAAGGGCCAGCGCAATCACCTGTGGATCGTGGCGCACGCCGGCCATGAAGAGGAACGCGCCGAGGGGCATGACGAGCGCAAAGAGCACTTGGATGGCGACGGCCTTGCGAGCGTCGACGCGATCTTGTCGAAGCAGCGCGGCGAGCGTCATGGCATCGAACGGCTTGTGGGCCACGATGACGAGCAGCGTGCCCAATCCGGCCAGCCAGCCCGCGCTCGACTCGGCCTGCACGCTTGCTGCGAGCGCGACGCCCTCCATCAAGCTGTGCACCGTCAGACCCAACAGCGCGCCCATCCAGCCCAATCGCGGTGCACGGGTGTGCGAGTCCGCGTGCGCATGCGGTGCGTGGTCGTGCTCGTGATCGCAGGTGTGTGCAGCGTGTCCGCAGTGACCGCTCCCGCAGTCTGCCGAAGCACCATGCTCGTGCGCATGGAACGGCGCGAACCGCTCGAGCACGAAGAGCGCCATGAAGCCGACGAGCGCCCACACCATGACATCCATGGGGGCAGCGCCACCGCCATGGGTGCCCAAGGCATGGGGCAAGAGATGGAAGAAGACGATCCCCAGAATCATGCCGCTGACCGCGCTCAGCACGAGCTGCAGCGGCGTGTGCGCCAAGCGACGGGTCCCGACCCACGCCCCAATCAGGCTCGCGGCGACGACGAGCGCAGACTCGGCGGCAAGCACGGTGGATGGAGCGGCGGCGAGTGTTGGCATGGGTCCTTCCGATGGCCTTCGGAAACGACGCGGGCGCCGCAAAGCGACGCCCGAATCAAGTGGACTGGATGAGACTCGAACTCACAACCTCCTCGATGCGACCGAGGCGCTCTACCAATTGAGCTACCAGCCCAGCGGGGCGGGAAGTATAGCGGGATCGGGTCCACTGCGCCGCTTCGATAACACGGTCGGGGCGATGATCGCGCGAAGCCAGCGGCTACCCTTTCGTGCGTGGAGAAGATGGCCCACCACGCGCCCGCACCCAACCGGGACACGCCCGCCATGCGGCAGCACGCGCACTTCAAGGCGCGCTATCCCGACTGCCTGCTCTTCTTCCGGATGGGTGACTTCTACGAGCTCTTCGATGATGACGCCGTGACTGCGCACAAGGCGCTCGGCATCACGCTCACCGAACGCACGAGCGGCATCCCGATGGCCGGCGTTCCGTTTCACAGCGCCGAAACCTATTTGCGACGACTCGTCGATGCGGGGTTCCGCGTCGCCGTCTGCGAGCAGGTGCAGGACCCCAAAGAAGCCAAGGGCTTGGTCGAGCGCGATGTGCGGCGTGTCATCACGCCGGGCACGCGCGTGGACGAGAGTCTGCTCGACGACGGAACGAGCAATCGCATGGCAGCGCTTTGTCTGCACGGCGCTGCGGCTGCGATCGCGACCGTTGAACTGTCGACAGGAGAGTTCTCGCTGCGAACCGTGCCCGCCGGGGGGATCGTCGATGAGCTACTTCGGCTCGGTGTCGCCGAGCTCCTCATCGAAGAGCTTGATGACGAAGCCGCTCGCGCCCGGCTCACGGAGCTGGTCCGCGCCGTCGGGACCGCGCGAACCGAGCGCCCCGGCTGGTACTTCCGCACGAAGGAAGCCAGCGAGGCGTTGTGCGCGCACTACCGCACTTCGACGCTCGCGGGCTTCGGGCTTGACGCGGACGGCGCTCCCGCTCGCGCTGCAGGCGCGCTCCTGCGCTACCTGCACGAGGCGCAAGGGCCCGACTCGCTGCGCCATCTTCGCGCCCCGTCGACGGTCGAGTCCGGTGCCGTACTGGCCATCGACGCCACCAGCTTGCGAAGTCTGGAATTGGAACGCACTGCGCGATCGGGACAGACTGCAGGAAGCCTGGTCACCTCGATGCAGCGCTGCCGAACGGGCATGGGTCGGCGGCTGCTTCGGGATTGGCTTTGCGCACCGCTCGCGCAGCTGGCCCCGATCACCGCGCGACTCGATGCTGTTGCAGCGCTCGCCCATGATGCTCGCGCCAGCGCAGTGCTCGGCGACGCACTTGATGGTGTGCAAGACATCGCTCGGATGCACGCGCGCATCGCCATGGGGCGTGCCACACCGCGCGATCTGGCCGCGCTCGCGCGCTCGCTCGCTCGGTGCAGCGAGATCGCCGTCGCGTGTGCCGGTACGCCCGCGCTCGTGCCCTTCGCGCAGCCGATGACCGATGCCCTGCCGGCCGTCCGCGATCGAGCGATCGAGCTCGCCAGCCAGTGCGTGGAGGCCCCACCGTCGCATCTGCGCGAAGGCGGACTCTGGCTCGACGGCGTGGACGCGGAGCTGGACGAGGAGCGTCTTCTTCAGCGCGATGCCAACGCGTGGCTCGCCCGCTACCAAGCCGAGCTCATTGAGCGCTCAGGGATCGACACGCTCAAGACCGGCTACAACCGCGTGTTCGGCTACTACATCGAACTCTCCGCGTCGCAGGCGGGGCGTGCTCCGGAGTGGCTCATTCGCAAGCAGACGCTGCGCAACGCTGAGCGGTACACGACGCCGGAGCTCAAGGAGTTCGAGCACAAGGT
>VGXL01000046.1 GCA_016873315.1 Phycisphaerae bacterium | reverse complement strand
GGGTGGGACATTCAATCCGGGCGCCGTGCGACAGGGCACTTCGGCGTCACCGCCTCCGATGGAGGCAACCTTGTGAGCCGCGAACTTCCCGAAGGGACATACGGTCGCCAGACCTGGGCGATCATGGTGGCGGCGTATCGCGAACTGAACGCGCGCAAACTCTTCTGGCTCTCGCTCGTGCTCTCCGGCGTCATCGTCGCCGCGATCGCCGGGCTTGGGTTGGACCCCGAGGGGATCAGCGTGTTCGGGTGGACATTCGAGAGTCCATTCTTCAACTCGACGGTCGTGCCGCCGGCCACGTTCTACAAGTTGCTCTTCACCAACCTTGGTGTCGAGTGGTGGCTCGGCTTGGGCAGCACGGTGCTCGCGCTCGTGAGCACGGCGGGCATCATTCCTGATCTGGTCTCGGGTGGTTCGATCGACATGATGCTCTCGCGGCCGATCGGGCGCGGGCGTCTCTTCCTGACCAAGTGGATGACCGGGATGCTCTTCACGGCGCTGCAGGTGTTCGTGTTCACCGGCGCGTGCTTTCTGGTGATCGGCCTGCGTGGCGGTTCGTGGGAGCCATCGCTCTTCCTCGCGGTGCCGCTCGTCGTGCTCTTCTACTCGTACCTCTTCGCGTTCTGCGCACTGGTCGGCCTGCTCACGCGCAGCACCGTGGCGAGCTTGATGGTCACCATGGTGTTCTGGTTCGTGGTCTTTGGCCTGCAGAGCGGCGAGGCACTCACCAATTTTGGGCGCACGGCGAGCGCGATGGAGCTTGCGTCGTACGAGACGGAGATCCTGCGCCGAGAATCGGAGAATCCTGACGATCCGTACCTCGAGGACCTGCTCGAGGAGCGCGATGCGCAAGCCAGCGACGATGCCACCTGGCGACTCGTGCACAACTGCTTCATGGGCGCGTTGGCGCCGCTCCCCAAGACGGGCGAGACGCTGGAACTCTTGGAGCGACTGCTGGTCGACCGGTCAGGCATTTCCGCCCCCGAGCGCGAGCACCGCGGCGAGGGTGTGTTCGGATCCACGCGCGTGCGCGACCGCGATGTCGGGAAGGCGATCGACCAACAGGCCGTGAGCAGGTCGCTCTGGTGGACGATCGGGACGAGCGTGATCTTCGAAGGCGCAGTGCTCGGCTTGTGCGTCTGGATCTTCCGGCGGCGCGACTTCTGAGGAAGTGCGTCAGGAACCCTTCGAAAGCTCGCGGCCGCGGTCCCGCGCGGCGGTGATCGCGCGGACCAACGCATCACCGGCTCCTGCGGCATCGAGCACGGCGAGTGCCGCGGCCGTGGTACCCGATGGGCTCGTGACGGCGCGTCGAAGTGTGGCGGGATCCTCGGAACTCTGGCGGAGCAGTTCAGCTGCGCCCAGAATCGTCTGGCGAACAAGCAGATCTGCCGTCTCGGCGTCAAAGCCCGCCTCACGCGCGCCACGCATCATGTGCTCGGCCAGGTGGAAGACATAGGCTGGCCCGCTGCCACACACGGCAGTCGCGGCATCCATCAGGGATTCGTTGATCCGGTGCACGAGCCCAAGAGTCTCGAACATGCCGACGACGAGATCGCGATCGTCGGCTGTGCACGACGCGCCGAAGGCAACCGTCGACATGCCTGCGCCGATCCGGGCGGGCGTGTTGGGCATCACGCGTGCCACGCGCGTATGCGGGCCAAGGGTCGTCGCGATCGTCTCGATCGTGATGCCGGCCATCACGCTGATGACCAAGGTCGGCTGGCGCAGCGTGGTCAGCTGTGTTGCAAGGTCGCCGAAGCGATGAGGCTTCACCGCGACGAGCAGGGTCGATGCGTCCACGAGTTCTGCTGCCGCGTTCACAACGCGCACGCCAAGTCGGCTTGCCTGGGCGCCGCATTCCGGCGCCGGATCGAACGCCACGACCTGATCGGCTTGCACTCGACCGGTCGCGAGCATGCCGCGGATGATCGCGCTGCCCATCGAGCCAAATCCTGCAACGCCAAGCGTGGTGGCCATGCGTGCACGGTATCGCGGCGGTCGCGCTAGGATCCCTGACCATGGCCAAAGCCGGCTACAGCGGGAGTTACGTGCTGGACTTCGAGCAGCCCGTCGTCGAGATCGAAAAGCAGATCGACGCGCTCGAGGCCAATCCGTCCGCACCCCGATTCGCCGACGAACTTGCGACGCTGCGCTCGACGCGGGACACGCTGCTGGCCAAGACGTACGGTGGACTCACCGCCTGGCAGACGGTTCGCGTGGCGCGCCATCCCGCGCGTCCGCAGACCTTGGATCATGTGGACGCGATGTGCCGCGATTTCGTGCAGTTGCATGGCGACCGGCAGTGCGCCGACGACCCTGCGATCGTGACGGGGCTGGCCCGCATCGGCCCATTCAAGGTCGTGGTGATTGGGCACCAGAAGGGGCGCTCGACGGCGGAGCGCATCCGTTGCCGATTCGGCTGCGCGAATCCCGAGGGATACCGCAAGGCGCTGTTGAAGATGCAGTTCGCGGAGAAGTTCAAGCTGCCCATCGTCACGCTCGTCGACACGCCGGGCGCGTACCCGGGCATCGAGAGCGAGCAGCGTGGCCAAGCTGAAGCGATCGCGGTCAACTTGCGCGAGATGAGCCGACTTCGCACGCCGATCGTGAGCGTGGTCATCGGTGAAGGTGGATCGGGCGGCGCGCTGGGCATCGCCGTCGCCGACCGCGTCGCGATGATGGAGCATGCGTGGTACTCGGTCATCAGTCCCGAAGGCTGTGCGGCCATCCTCTGGAAGGAAGCCAACGAGAAGACCAACACGCTCGCGGCGCAGGCGCTCTCGCTGACATCGCGCCAGAATCTGGCCAACGGCATCATCGATGCGATCGTGCCCGAACCCGCCGGTGGCGCGCACCGTGATCCGCGTGCGGCGAGCGACGCGCTCCAAGGATGGATCATCGATCAGTTGCGCGAGCTGACGCGTGTTGACCCTGACACGCTGGTGAATCTGCGCTTCGAGAAGTTCAGGCGCATGGGCAGTGTCCGTTCAAGCTGATGCAGGTTGGCGGAGCCGGTCGATCACGCCGTACGCGTCGGTTGCCAGCGGACGAAGATGTTGGTAAAATGCGCCGCAGTTTTGTCGAAATCGAGGCCTTCTCGGCTGAAACCGACCTAATCCGCTGTGAAACGGCCTGATTATCAGTCATAGACCGTCGTCCCTAGGAGCACTCCACGTGGCCAAAAAGAACGGGGCATCGAAGAACGGATCGGCGAAGAAGCCCGCGGGTGCGTCGAAGCCAACCGGCAAGGCCATCGCGAAGGCCGCGCCGAAGGCAAGCTCGAAGGCCGGATCCAAGCCTGCAGCCAAGCCTGCGGCCAAGCCTGCGGCGAAGACGCCAGTCAAGTCATCAGGCAAGGCTCCCGAGAAGGCAGCGATCAAGTCCGCCTCGAAGCCCGTGGTCGAGTCGCCAAAGTCTGCACCTGCCGCGGCGAAAGCGCCAGCACCCGCAGGAACAGCTGGCGTCAGGCCAACGCACATCGGCAAGATCACCGAAGCGCCGCCGCCGCCGCCGCCCAAGCGTCGCGGCATCCTTCCACCACTCTTCGGTCCGCCTCCCACGCCGCCCAAGCGCAGCAAGGGCGCGCCTCCACCGGTGATCGCCAAGCCCAAGCCCAAGAAGAAGCCGGGCGCCGAGAACACGGACAAGACTCCGAGGAAGAAGATCGACTACGCCAACGCTGTCTCGGTCGCCGCAGCTGCTGTGCAGGCCGCGGCTGCACCCGCGCAGCCCTCCAAGAAGGCGCCGCTGCAACCCGGCTTGGTCATGATCAGTGGTCGACGCGTCCGAACGCTGAGCCTGAAGGGAATCAAGATCGCGCGCGCGCAACGATCCGCTGCCAAGGCTGCGGCAGTCAAGCCTGTCGAGACGGCTCCGATCGCGCTCGCCAAGACCAAGCTCACGCCCAAGGAACTCGAGAGCTTCCGCGACATCCTGAACCGCATGCGCCGCGAACTCGCCGGCCGCGTGCACGAACTCGAGGAAGAGGCCCTGAAGAGCAGTGGGGGCAACTTGAGCAACATGCCGCTGCACATGGCGGATGTGGGGACCGACACCTTCGACCAGGACTTCAACATCGGCATGGCCCAAGCCGAGCGCGGCATCGTGCAAGAGATCGACGAAGCGCTCAAGCGCATTGCGAATCGCTCGTACGGCATGTGCATGCTCACTGGCAAGCCGATTCCCAAGGGGCGACTCACCGCCATGCCGTGGGCCAAGTACACGGTCGAAGCCGCCCGACAGGTCGAGAAGTCCCGTCCGCGTCCGGCATGACGGCGCGTCAGTGCCGTGCATGAGCCGCCGCTAGTGGCCCCTGAGCCGACCATGAGCACCATGCCCAAGGCTGCGCGTCCCGCTTGGATGTCGCCGCGATCCTGGTGCGTGTTGCTGGGCGTGCTCGCGGCGACGCTCGCGCTTGACCTGTGGAGCAAGGCATGGTCGTTCGAACATGTGGCCGAGTACGCCATCGTGTTGCCGGATCGTGAGACGGTTGCGGATCCGTCCTACCGCCTGCCGTTCCACGAGGGCATTCGCGTGGTGCCGGGAAGCCTTCTGGATTTCCATCTGGTTCTGAATCGCGGCGCGGTCTTCGGGATCGGTCAACAGCAGCGCTGGCTTTTCGTGTGCTTCTCGATCCTGGCGGTCCTCGTCGGTCTGTGGATCTTTGCGCGGTGGACACGCGAACGAATGACCATGGCGCATGTCGGCATCGCGCTGGTCCTTGCAGGGGGCTTGGGCAATCTCTACGACCGACTCCTTGTCGGCGCGGTGCGGGACTTCCTGCACATGCTGCCACGCTGGAACCTGCCGTTCGGGCTCGCGTGGCCGGGTGGCGCGACCGAAGTCTTCCCGTGGGTCTTCAATGTCGCCGATGTCAGCCTGCTCGTCGGTCTGGCGTTGCTCTACCTGCACTCGCGTCGCGAAGAGTTGCGTCGCGAGCGGGCGAAGGCGCGCTGATCAGGCCTGCACGACCGTGCCGCCGGTGGTCTTTCGCATGGCGTTGCGCGTGTCGACCACGAGCGACGCATGCGCGGCCACGGCCTGATAGTCGACCGCGTCGTGGTCGGTCACGATCAGGACGCAATCCGCTGACTTCAGCGCAGCCGCATCGAGCTTGATGCTTGACAGCGGGATGGTGTGCTTGCGCATGCGGGGGAAGGTCGGCACATGAGGATCGTGGTACCGGACCTGGGCGCCGCGATCCATCAAGAGCTCGATGATCTCTGCGGCGGGTGTCTCGCGCGGATCGTCGATGTTTTTCTTGTACGCCACGCCGAGCACCAAGACCGTGGAACCCTTGAGCGCTTTGCCGTGGTCATTCAGCGCGTGCATGACCTTGTCGATGACGAAGTGTGGCATCGAGGTGTTGACTTCGCCGGCGAGTTCGATGAATCGCGTGCTGACGCCGACTTCCTTGGCCTTCCAGGTCAGGTAGAAGGGATCGATGGGGATGCAGTGTCCGCCGAGGCCGGGGCCTGGGTAGAACGGCATGAAGCCGAACGGCTTGGTGCTTGCGGCATCGATGACTTCCCAGACATCGATGCCCATGCGGTCGAGCACGATCTTCAGTTCGTTGACGAGCGCGATGTTCACGCAGCGGAAGACATTCTCAAGGACCTTGGCGGTCTCGGCCACTTCCGCCGTCGACACCAAGTGCGCCGACTTGACCACGCGGGCGTAGAGCGCGTGCGCGATCTGCCCGCTCACGGCATCCGTGCCGCCCACGAGCTTTGGGATCGCCGCCGCGCTGCGGCCGATGCTCCCCGGGTCCTCGCGCTCGGGGCTGTACGCGAGGAAGTAGTCCTCGTTGCGCTTGAGCCCAGTGGCGTCAAGGATCGGTCCCATCTCGTCGCGCGTGGTGCCTGGATAGGTCGTGCTTTCCAGGACCACGAGCTGGCCCTTGCGCAGGATCCCCGCCACCATGCGGGTGCTGTCGAGCACATAGGTCAGATCGGGTTCGCGATGCTGGCCAAGCGGGGTTGGCACGCAGAGCAGAATGGCGTCTGCCGTCGTGAGTTCCTTCGCGTCGCTCGTGGCTTTGAACTTCGGATCCGTCTTCAGGCGATCGAAGAACTCTTGGCCAAGGTGATGGATGTACGAGGTGCCCGCGTGGATCGCATCGATCTTGCGTTGGTCGATGTCGTAGCCGACGACGGTGTAGCCCGACTCGAGCAAGGCCTTGCTCAGTGGCAGACCGACATAGCCAAGGCCGACGATGCCGACGACCGCTGACTTGGACTCGATGCGCTTGAGGAGTTCCGCTGCGGCGTGGTTCATGGGGCGGCGATCGTACAGATCATCGACCCGGCACGGTCCCGCGCAGGATCCGTCAGGACCACAGGCCCAAGACGAATGCCAGTTCGTATCCGCCCACGACGCCGTCGTTGTTCAAATCGAACGCGGGCACACTGGTGCCCCATGCGCCCAGGATCAAGGCCAAGTCGATGCCGTCGATCACGCCGTCTCCGTTGAAATCACCTTCGATCGGTGGTGGCGGGGGAACCGGCGGGATGAAGGTGACCGTGAGCTTTGGACGCTGTGCGATCGTGCCCCACTCGCTCGTCGCGATCTCGATGCCATCGTCGTTGCCGTTGATGATCTCAGGAAGGAAGGCCAAGCCCCAGTTGGGCTGCCCATCCGTCCAGGCTTGCACGAGTCCGGTCACGCCAATGAGCCTGATCGAGTTGTCCTCGGGCTCATTGTCGCCATTGAAGCTTGACCACCGAGGGGCAAGGTCCTGCGGTTGGCTCAGCCCGCCGTCGAGGGAGTTCCAACTGCTGCCTTCGTCCCACGCGCGGATCACTGGATACACATCGATGTAGGGATTCCAGAATGGCGTGTCGATGTCCTCGACCACATGGATCTCAATCGTTGCGCTGACGATCGTGCTGCCAGGTGGAATGGTCGTCGCATCGATGATGCCGTCGAATCGAAGCAGCGCTTGACCTCGGTAGTCGCTGAAGGTCGAGTTGGCCACATCATCATCGACCCAACGAGTCCCACCATTGCCGTAGCTGGAGTTGGGCGAGTCTTGGTTGACCCATGTGTCTTGCGTTCCGGAGTAGCCGTTCTCGCCCTGACGGAACGAGATCGTCTGCTGCGACCACGCCGCCGAGGTGCAGAGGAAGGATGCAACGACGATCGATGGAGTGACCTGTGCCATGCGGGCATCATGCCACAAGATCGCGTCGAGACGAACTCCACGATGTCCGCGCAGGTCATGGGGCCCGGACGAGTGTCGTGCGCGTCAACCCAACGATGCTCGGAGCGCCGTTGCCTTGGCTTCCAAGTCCGCGTCCTTGGTGGCCTTGCATGCATCGACGAGTCGGTCGGCCAGCCAGCGCGCGTCGCCGACTCGATTCGATGCGGCAAGGCCTTGGATCTGCGTTTCGAACCGGGCGAGCGATCGATCGCGCTCCACCGACTGCGAGATGAGGCCGTCGACCAGTCGATGCAGCGCCTGTTTCCAGGTGCCGTGGCGAGTGCCGATGGATCCATCCAGCCGGTTGATGCCGTCCATGCAGAAGTCGGCGATCGACTTCACTTCACTCGCGGTGATCGTCGGTGTGCCGCCGGGCGCCGCATCGCCGCGAACGATTGCGCGGGCCGCCGCTGCGCCCTTGTCGGTCATCGCGGTGGCAGTGCGCTCGAGAATGGCCGTTGCAGCACTCGAGCACACCGTGGCATCAGCACCGGCTTCGGCCATCGTCGCGATTTCGTCCAGGCGCGCCAGTGTCCATGTCCGCGCCGAGGTCGAGCCAGCATCCGCAACGATCACGGGCTGCAGCACGAGCGCGATCTCGGAGTACGCCAGCGGCTGCGGGGCGAGCGATGCTGCGGCGTCCTTGAGCGCCTTCTTTGCGACCGAGGTGGACAGTTTCGACTTCACAATCAGATCCACGCGCGCACGCCATGCCCCCATGTGCAGCGGGCAACGCTTGGTCGCCTCGGTCAGGACTGCAAGGTCATCCGACGGCTTGCCCCACGCGATCCTGGATGCTTCGAGCAGTGTCTGTGCGTCCAAGTAGGCATCAGGCTTCGCCTGCGCAGCCTGCATCATGGGAACGAGCCATGCTGGATTGCCCCACGCAGTCTGAATTCCAGCGTGGCGACTGCTCTGGGCCCACCCCGAGACATCGTTGTTCAGGCTCCATTGATGGGGCACCTTCTGCCAGATGAAGGCGCAGTGTCCAGGCTGGCCCACCGGCATGGCAGGGATGCCGAACGCCTGACACATGCTTGTGCCGAATCGGCTGATCGCGCCGCACACGCCGCCGACCTCGACGATGAGGGCCAGCGTCTTGCGACGGCCGCCGTAGAAGTTCCCATCCTGGACGCTCACGCCTTCCTTGTTGTGGAGCGTGTAGGCCACCATCCCGTGCACAGCATCGCCGATCTTCCCGCGTTCCCGGCAATCGGCCTTGATGTTTGCGCGCGCCCAGACCAGATCCTCGTCGTCGACCCACGCACCAACGACATAGCGCAACTCCCAGATCGTCAGCGTCTTGAAGGCGGGATCGAGTACGCCTTCGCGATCCCACGCGAGGAAGTTCCTGCAACGCGACACAGGATCGATGAGCGAGTCGTCTGACCACGCTTTGACTGGCTCGGACCATGTCAGGGCGGTGGCGAGTGCAACTCGAAGCCCCAATCCCTCGCGCGTTCCATCGACGGTGGTCACGATGGAGTGCAGCACCTCCATGGTTCGGGTCCAGGGGCCATCGATGTCGCCCCCGAGCACGAGCCCGTCGAGAACATCCGGCGTGGCGAGCACCCACGACAGCGTTGGCGCCCAGGAGTCGGCGATCGGCTGGCAGCGATTGAGCAGCGCGAGCTGTCGAATGGCGCATGCGGGACCGTCGGTGCACGCCATCTGCGCCGCGGCGTTTGATCCCTTGGCCTCGAGCTTGGTGCGAAGGGCGGCCTCGAGTTCCCCCCTTAGCGTGCCCAGAGCCGATGCGGTCGCCGCTTGCGCCGCCCGAGCATGCAGCGCCTTGGGCTCGAGTCTCAAGCCCTCCGCGCGGAGCGGCGTTGGCATGGCCAGCGCGAGGATGATCGAGGCGATCATGACCCAGCGGATCGTGCGCATGAACTGGATCCTACTGATGGCGACCTCATCTTCAATGGACCGCAGGTCATCTGGCCCACTACGCTTTCGTCGATGAACGCACGCGGCATCATCCTGCTCACCGGCGGTGCCGGCTTCATCGGGTCGCATGTCGCTGTCGAAGTCGCGGCTGCGGGGTGGATCCCTGTGCTCCTGGACAACTTCTGCACGAGCGAGCGCTCGGTGGTGGGCCGGATCAGCGAGTTGGTCGGCGGCCCAGTGCGCTGCATCGAGGCCGACATCCGTGATGCGCAGGCCATGCACGCTGCCTTCGGCTCCACGCCGGTGCATGCCGTCATTCACTTGGCCGGACTGAAGGCAGTGGGGGAGTCGGTCGAGCAGCCCGAGCTCTATCACGACAACAATGTGCGGGGCACCGAGGTCCTGCTCACCGCGATGGATGAGTTCGGGGTCCGCCGCATGGTGTTCTCGTCATCGTGCACGGTCTACGGAACGCCGCAGCGACTGCCGATCGACGAGTCGCATCCCTTGAGTGCGATCAATCCGTATGGTCAGACGAAGCTCGACATCGAGCGCATGCTTGATCGGTGGGTCGATGCGGGCTCAGAGCGTCATGTGTGTTCGCTCAGGTACTTCAATCCCGTCGGTGCGCACGCGAGCGCGCTCATCGGCGAGAGTCCGCGCGGCATTCCCAACAACTTGATGCCCTATGTCGTCAAGGTCGCGCGCGGAGAATTGTCGGAACTGGGCGTGTTCGGCGGGGACTGGCCCACGCCCGACGGCACAGGAATCCGGGACTACATCCATGTCGTCGACCTTGCTCGTGGGCATGTCGCGGCGCTTGAACGACTGGACTCCATGCGGCATGAGCGCATCAATCTTGGAACGGGCGTCGGCGCGTCGGTGCTCGAGGTCGTGCATGCGTTCGAACGGGTGAATGGCGTGAAGGTGCCCTACGCCATGCGCCCGCGTCGCGCCGGTGATGCCGCGTCGGCGTTCGCTGATGCCGGCTTGGCCGAGCGTCGTCTTGGCTGGCGTGCGCGACTGGGCCTTGACGAGATGATGCGCGACTCCTGGGCGTTTGCCACCCGCGATGATGGCTAGGTCGCACATTGAAACTCGAGTGAACCAGCCGGCAGCATCCATCGAGCGGGTCGCGCGCGCCTTGTCGCGTGAACTCAAGTCGTTGCATCCGCCGTCGTCGCTGGCGTTCACCTATGACCCCATCGATTATGCGTGGTCCGCGCACCGGGCCTTCTCACTCATGGCGCGCGCGCGTCCGCGGGCGCTCTTGGTCGGCATGAATCCAGGGCCGTTCGGCATGGTGCAGACGGGCGTGCCGTTTGGCGAGGTTGCGGCCGTCAAGGACTTTCTTGGCATCAACGCGCAGATCAAGGCGCCCGCACAGCAGCACGCGCACCGACCCATCGATGGATTCGCTTGCACGCGCAGTGAGGTCAGCGGCCGTCGCTTCTGGGGATTGATGCGCGACGAATTCGGGACGCGCGACGAGTTCTTCCGCAGTGCATTCGTCTGGAACTGGTGTCCGCTCGCGTTCCTTGCCGAGCGAGGGAGCAACATCACACCCGACAAACTTCCGGCGACCGTGCGTGGGCCCATCGAGGACGCGTGCGACCGCGCGCTCGTGCGCATCGTGCGCGTGTTGGAGCCTGACATGGTGATTGGCGTGGGTGGGTTCGCACGCGACCGTGCGCAGGGCGCGTTGCCGCAGGGCGCGGTCGTGCACACGGTGCTGCATCCGAGCCCCGCAAGTCCTGCAGCGAATCGGGGGTGGGAGCGTCAGGCCCGCGCGCAGCTCACGGCGTGTGGGTTCCTCGATCGATCGACATGAAGCGATCGCCGCGCCGAATCGCGCTGAGCCCGCGAGCCATTCGGTCGAGTCCCTGTTGGAGGATTCCCTGGCTCGTGGCGAAGCACACGCGCACATGACCCGCGGCTCCTTCGCCGAACCATCGCGGGCTGCCCGGCACCACCGCGACGCCGTGTTCTCGACGAAGGCGATCGACCAGATCCTCGATGGCGCATGGCGGATCGCTGACCTTGGCGAACGCCACATAGGTCGCATCTGGGGAGTGCGCATGCACGCCGGGCATGGCGTTGAGAGCATCGATCGCTTGATCGCGTCGCGCGCGAAGGTGCTCGATGAACGACTCGAGCCAGGGCAGAGCGTGGTCGTAGGCCGCGGCCGCACCAATCTGGCTGACGGTCGCCGCTCCGTCGACCGTCGAAGGATGCTCGCTGGCGGCGAGCATGCGAGCGCACGCTTCGTGATCGCGCATGGCGATGAAGCCGATGCGAAGCCCCGCAAGCCCGAACGCTTTGGAGAAGCCGTGCACCACGACGGTGCGTGAAGCGATCGCCTCATCCAGCGACAGCATGCTCGTGAAGGAGGCCGGTGCGTAGACGATCTCGCTCCAGATTTCATCGCTCAGGATCTGCAGGCCGTGGCGCTCCGCAAGGCGACCGATCGCCGTGAGTTCCGCGCGCGTGAAGCAGCGACCAAGCGGATTGTGCGGAGTGCAGAGCCCGAGCATTCGGGTGCGCGGCGTGATGAGTGCTTCGAGCCGATCCAGATCAAGCTCACCCGTGCGCGCGATAGGCCACCGCACCGGGACACCGCCCGCGGACCTGACGGTGTGCGCGAACAGGAAGTCGACAGGATCCATCACGATCGCCTCGTCGCCGGGCGCAAGCCACTGTCGCGCCACCATCGCAAGGCCAGCCGCAGCGCTGTTCACGGCGATCACGCCAGCCGCATCGACAGGTGCGCCGCGTCGCGTCCGCAAGTAGTTCGCCACGCTTTCCCTGAACAAGGGCAGCCCCTGAGCAGGGCCATACGACAGGACGCCGTCTTGGACATACCGCACGATTGCCTCGCGAATCGCAGGCGCAATCGGAAAGTCCGGGTCCGCCGCCGTGAGCGGGATCACATCCCGGGGCTGCTCGGCCCATCGAAGATTGAAGGCCCGCTTGCGCAGCAGGTCGAGCCGCACGGCATCGTCGGCAAACGAACTCATGTCAGCAGCGGAAGGGGAACGGCGCCGTCGATCGGCTCGACGAATCGCCGAGCGATGGCGCGGCCGCCCTCGACATACTGCACCATGAGGGGATGGCGTACGGCATTGAACGATCGCATCGCCAGGGCAACATCGCCTTGGCTTCGGCACCGAGCGATCAGATCGGCGAGCAGGACTGCGTCCTCAAGTGCGCTGTTTGCACCCTGACTCGTGAACGGGAGCAGGGGATGCGCCGCATCGCCGATGAGCGCGACATTGCCGCGGACCATCGACGGCGGCGGATCCATGTCGACCGTGTGCCAGACATGCGGCGTCGCTGGATCGGTTGCCTCGATGACCGCCTGAACATCGGCGGGGAATCCCGCGAGGTGCTCACGGATGAAGTCCATCGCCTGGCCGAGGGCCGGTGGTTGGAAGCGCTGTGCATCGAACTGCACGAACCAGATCACGCGCCCGCGCCCTGCTGGGACCAGACCAACGGCTAGCCCGCCGCCCGGATGCATGACCTTGCGAAATGTCGTCCCAAGTTCAGCAGCGACAGCTGGTGCGCTGACCGATGAGACGATTTCTTTCACGCGCCCCGCCTGCCAAGCGTGGCTCGGTGCAACGCACTCTCGGCAGCGAGAACGAACGCCGTCGGACCCGACATACGCGCTCGCCTCGAAGGTGGAGCCATCATCGAAGCGTGCGGCGACCGCACGCTGACCATCCCACTGGAACCCCATGAAGTCGCGTCCGAGTTCGACCACGCCCGAGGGGAGCCCGTGCATGATCGACGAGAGCAGGTCGAATCGGCTCACCGCCACCGCGCCATCGAGCGCTTCGTCCTTGAGCACAGATCCATCGATGGCGCGAATGACCGCGCGATCGAGCGACTGGCCAAGTTCACGCGGATCGAACTCGATTCCCAATCCGCGCAGGGCGAGCCAACCGTTGGCCAGCAGAATGAACCCGAAGCCGCGCTCGCCGTAGGCCTCGGATCGCTCGAAGAGCGTGACCGGAATGCCGCGGTGGGCCAGCCCACGGGCCAAGCCCAGCCCTGCGACGCCGCCGCCGATGATCGCGGTGTTCAAGGAACCCATGGGGCGATGCTACGGCCCCGTGGGTGGTGATAAGTGGTCACGCATGGCGCGATTTCGTCGGCCGGGTTGAGGGGGCGCGATCGAGGTGCCGATACTGACGGGGTCATGCCGGCGCAGCTCCCCATCACGGTCGCGATTCCCGCGCGCAACGAGGAGCGCAATCTTCCGTCGTGCCTCGCGCGGTTGACGCGATTCGAGCGTGTGGTCGTCATTGATTCCGGGAGCACGGATCGGACCCGGGCCATTGCGCTGGAGCATGGCGCCCAAGTCATCGACTTCGCGTGGGACGGTCGCTTCCCGAAGAAGCGCAACTGGTTCCTGCGTCACCATGCGCCAACAACGCCGTGGGTCTTCTTTCTCGATGCCGATGAGTTCGTGGACGACGCGTTCTGCGACGAGCTCGAACGCACGCTGCCCGGCACGCGACACTCGGGCTTCTGGATCAGTTACGACACCTGGTTCCTTGGCAAGCGGTTGCGTCATGGTGATGTCAACCGCAAGCTCGCGCTGTTTCGCGTCGGTGCCGGTGAGTACGAACGAATCGAAGAGGATCGCTGGAGTCACCTGGACATGGAGATCCACGAGCACCCGATCCTTGAGGGCACGATCGGGGAGCTTGCATCACGGCTCGACCACCGCGACGACCGCGGTCTTGAGCATTGGCTGCGCAAGCACAACGACTACTCCTCGTGGGAGGCCCAGCGGACCGCCATGCTCCGTCGCCAAGGTCGGCTCGCCGATCCCGAGCTGACGCCGCGTCAACGACGCAAGTATTCATCCATCGGTTCGTGGTGGCTGCCAGCGGCCTACTTCATCGATGCCTACCTTCGACGCGGCGGGTGGATGGACGGTCATGCAGGCTTCGCGTACGCGTTCCTCAAGGCCAGTTACTTCTGGGAGATCGGTTTGAAAGTTCGTGAACTCGAACGGAGCGCCGGCCATGGACGGTGAATTGCCCACAGCAGCGGCGCCGAGTCCGTACTCCACACGCGAGAAGATTGCCCGGTTGGCGTGGGCCGCGGTGCAGTCCACGCTGTTCGCTTGGAGCTTCCATTCGTGCTACGGATGGCGGCGGCTGCTCCTTCGCGCGTTCGGTGCCTCGTTGCATCCGAGTTGCAGGATCCGAAGGACCGTGCGCATCGAGTGCCCGTGGAATCTGAACATTGGCAAGGACACGGCCGTCGGCGACGGCGCGATCCTCTATTGCCTTGGCCCAGTTCGCATTGGCGATCACTCCACCATTTCGCAGCGTGCTCATGTGTGCGCGGGCACGCACGATCATCGCCGTCGCGCCATGGAGTTGGTCCGGCCGCCGATCTCCATCGGATCGGACTGCTGGATTGCCGCCGAGGCGTTCGTCGGACCGGGCGTGACGGTGGGGGACGGCGCGATCCTTGGCGCGCGGGCCGTGGCCTTCAAGGACATGGCGCCGTGGACGATCTACCTCGGCAACCCGGCGCAGCCCGTGGGGCATCGGGCACCGCTGAAGGCATGATGGTCGTGGGGATCGGCCCCACGACACCGCCCTTCGCAGGACTGTCGTTGCCGTCATAGCATTCCGGCCATGCGGCTCCTTCCACGGAACCCTGTCACGCCCTCGATCGCCTGCATGGGCGGATTCCTGCTCACGGGCGCGGTGCTCGCGGCGCTGTTCGCGATCGCAGGCAATACCGGCTCGACCTTCGCTGAGTTGCCAATCGCGCGCGTCGTCGGTTTCCTCGGCAACGCGCTGTTCTGGCTCGGCATCGCTCGAGCTTGGGGACAGTGCTCAAAGGCTTGTGCAGAGCGAGACCGTTCGGCGCCCTGACGGCGGGCGCGGACTCGACGCAGCGTTCCCTGCGAGGAGCCTTCATCCATGCCCAAGAAGGCTGAACGATGCTGGTGGTGCGGGACCGACCCGACTTATGTGGCGTATCACGACACCGAGTGGGGTGTCCCGGTCATCGACGACCGAGCGCTCTACGCCAAACTTGTGCTCGATGGCTTTCAGGCCGGACTGAGCTGGCTGACGATCCTTCGAAAGCGTCCGGCATTCGAACGCGCCTTCAAGGGCTTTGTTCCCGAGCGCGTCGCGCGGTTCACAGACCGCGATGTGCAGCGGTTGCTCGGTGACGCGGGCATCATTCGATCGCGCGCGAAGATTGACGCGGCGATCGGGAACGCGCGGGCCTGGATGAAGGTGATGGACGCCGGCGATGGGAGCTTTCGCGACCTGCTCTGGGAACATGTCGGGCACCGGACGATCGACCTGAAGCTCGCGCGGCCAAGCGATGTTCGCGCGCAGACACCGCAGAGCGAGTCACTTTCCAAAGCGCTCAAGAAGCAGGGGTTCAAGTTCTGCGGACCCGTGATCGTGCACGCCTTCATGCAGGCGGTCGGCATGTTCAATGAGCACCTGATCACCTGCCCACGCCACCGCGCGTGCGCCAAGCTGGCGCGCCGCTAGTCAGCACGCATCGATGCCTGCGTTCACCACCATCACGGCCTACAACAAGGCTCAGACCCCTGAAGATCGGCGCATCTGCGAGACGCTCGCCGCGACGATCGGCGCAGGGCTGAAGGGTGCGCAGAGCATGATCTGGCACGGACACCCAGTCTGGTTCATCGACGGCAATCCGATTGTGGGCTACTCGAGGCTGAAGGACGAGATCCGGTTGATGTTCTGGAGCGGCCAGTCATTCGACGAGCCCGGGCTTCCGGCCGAGCCGCCCGACACACGGTTCAAGTCAGCCGGCGTGCGCTTGCGCTCCGTCGACGAGATCAACCTGAAGGACCTGAAGCGCTGGCTTCGGAAGTCCGCGGTCATTCAGTGGGATGACAAGAACATCGTGAAGCGCAAGGGCAAGCTCGTGCGACTGATGTGAGCGTGGATCAGCGGCGGCAGCGGACCTGCCGCCAGCTGGCGATCCATCGTTGGCGAAGCGGCGTTTGGGCGATGTCCAGCACGCCATCAAGCACACAGGCCCCCGGACGAGTCCGAGGGCCTGCGATGATTGATGGGTTGTGATGTTCGAACGGATCAGCGGCGACGACGACCCGAAAGCCCCGCGACACCCAGCAGCGCAACCGCGCCAGGGGCAGGGACTGCTCCGGATGTGAACGACGCGTTGAAACTGTAGCGAGTGTCCACGACGAGGATGCCAGCGCTGGTCGAGATGTTCTGGATGCCCCACTGCATGAGGTGCCCGCCGCTTGAGTTTGTGACAGGGCCGAGCGCCGACTACCGATCCCAAGCTGCAACGGTGGCATTCGGCGAGAACCCAAAGAGGTCGCCGCCACCCTGCTTGGTGACTCCGGTCCCACCATTGGGGTTGATGTAGGCCCGCAGCGGCGTGACGAAGTCATAGGTGCTCGATCCGATGGTGACCGTGGCGGTGCTGGCAGTCGCAAGACTGCCGCCCGTAAGCCATGAACTGTTGTCGACCACCAGATCGATGTAGAAGATCGAGGTGTCAAACGCCGTGCCGCCGAGCGTGCCGGTCGCGCCAACATTGCTCTGGTACCGAAGGTTGATCATCGCAGCGTCCGCCGAGGTCGCGATCGCCGCCGCACAAGCCGCGACGATCGCGGCCTTCTGGTTGATGAAAGAGATAGAACTCACCTTTTCGCGAATGGGGGATGGAGGGGTCTGAGTTCGGTTGAGGGTCCGAACACAGCGTGAACGAGGGTTCGGCACCGAGGAGTGCCGGGAACCACTGACCCACCGTGCCACGCCAAGGATCGCGAGCAAGAAATGCGGACGGTATCTCGGGGTTTTCACCGTGTCCCCCTCGTCGCCGCGGCGTTGCCGACGGCGTCGGAGTCATCCGACTTTGCCGCATTGGAGGGGGCGTGATGCCCACCCGTCGAGTTCAGAGCACTTCGGTGGGTCAGCAGGGATTTGTGGCCGGCGCAGCCGGCCCAGAAGACCGCGCATTCCGACCCCGGAACGACGAAGCGGACGGCGTTGCGTCCTTCGGTTCAGCGTGATGAGCGGGAGGGAAGGGATTTGTGGCCGGCGCAGCCGGCCCAGAAGACCGCGCGGCCGAAGGCCGCAGCGGCGCGCAGCGCCGCGCAGACCGACCCCGGAACGACGAAGCGGAAGGCGCTGGGGCCTTCCGCTTCGGAGTGAGGAGTCGGGCTGGCGGGATTTGAACCCACGACCTTTTGACCCCCAGTCAAACGCGCTAGCCAAACTGCGCTACAGCCCGAGAGATCGGCCAGTGTAGCGGCTCTCGCCGCTGGATGTCTGACGAGGCAGAACCCCACCGAAACATGGCGTTTCAGGCGGCCGCGGCCCTGTCCTGGGGCAGGACATCGAAGGTCATCGCAGGCGCGTTGGTACCGCGGGGCGCGGCGGGTGGCGACTCGTTCACCGCACGGCGCCGAGTTTGGCCTTCACTTCGCTGGCATCGGGCACCAGGGTCAGGGAGGCCTCGTATTCGGCCCGAGCCTTTGCTGCGTCACCCATCTCCCACGCGACGTCGCCCAGCATCGCGTGGGCGATCGCCGCGATGCGAAGGTCGCGCGCCATCTCCGACTCGGCGGCGGCGCGCTCAAGCTCCGCGATGGCTTCACCCACCGCACCGCGGGAGTGGAG
>VGXL01000045.1 GCA_016873315.1 Phycisphaerae bacterium | reverse complement strand
GGGCGATAAGGATTATCTGGGTGCAACGCCCTCGTGGGTGATCTGGCAGGTCCTGACGCGCTACACACGCGAGGGCGACTCGGTGCTTGATCCCATGTGCGGTTCGGGGACCACGCTCGATGTCTGCAGCGATCTCGGTCGGCAGGGGATCGGCTTTGATCTGGCGCCGTCGCGACCGGACATTCGGCAGGGCGATGCTCGCACGATCGGCCTACCCGATGCGAGCGTGGACTTCGTGTTCATCGATCCGCCGTACTCCACGCATGTGGACTACAGCGACGACCCGCGCTGCATCGGCAAGCTCGGCGCTGCGGGCGATGACGGCGGTCGTGCGTACTACGGCGCAATGGAGCGAGTGCTCGGCGAGTGCTTCAGGGTCCTGCGCAACCGTCGATACCTGGCGCTGTATGTGAGCGACTCGTGGAAGAAGCGCAAGGGCGGACCAAAGGGCAGCGGGGCGGGGACCTTCATGCCCATCGGGTTCGAACTCTTCTCGATCATGCGACGCCACTTCGAGGCCGTGGACATCGTGACGGTCGTTCGCCAGAACTCCAAGCTTGGCAAGGGCAACTGGCACAAGGTCGCCGAAGAAGAGAACTTCTTCCTTCGTGGCTTCAACTACCTCTTCATCATGAAGAAGGTCATGGACCGACCGGATGAGCCGCGCGCTCGAGCCATTCCCGAAGCGGCGCGCGGTCGCGGCGAGTCAGATCGAGCGCCGCGTCGCGCACCGCGCGGTCGGTCGTGACCGTGCGTGCCCACACGGCGCCGAAGAGCGCGGGATCGCGCCGAAGAATCGCCGCCCAATCGCCCTCTGGATCGGAGAAGGGCGTGCCTGGGGTCCACGGGGTGCGACCTGACTGGGCATCGATGCGTTCGAGTTCGCGCTCGATGGCCGCATCGAGTGGTTCTGCTTGAAACGACGCGGGCATGAGCGGGCGGACCGTGATGAGTCGCTGCTGATCGACGGGATCGGCGCCGCGGGGCGCGAAGAACTCGGGCCAGGCCAGCGCGCGAAGTTCGTCGCGCATCGGTTGTGCCAGTTCCGGCACCGCACGCGCGCACGCTTTCGCAAGTTCGACCTGCGATACCACGAAGCGGTTGGACATCTCGGCGCTTGAAGCCAGCGCGGCGCGCGTCAATGTGGGATTCAGAGCGAGCGGATCACGCTGGACGATGACCTGCGATTCAAAGACGGACCTCCACGCGACCAGACGCGCGCGGTCGAGTTCGCGAGCGAGCGCGATCTGATCGGGCGCCGTCGCTGCGATGGTCCGAAGGACTGCATCGCGCTGGGTCGGGGTGGCCACGGTCAGTGCCGAGAGTTCCACCAGCGCGCGGTCCCGTCGGCACGCACCCATCCCGAAGGCGCGGGCGAGTCCAGCGCCGGGTGCGTCGCTCGCCCGTGGCGGCGCAGCGCGCATCGATTGCCACCAGGCGATGACATCGGGCGTCGTTCGCTCGCGCAGTGCTGCGAACAGTTGGTCGTTGGCGACGGCTTCCACTTGGTGCACATCGCGGATGGCGGACTCGAGCGCGCCATGAATGCGCTGCGCGAGTTCGCGCGGTGAACCGCTCGCTGGATCTTCGGTGGAAGCCTGCGCGCGATCGATCTCAAACTTGGCAAACTCGGCGATCGGTTGGACGGCCGCGGTCCATGTCGATTCCCACGCCGTGCGAAGCGGCGAGAGCGCATCGGATTCGATCGAGGCAGCCTTTTCGAGCGCGGTCCACTCCGCGTCGGTCGGCGGCGGCGGCAGGAAGAGTGCGGCCGAACCAGCGTCTTCGGCGTAGCGGGCGCCGCTGGGAGCTCGAGCGGATGGCGGCACCGACGCGGCGGGCTTCAGTCGTTCTTCGATCGCCGTGCGCCAAGCGGCGTCGTCCGACGCGGTGATGGCTCGTGCGGTGCACTCGGCGCTCAGTGTGCGCACTCGTTCGTTGAAGGACTCGTCGATCGGGTCCTTGCCTGGCGAGCCATCGGGATTCGGCGCCGGCGTTGGTGCAAGCCGTCGCTCGAGTGGGCGAACGAGCAGGGCGTTGTTCAGCGCTGCGAGCCGTGGAGCAATCCACGCGAGGTCATCATCTGCCCACGCGCTGATGCGCGCCGCATCCCAGCCCGGCGGGGGCAGCGCGGTCATGGCCTTGGCGACATCAGGTGGCGAACCAAATCCAGCCTGCGCAAGGAGGTCGCGTTCTCGCTCCACGCGACGACGCAGACTCCAACGCCCCGCAAGGTCCTTGTTGATGACGCCCGTCGACGCAAGATCACCGAAGAGCGATGCATCCGCGGCGTCCAGATCGGTCCGCGTCGCGCGAGCCTCGGCGATCCAGCGGCGCAGAGCATCGGGATCAACGGTGCGAGGATCGACATCCTTGACGGCGTTCGCGAGCGCAGCGAGTCGTTGTGTGCGCACGGCCAAGATCGTGGCGCCGTACCGATCGTGGTCGCGATCGAGCGTGGCGAGCGATGCGGGTGTGAGCGATTGGGACTCGGGCTGCGTGGCGAGCCATGCGGGCCGGATTGGTGGCGACACGCGATCGAGCACATGCGCGGGCGGCCCGCACCCGACTGCACCGACGATGACGAGGAGGGCCGCGACCGTCAGGCGTCCGATCCTGCGTCCGTTCACGCGTTCGATCCTTCGTCCGATCGTTCGCCCGATCATGTGTCGGCTCATGTGTCGGTTCATGCCGTGGTTCATGCCGTGGTTCATGTCGCGGTTCATGTCGCGGTTCATGCCTGCAGTTCCGTCGCGTCGGGCTCGGGAAACTCAGCGCGCGCAGCGTCGAGCTCATCGAGCAGGCCAAGGGCCAGTTCCACCAGTTCCGAGTCGAAGTGTTCGCCGGCCTGCTGACGAAGGTAGTCCGCCGCCTCGTCGCGGCTCCAGGCTCGCTTGTAACGACGCGTGCTCAGCAGGGCGTCGTACACATCGGCGATCGCCACAATGCGTGCGGTCAGCGGAATCTGTTCTGCGCGCAGCGGGGCCAGCGTGCCATCGGGCTGCTCGACCTGCGGGTAGCCGCGCCCGTTCCAGTGCTGGTGATGGTGCAGCACGATGTCGTGCGCAACGCGGTCGAACGGCGAGCGGTGGCCGCTGAACAGGGCGGCACCTGCGGTCGTGTGCTCCATCATGGTCGCGTACTCGTGGGGCGTGAGCGCGGCAGGTTTCTTGAGGATGCCGTCAGGGATGGCCACCTTGCCGACATCATGCAGCATGGCTCCGGTTCGCAACACATCACCCTCACGCAGTCGTCGCTGGGGCGGGACCTGATGCCGATCGCACCAGGCGTTGAACAGGACCAGCGACATGCCCGCAACACGATTGGTGTGCGAGAAGGTCTCGCTCGGATCGCGCATGCCGGCCATGCGGATCATGCGTTCGATGTTGGTGCGGGTGAGTGAGGTGCGCTGCAGCGCCCCCTCGAGGATCGCCGCCAGGCTCGCCGCCGCGTTCTCGTCTTCGCGGGCGAATGGGTTCGAACGACCACGCATGAGCAGGACGACCGCCTGCACCTCGCCGTCGGGATCGACCATCGGAGCGCCGAGCGCGGGGACGGCGGTGCCTGTTCCGAAGGGCTTGCAGGTTTCCGTCAGCACCGTGTGACCATGGGCGATGCGAGCAAGAATCGTCTGGCCGTCAAGCGGAAGCTCCTCGGGCGCCTCGATCGAATCGGGCACCAAGTACTGCCGACGGAGCACATCTCCATCCACGCGGAAGAGCACGATGCCCGTCGCGTGCATCGCGACCATGCCGCCGAGTAAGAGATCCTGCATCACGACATCTTGGTCGATGCCCTTGGACGCTCGGTCGCCGAGCACTGCCATGCTGTGAAGCCGCTGGCGCGCCGTATCGCGTGACCGACGATCCATGTCCGCCTCGCGCTCAAGCTCGCCGAACATCTGCGCGAGTTCGCGATTGGCGACTTCGAGCCGAGTGCGGGCCACATCGAGCCGCGACGCGAGCATGCGGTTGCGATCGACGATTCCCTTCGTGCGCAGCTGCGATTCCACGCGGGCGAGCACGGCCGGGAAATCCAGCGGCTTCGTCACGAAGTCATTCGCGCCCGCTTCCATCGCCTCGACCAGGAAACTCGTCTCGTGCAGCGCTGTTGCAACGACGATGGGAAGTTCCGTCGGATCGACTGTGCGGCGGACCTCGCGCAGCACATCGAGTCCGGACATGCCTGGCATGAGAAGGTCCAAGAGCACTAGATCCGGACGCGTGGAGTGGATCCGGGCGAGCGCGGCGGCACCGTCGCTGACGGTCGAGACCTCGTAGCCGGCCTTGGCCAGTCGGCGGCTGAGCATGTCGCGGTTCAGTGGCTCGTCATCCACGAGCAGGATCGACCGCGGCGGTTGGGGATCAGGATCTCCCAGTGGAGTGGACACCGCGAGAGTGTAGACCCAGAGGTTGCGCTACCATCTCAACCCACCCGCACGCGTAGCTCAACGGATAGAGCATCGGTCTTCGGAACCGAGGGTTGGGGGTTCGAATCCCTCCGCGTGCGCTTCCCCCCCCCAATTCAAGGAGCCATCCCAATGGGATTCATGCAGGGCAAGCGCGGTCTCGTCACTGGTATCGCCAACGACCACTCGTACGCTTGGTACATCGCGCAGAGCTTGGTCCGCGAGGGTGCGCAGTGTCTGTTCACGCATTTGCCTGGCGAGAAGATGGAACGACGCTGCCGGATGGCCGTTGAAGAGTTGGGTGTGAAGGATCCCTGGCTCGCCCCGATGGATGCCGCGAACGACGCCGACCTGGATGCCGTCTTCAACCGCATCAAGTCGGAGTACGGAACGATCGACTTTCTCGTGCACTCCATCGCGTATGCAGACAAGAGCTGGCTGCGCATGGATCAGGGCGTCTTCACGGCGACGCCGCGGCAAGTCTTTACGCAGGCGATGGACATCAGTGCGTTCACCTACATGGCGATGGCCAATCGTTGCGTCGACCTGATGCCAAACGGCGGCAGCATGATCGCGCTCTCCTACTACGGCGCCGAGAAGGCCGTGCCTGGCTACAACGTCATGGGCGTTGCGAAGGCCGCGCTCGAGGCGACCACGCGCTACCTAGCGATGGACCTTGGCCCCCGCAATGTGCGCGTGAACTGCATCAGCGGCGGCCCGCTGCGCACGCTCAGCGCGATGGCGGTCGGCGGCTTCACCGACATCCTTGATCACATGGAGCGCAAGGCTCCGCTGCGCCGCAACATCACTGGCGGGCAGGTCGGCGACTGCGCCAGTTTCCTGTTGAGTGAACTCGGCGCGGGCATGACCGGTCAGGTCGTGTATGTCGACGCTGGCTATTCAACGATCGGGCTCTAATCACCGTCGAAGGCCCACGCGCGTGGGTCGGCAAGGTCGTCATCGCTGATGAGTGCGCGTCGAATCGCAAGCGCAAGGCACTCAAGACCGCGTGATTGCCGTGCGCTGCAGGTGACCAGCGCGTGCTCACGCTCGATGCATGACGCGGCGTCCGGACGGTCGTCCTGAAGCAGCACGCGAACGATCGTGGGATGACCTGGAAGTGCAAGCATGGGCCAGCCGTGGCCGGGTGCGGTTGCGAGCACGATCACGCTGGCACTCGCCGCCAAGCGAGCGGCGATCGACGCAGCGGATGCGTCGATGTCGCTCGGCGCATCGAGCAGGCCCGGCAGGTCAATCCAGTCGACGGTCACGCCGTCAAGGTCAAGTCGCACTGGGACTGGGTCTCGCGTGGTGCCAGCCGAGTCATCCGTCACCGACACGGTCCGTCGAGCGATCGCATTGGTCAGCGTGCTCTTGCCAACATTCGAGGGGCCAGCGATGACGACGGTCGGTGGATCGATGAGCACGCGCAATCGGCGGGCTCGCGCCACATCATGTGCGGTCGTCGGACCGAAACGCTCGATGCGGTCGGCGTGGTCGCGAAGAAGTTCGAGCGCGCGTCGGCTGGCGCAGCGACCCATCATGCGTGCGGCAGCCGCGGCGTGCGAACTCGTGCACTCGGGAAAGAGCGCGAGGTCGGCGAGTTGGCCCTCGATCGCACCATGCGCGCGCAACCATGCTTGCACGCGCTGCGCAATGCGGACGCCGCCGTGCGGCATGAGCAAGGCCGAGGTCGGGGACGCGCGAACCGCGACGCCGTCGTCGATCGTGCCGAGCGAGTCGTCAAACATGCATCGGGCCGTGGCGCCAACGGCGGGGACGCGGCGGCAGCAGGCGCTGAGCAGGGCATCGAGGTCCGATGGTTCGCCGACCAGCGTGACGAGCGCGATGGCGCCCGGTTGCATCGGCGTGGACCAAGCCCACCGGACCGGCGTCATGCGTGGTCGTCGTGCTTCGCGTGGCAGCCGCAACCGTGACCGCAGCCGCCGGGCCGCGTGTCGGCCGACGCCGCAGCACGCTGCACCGCAGGACGACTCGGCTCCGACTCCGTCTCGAACGCGGCGCGCCACGATTCGTGGATGCCGTGGAGCGTCAGATCTGGCACGATCGCATTGACGAGCTCATCGTTGGCGAAGAGCGTGGTCGCATCGCCGCCAGTGGCCAGGACGACCGGGAACGCGCCGTACTGCATCGCGTACTGCTCGACGAGTTTCCACACGAGACCCTGCAGCCCCACATGCACACCCTGGAGCATCGCCTGCTCGGTGTTCTTCCCGAAACTGCCCGCATCAGGCGCTCGATACTCGATCGAGGGAAGCGCTGCGGTGTGCTCGTGCATGGCGCGAAGGGCCATCTGCGCGCCTGGTGCGATGGCCCCGCCTTGGAAGGTGCCCACGCCATCAATGAAGTCCACCGTGATGGCAGTGCCCGCATCGATGACGACGCACGCTTGCTTGACGCACGACCATGCCGCGGCGGCGTTGAGCAGGCGGTCCTGTCCGGTCTTCGCATGCGCATCGAGGTGCGTGCCGATGGCCGGTGCGACATCGATGCCCACGCGCAGGACCTCTGCGCCAGTCAGGGCTTCAACCTCGCCCGCGACTCGGTCGGCGAACGGATCGTTCGTCGAGGCAATCACGATCGGTGCGCCGGCACTGTCGAGCATCTTCCATGCACTGTCCGCTGCTGCCGCGATGGCGATCGGATCCGCGTTGTCGAGCCTGCTGACAGCAGAAAGCTCGCTCGCGGTGAACGAGCCGATGGCGGTGCGGGTGTTGCCGACGCTAAGGGCGAGGAGAGTGGGCACGCGACGAGTCTAGCCGGGCGGCAGTCCGCACTCGCGTCGAATGCGCGCAGCCAGCAGCGCAAAGGCGCGTTGCGTGACGGGACCAATCGTGCCCGTGCCCACGGGTCGCCCATCCATCGTCAGAATGGGTGTGACGAGCCGGCGGCTGGCGGCGATGAAGACCTCGCTCGCAGTCGGGAGTTCGTCGAGTTCGATCGGCCGGACGGCCGTCGGAATGCCGGCGCGTGCGGCTTCCTCAAGGAGTTGCCATCGCGTGACGCCGTGCAGGATCGGCGGGTCGTCGTCCACCGGCGTCGTCACGAGCGTGCCGCCCAGATTGGCGAAGAGGTTGCTGTACGCGCCTTCGCCCACGAGGCCGTGGCGGGTGAGCACCACCTCGTCGGCGCGTGCATCCTGAGCATCGAGGAGGACGAGAATGTTGCCGAGCAGGCTGGTCGTCTTGATCTCGCAGCGCGACCATCGCGGGTCGGGCCGCGTGATCGCTGTGCCGGCGTGCAGCGTGGCGAGTTCATCGATCGATCCGCACGCGCTGGCGTAGGCGAAGACCGTGGGCGCTAACCCCGGCGCGGGCATGTGAGCGCGCGGGACCTGCACGCCACGCGTGACCTGCAGGTAGACCGCTGCATCGCGCAGGCCGTTCGCGGCGAGCAGAGCCTGGCAGAGCGCCGGGACCGTGCGCGCGTCGAAGCCACCGATGCGCGTGAGCGACAGACTTCGCGCGAGCCGCGCGATGTGGGCATCGATCCCAACGCCGACGCCGTTGAAAAAACGCACGAGTTCGTAGACGCCGTCGCCGAAGAGAAAACCCCGATCGAAGGGGCTCAGCGTGGCCTCGTGGGCAGGAAGGATGCGTCCGTTCAGCCAGACCTGCATGGAAGCACGATCGTATGCGTTTCTCAGCGGATCGCGTCGCGCGCGGCGACGATGGCGCGCACGCGGTCAGGGCAGAGTTCGTTCGACCAGAGTCCGCCCTGCTTGATGGAACTGCCGACGATGACCGCGTGGGCGTGGGTGAAAAGCGACTGCAGCGCTTCGGGCGTTGCACCGCTTCCCACGAGCACTGGCAATGGGGACGCTGCGCGCGCGGCGGCGAGCTCCGCGGCATCGACCGGCTTGCCGGTCGCGGTGCCCGTCACGATCACACCGTCGGCTCCGAAGAAGTGCGCGGCCTCGACCCAATCGGTCATCGACAGGTCTGCCGTGATGGCGTGGCTTGAGTGCTTCTTCCTGAGATCAGCGAAGATGCGGACGCCATGCGCGCCGAGCCGCGTGCGGTCCCGGAGCAGTTGCCCGGCGCATGCATCCTTCACGAGTCCTTCGTCGCTGACGCTGGCGAAGACGAAGCCTTCGACGCGAATGAAGCTCGCGCCCGCAGCGTGGGCGACGGCCAGCGCGGCCGATGCAGCGTGGGACAGGATCTGAATCCCGACCGGAATGTGGACCGCGCGCGCGACCTCGGCGGTGATGAGGGTCATGGCCGCGATGACCTCGGGCACCGACGCATCACGCAGGTACGGAGCATCGTGCATGTTCTCGACGATCAGGGCATCGAAGCCCGCAGCCTCGAGCGCGCGCGCTTCGTGGACGGCGATGTCCACGATGCGCGCCACGGGGAGCGCCGCGCGGGGACTGCCGGGCAGGGCGCGCGCATGGACCATGCCCACCAGGGCCCGGGGATGCTTGAACGCGGTCATTCCTGAAGCCTACCGCCGTGGCGGTGTCGCCCCGGTGGGTGCTATCCTTCCTGCCCCTGTTGACGGGTCGAGGTCGGCTCGCCAAGCGGGATTTCAAGGAGCACCTATGGCCATCCGCCTCGGCATCAACGGTTTCGGTCGCATCGGTCGCCTCGTCTGCCGCATCGCGACCTCGCGTGGCTTCGAAGTCGTCGGCATCAACGACCTGGTTCCTGCCGACAACCTGGCGTACCTGCTGCGATACGACACGATGCATGGCCGCTTCGACGCCACCGTCGAGGCCGACGAGACATCGATCACGATCAATGGCAAGCGCACCGCATGCAGCGCGCTCAAGGACCCAGCGACGTTGCCGTGGAAGCAGCTTGGCTGCGACTATGTGCTCGAGTCGACGGGGCTCTTCACCACGCTCGAGGACGCAAGCAAGCACATCGCCGCCGGAGCGCGCCGCGTGCTGATCAGTGCGCCGACCAAGAGCGAAAAGGAAGTGCCGACCTTCGTGTACGGCGTCAACTGCGGCGCGTACGACCCGGCCAAGCACACCGTTCTGAGCAACGCGAGCTGCACGACCAATTGCCTTGTGCCGCTGGTGAAGGTGATCCTGGACAGTTGTGGCCTGGAGGAAGGCCTGATGACGACCGTGCACGCCGCCACCGCCACGCAGCCGACGCAGGACGGCCCGAGCAAGAAGGACTGGCGCGGCGGCCGCAACGCGTACATGAACATCATCCCCGCCTCGACCGGCGCCGCCAAGGCCGCGGCGCTCGTGCTCCCCGAGGTCAAGGGCAAGTTGACGGGCATGAGTTTCCGCATTCCCACGGCCGATGTGAGCTGCGTTGACCTGACCTTCCGCAGCGTGAAGCCGACTTCGCTCGAAGCGATCAACGCTGCGATGAAGGCTGCTGCTGCGGGCCCCATGAAGGGCGTGCTCGGCTACACCGAAGAGGAAGTCGTGAGCAGTGATTTTGTGAGCGATGCGCACAGCTCGATCTTCGACGCCAAGGCCGGGATCCAACTGAACGACCGCTTCTTCAAGGTCGTCGCCTGGTACGACAACGAGTACGGCTACGCGAGCCGATGCGTGGACATGCTGGCGATGATGGCCAAGAAGGACGGCGTGGCCTGAGCCCGGTGCGTGCCCGTCCTCGGATCTCGGTCAGGCCGTCTTCGACCGACCGTGGCGTGTGGTGCGATCAGGCCGTGCCGGGGGGCAGCATCGTGCTTGAGTTCAGTGGCGATGTCCGACCGACCCCAGCGCGCTTCAGCGTGCAGGTCGGGGTCAATGAGCACATCCACCCTGACGATGACGCGCTGACCAACGGGAATGCACTGCGGTTCGCATGGCGGTTCCTGAATCACTCCTGCGCGCCGAACTGCCGGGTCGCAGGCCGCGTGCTCGTGGCGCTGCGCGACCTCGTCGCTGGCGAGGAACTCACCTTCGATTACAACGCGACGGAGTGGTCGATGGCTGAGCCGTTCGCGTGCGCGTGCGGCGCGTGCGGCGGTTCGATCGTGCGTGGCTTCGCGCACCTTGATGCCCAAGCACGCGAGCGCCGCCGTGACTGGATCGCCGAGCATCTTCTCGAGCGGTTGCGCGATGAAGACGCTTGATCAGATCTTCGCCGCATCGGTCGCGCTTCATCGCGATCGTGTGGCGGTCGCGGTGCCGGCGCGACAAGGCCATGGCGCCATCCAACTGACCTATGGGCAACTCGATGCGCGGTCGTCCGAACTGCACGCGGCGATCGATTCGACGGTGGGCGCCGCACCCACGACGAGCGGAGCACTGCAGCAGGTTGTGGTGGTCGTCCTGCCGCGCGACGGCGTCGATGTGTACGCCGCGCAGTTGGGGATCGTGCGCAGTGGGCGCGCCTGGTGCTGTCTCGACCCGCTCCATCCCGATGCGCACCTGGCGGCGGTGATCGCGGGACTCTCGCCGGTCCTGATCATCACTGATGGGGCGCAGGGGGAACGACTGCGTGCGATGTCCGGTGCGATCCGCGTGATCGAGACGCCGTCGATTCAACGCGATGGCGTTGCAGTTGCCCGCGTCGGCGCCGTTCCCGAAGGACTGGCCTATGTGATCTCGACCAGTGGCACGACCGGAGCACCCAAGGGCGTGATGGTGCGGCACGATTCCATCGTTGCCCTGGTCGAGGCCGATCGCGATCGGTTCGGGCTCGGTCCTGGCGATCGCGTGGCGCAGTGTTCGAGCAACGCGTACGACAGTTCCATCGAAGAGACCTGGATGGCGCTCGCCGTCGGTGCAACGCTCGTTCCTGTCGACGACGAGATCGTGCGATCAGGACCTGATCTTCCTGCGTGGCTTCGCGCGCACAGGATCACGGTCATGTGTCCGCCGCCGACGCTGCTCCGCGCGATGGGGGTCCAGGACCCTTCGCGCGAGTTGCCGGCCTTGCGGCTGGTCTATGTCGGCGGCGAACCGTTGCCGCAAGATCTGAGCGATCGGTGGAGCGCCGCGCTCTGGCTTGAGAATGGATATGGCCCCACCGAGTGCACCGTGACCTGCACGCGCGGGCGAATGCTGCCCGGCGTTCCCGTGCACCTGGGCGAGGCGGTGCCCGGAAGCCGTGCCATCATCGTGCGTGACGATGGCACCGAGACGAACGACGGCGAGGAGGGCGAGCTCTGGATGTCCGGCTCGTGCCTTGCTGACGGCTATCTGGGACTGCCGACGCTGACCGCCGAGCGATTTTCCGTCGACCCGCGCCATGGTCGCGTGTACCGGACGGGCGACCTGGTTCGTCGGACGAATGGCGCGATCGAGTACCTCGGACGCATCGATGCTCAGGTGAAAGTGCGTGGGCACCGCGTCGAGCTTGGAGCGGTCGAGGCGTGCCTTGCTGGCGTGCATGGCGTGCGCGAGGTCGCGTGTGCGCTCGTCGGCGAGGGCAGCTCCGCGCGGCTCGGCGCCGTCGTGGTGGGCGAGGGGATCGATCTGGAGGCGATGCTCACGCACGCGAGGAGCCAACTTCCGCACGCGTTGGTTCCGTCGTTCCTGCGCGAGGCGACATCGTTGCCGAGGATGGTGAGCGGGAAGATCGATCGTCGCGCCGTTGCGGCGCTGCTTGCCCAGCGATCGATCGAGACCGCGCGTTGGGATGCACTCGCTCGCGATCCGTCGCTGCCCATTGCCGAGCGCGTTGCGGCGTGTGCGGCTGCTGCAGTCGATGCGCACGACTTGCCCTGCGGTCAGCACCACTTCTTCGAGGATCTTGGCGGTGATTCGCTGCGTGCGGTGGATCTCGTGCTGCGCATCCGTCGGTGCATCGGACTTGAGGCCACCGTTCGCATGGTCTATGACGAGCCGACGATCTCGGGCCTGGCTCGACGGGCGCAGCGTGCGGCGAGCGCTGAGCGCGTGCGGCCCACTGCGGTCGCCGTCGCACCGATGCAGAGGAAGCTCGTCGCATGGATCGTGCAGGCGGCGTCGCTCGGCTTGGGCGCGCTGGTTGCAGGAACGACGGGTTGTTGGATTGCCTTCCAGGGCGTCCCGTTGGCCACCGAGTCCGTCGGGGTGGGCGTCGCCGCGCTGCTCGCTCCCTTGGCGTGGGGCGTGGCGCGGCTGGCGTGGTTCCCCGTGTCGATTGCGTGCACGGCGATGGCGAAGCGTGCGCTCGTGGGGCGCTACCGACAGGGCTGGATTCCAGCGTGGAGCAGTCGCCATGTCTGCGAGTGGTTGGTCGAGCAGGTCGGCGGCACCATCCCATGGTCGATCGTCGAGGGCACCGCGCTGACGCCGTGGGGATTGCGTCGACTCGGCGCGCGAGTGGGGCGTCGGGTCCATGTGCATCGCGGCGTGAACATCTTGCGAAGCGGATGGGACCTGTTGGAACTCGGCGATGGCGTGACGCTCTGCCAGGACGCGGCGATCCTCGTATCGAGGATCGATCGCGGTGGCATCGAGCATGGCCGCATTTGCATCGGCGATGGCGCGACGGTTGGCGTGCGAGCCACCGTCGAACCAGGGACTTCGATTGGCGCGGGTGCCGAGATTGCGCCGTTGTCCACGGTGCGTGCGGGCGCGCGAGTGTCCGCACGCGCGCGCTGGGATGGAGTTCCTGGCAGCGAGGTTGGCACTGCGGCCGTGAGCGAAGCGAAGGCACACGACGACCTTGGTCCGATCGGGCACGCGGCAGCTTCGTTTGCAGTTCGCGTGGTCAGCTACGCCGCTGTGGGCGCAGTCTTGGCGCTGTCGTGCATCGTTGCCGATCGTGCGTGCGGCGGTGCCGTGTCGGCGTGGCTGCGCTCGCCACATGGATCATGGTCGTTCGTGGTGGCAGCATGCGGCGCGGCGGTGCTCGCTGTGCCGCTGTGGTTGCTGGCGATGGCGCTTGCACTCCGTTGCACGGGCGCCGTCACGCCCGGGACCTACGGAGTCTTCAGCGTGACGGCGATGCGGATCTGGTGGCGAACCGACATGGTCGAGTCGGCGGGACGATGGATCAGCGGCACGCTGTTCTGGCCGATCTGGCTTCGACTCGCTGGCATGCGGATCGGACGCGACACCGAAGTCAGTTCGATCATCGATGTCCTGCCCGAGACCGTGTCCATCGGCCGGGGTTGCTTCTTTGCGGATGGCATCTACTTCGCGAGTCCAGAGTGGTCGCGCGGCGTCGTGACCGTGGCCCGCACGAGTCTTGGTGACGAGTCATTCGTCGGCAATCACGCCGTCGTGCCAGCGGGATACGCGTACCCCGACCGCATGTTCATCGGCGTGTCGACGGTGGCGCCACCTGACTCGCGGGATGGCGATGGTTGGTTCGGCGTGCCGCCGATGCGCTTGCCGCGGCGCGACATCGTGTCGGTCGATCGAAGTCTGACGCACGAGCCGGGCGTGCTCCAGCGCGTCAATCGTTGGTGCTGGGAGTCCGCGCGATGTGTGGTCGTGGTTCCGGCAATCGTGGGCGGCGCGATGTGGCTTGAACTTGCCGCGCGCGGTGTCGGCGACCTGGCGATGATGGTGTGGTGGGGCGCTGTCGCGTCGATCGGCGCCTGGGCGTGGCTCGTGGCGTTTGGCGTGGCGGCGAAGTGGATCCTGCTTGGTCGTGTCCAACCTGGTCAACACGGTCTGTGGAGTTGCTGGTGCAGCCGATGGGACTATCTCTATGTGCTGTGGTGGTTCAGTGCGCGGCTGTCGTTGTCCCGCGTGGAGGGCACGCCGCTGCTGGCATGGTGCCTGCGCGCGGTTGGCACCACCATCGGTCGTGATGTGATGCTCGGCCCCGGCGCGACGCAAATTGTCGATCCTGACATGCTCTCGTATGGCGACCGTTCGGCGGTTGCATGCCACCCTCAGGCGCACACTTTCGAGGATCGCGTGCTGAAGATTGATCGCGTCCGCATCGATCACGATGCGAGCGCGGGCGAGAACGCCGTGACCTTCTACGGCTCGGCGATCGAGCCGGGTGCGCGACTTGAACCGGGCAGCGTGCTCATGAAGGGTGGCGTGGTCGCGGCTGGCACGGTTGCCTGCGGCGCGCCGGTGGGCTGAGTCCTTGGTCCTCGACCCACGGCGGGCGTGAAAAGAACAAGGCCCCCGCACGGGGCGGAGGCCTTGAATCGTTGCGATCAAAGATCCGCGTTACGGGCAGGCGCCCCACGCGCCGAGCATGATGCCGAGGTCGGCGCCGTCGACGACCCCGTTGTTGTCGAGGTCGCCCGTCGCCGTGCCCCAGCCGCCGAGGAGCATGCCAAGGTCACCGCCGTCGACGATGCCGTCGCCGTTCAGGTCCGATGGGCACTGTGGCGCCTCGACGCAGGAGTAGACCAACTGACCGGTGCCACTTGCCGCGATCGGTGATCCGATGCGGATGTAGTAGACCGATCCGGCGTTGGCCTGCCAGCTCACCTGAGAGCCGTTCCCGGCGCAACCAGCGGTGTTGTCATCGCAGCCGACCGGAATCGAGGACGCCGTTGGGCAGGTGAACCCCTGGTACACAGCCACGCGCGTGTCGAAGGTCGCGCCGCAGGTCGATACGGTCGCGGTGCCCGTGCACTGCGCGAAGATGCGATACCAAATGTCACGCTGCATGCTCGTGCCCGCACCGTCGTCGCAGCTGGCGGGGATGGAGCCGGTCGTGCTGTTGGTGGCGCCAACGGTCGAGAAGGCGACTGATCCGGTGATGTCGATGGCCGCCGCGCACTCGTCGTTGGCCGGGGCCGGCGGCGCGGAGCTCGACACCGTCAGGCTGTAGTCGTTTCGGGTGTCGCTGCCCAGGAACACGCGGAGGAAGAGCGTGGTGCTCCCACTGGTGTTCGTGTAGTTGATCGACCCGTTGTTGACATTGCCCAGATCGCTCGCCAGAGCCGTTCCGCCGCAAGCGCTGAACAACTCCATGTCGACATCGCCATTGGCGTGCGTGTAGGTCGAACTGATCGTCACGACCGTGCCGAGCGCGCTCGTGAGTTGGTACCAGTCTTCATCGAGACGCTTGACCACGAGGCTGGTGAAGGTGCCGTTGGCCAAGACGCGCGGTGCCGCGCAGGAGTCGTTGGGTTCCTGCGCATCGTCGGAGCCGGCCGCGAGCGGCGTTGCGAAGCCGCCGCTGCTGATCGCCACATCGAGGCGTCCGTAGCCGTCGTCGGCGGAGGTGTTGGTGCACGAACTGCTTCCGCAGGTCAGCACGCCGTACATGCGTCGGTCCGTGTTGCGGTAGATCGCGCTTCCCGACGAGCCACCCTCGGTCACGCCAATCGAGGTCACGCCGTACTGGGTCGCGGAGTTCCAAGAGAGACGCGACCAGTTCGACTGCGGGCTGCCGCAGGGGAACGAGGTGGCGTTCTTCGTGCCGAACGAGATGCGCTGGTAGCTGCCGTCGGGGTGATGCAGGCAGGTCGAAGCCGTGCTGGTCGAGACATTGTTGTTGGTCCAGCCGACCCAACCGACATTGGCCGGAAGCGTCGGGCGGATCATGAGCAGCGAGCAGTCGCTTGCGCTGTACGTGACGACCAGGTCGCCGCCGCTGATGTTCGTGCCCGCCGAGGCCGTCGCCGAGGCAGCGCAGGTGTTGCGGCGATAGAAGAAGTTGAACTGGCAGCTGTTGGCGACGGACTGCGTCGAGATGCAGTGGTTCGCCGTCGTGACGTACGGCGTCTCGTCCAGGGCGGTGGTTGCCGTCAACTGGCCCGAGCAGAGTGCGCCAGAGAAGATGAGGCGGATGGTGCCGTTGGACTCGGTCGACCAGGTGGGGAAGCAGATCGGGTCAAGGTGGCAGGAGCCGACCGCGAGCCCGCCGTCGCTGCCTTCTTCATCGAGCTTCCAGATCTGGCGGTACCCGTGGTAGTAGTCGGCATCGGCAAACGGAAGTTGCTTGGCAGTCGATCCATTCGGGACGAACCACTCGAGCAGAACCTCGGCGGTCGGCAGCGAAAGGCTCCACGCCTCGCCGGTGCCGAACTCACCAACGCCTTCGATCGGCCCGATGACCGAGTCGGCCCAGCCCGGGGCGGACATGCGCAGTTGCTGGCCCGCTGGCAGGTCGATGCCCTTGAGGTGAAGGCGTGCGGTCGTGGCGTTGGCCGACGCGATGCGGGTTCGCCACAGGCGTCCGCCCTCCACATCGATCCACTCGCCGCTGCCGAGTTCGAGGCCGGCAGGGGTCGGGATCGCGAATCGCAATGGGTTTGGTCCGTTGCCGTTGCCGAGGATCACATCCTCGGTCATGAAGAACTCGTTGTCCTGCGGCGGCAGCGCGTGAAGGGGGATCGGCACGAACTCCATGCCGTAGACCTCGCTCAAGCTCGGCGTCGGCTCCTGCGCAGGCTGCTGCACTCCGATGGCCGAGTGGCCATCGACACCATCGTCGGCGGCGAGGGCGGTGGGGGCGCCGAGCACACAGGCAACGAGGGTGAGTGAAGCCGGAATGGCGAGTCGTGACATGGTGTTGATTCTCCGTGGGGCGTGGTCTGTTGGCGGCGAGGAAACAGCCCAAGTGGGGATGACGCTCTGCCGCATGACGGACTTTAGCCCCATAATGGGTTAGATCAAGCCCGAACTGTGGTTGCACGAGCCAAGTTTGCCTTGTGTCCCTCAAGCAAGGCTCTGCGGACGGTCCGGGGCTTGGCCCAGTCCAAAGGAGCATCGGTTGAATCCCGTCCTTGAAGTTCCCATTGAGACCCTCGAGGGCGCCCTGCGTTCATTGCCATTCGCCGACCGGCTTGAGGTCTGCGATGATCTCTCCACCGAAGGCTGGACACCGCTGCCGGAGCTTGTGCGCGGCGTGCGGGCTGCGAGGGACCAGGATGGCCGCACTGGAGCGCGTGTCGTGGCCATGATCCGGCCTCGGGTCGCCGGAGCCGTCGTCGCGCCAGTGCTCGAGGCCTTCATCGCCACGCCGACCGTCGTCGAGGCGTGCATGCGGGAGATCGAGTCCATGGCGAAGGCAGGCGCGCACGATGTGGCAATCGGGTTGTTGCGCAAGGACGCCTCGGTTGATGTCGAGGCCATGCAGCGGCTTGCCGGTACAGCCCGTGCGGCGGGCATGGGCGTGGCCTTCCTGCGTAGCCTCGACCTGGTTCGGAACAGGGATCAGGCGATGCGTGATCTCGTGGATCTGGGCATGGAGCGTGTGGTGACGGCAGGGGTGCTGGGCTGGGATGCCTCGGTCGCAACGATCGATGTGCGGGTCGAGCGCCTGATGCGCGATGCGCAGATCGCGAATGAATACGCTGCCTCACGAGGCCTGCATACGGTGACGATCGTGCCCGGGGGCGGCGTTCGCTCCAGCAATGCCCGCGAATTCATGCGCGTGTCGAGCGATCTGCACTCAAGTTGCCGCGTGGGCGGCGTGCTCGATGCTGAGGAAGGGTGCGCGCTGCGCGCCGTCCTCGATGCTCAGTACAGGTGAAGCAGGATCGGAATCGCGCCGCGATCGTGCGCGAACTCGATGCCCTGCGCCGCGAGATAGACCAATGGGATGAGCAACGCTTCGCGGAGGATCCTGTTGAACGCCGCAGTGCCCACGCTGTGGAACGGCTCGGAGTGGTAGAGCGAAGGCCGCGGGATCAGTCGCGGGACCCGAGCCTGGTACGCATCGAACGCCGCACCGAATCGCTCGCGCAACACCCGCTCTTCCAGGTGGACCGTCCGCCA
>VGXL01000044.1 GCA_016873315.1 Phycisphaerae bacterium | reverse complement strand
TGCGAGTTCCGCTGCACCGCCAGGACCACCGCCTGCCCACAACCACGCCGCTGCGTCGTCATGCTGACCCGACGACGCGCGCCATTCATCAAGCAACACGCGCGCGAGCACGCCGGGCTCCAGTCCATGGACCGCATCGAGCCACTGCACGAGCTCGTTCGCGAGCACCGCGCTCGTGGGGCCACCAAACGCATGAAGCTCCGCAGCGAGTGTCCAGCACGGAGCCAGGCGTCCTGCGGCGCGATGCCGATCGAACGCGATCCGCGTCGCGCGCGCGAGTGCTGCATCGATCGCCGGTACCAGCTCGCTCGCGGTCGTCCGTCGAAGGTGCCAACCCAATCCGGGCTCGACGCCGTCGGCATCGTCAGCGCCAGTCCATCCCGACGGTCCCTCGGCAGGACCAAGGGCGCGGCTGATGGCGTTCAGTTCGTCATTGCTCAGCGGCATCAGTTCGTGATCCACATGCACCGATTCACCCACTGGCCGCGACAGCCACGGTGCAGCGAGCGCGCTGATCGCCGCGTCGCCGCCGAGCGCATCAAGGACCGACCGCCATCGGCGTAACGCGGACCTGCCCAAGCGCTCGCCGGGTCGCACATGGCGCACTGATTCGAGCGCGAGCGTCACCTGATGCCGAAGGCTCTCGTGCAACGACTGATCATCGACCAAGCCGGCCTGCACGGCTCGCCACGCATCGGCCGCACGCACTGCATCGAGCACCTGACCGCCGTGCGGCGCTTCAGTCATGGGCCAATGGCCTCGATGCGAACGAGCACGAAGCCCTGTCCGCCACGCGGCGCGATCTCAGCGACGGCCTTCGGCCACTGCGCACGCAGCGCATCACCGCGCGCGACAGCTTCGGTCGCCGCGAGGAGTTCGGCCTCGGCAGCCGTGCTGTCCCGTTCGAGTTGTTCCTTCAGGTCATCCAGACCCTGCGCCCTGTACGCCACGATCTTCTCCGCGATCAACGGATACTTGGCGAGGTAGGCCTCGTAGGCGTCGCGACCCTTCGGCGTGCCCAGGCTCTTGCGTGCCTTGGCGGGCTGCTCCCTGGTCAATCGATCGTGTTCACGCACAAGCTTGAGGAACTCGCTGGCCTCGGTCGCCGAGGTGAGACGACGACGAGTGGTCTCCTGCTCCAGCGATGCATCCGGGGTGAACGAGAAGGTCACGCGATCACCACGGCTTGCAAGTGCCACGGTCAGGACGCCGCGCGTTCCGAGCTCGTCGTTGGCCTGCACTGCGGCCGAGCGACCTGGTTCAACCGTCATCGGCTCCCCTTGAGATCGCACGGTGATCGGTCCCGCCCAGGGAAGCCGAAGCGATGTCCGAAGGTCGATGGGCTTGGCCATCAGGGCCTTGCGTGAAACCTGCAGCGTCAGGATGCGCGGATCGACGCGCGCAGCGACCTGCTTGCCATCGACCATGATGGTGGCAGCGGTGACTGCATCAAGAATCGTCTCGAGCGCTTCGCCCTGAAGCGCTGGCAACTCAAGCGCATCCCACGCCCAGACTGCTCCGCCGTCCACGATGCGCAGCCCGGCCAATCGCTTGCCGGTGGTGCGTTGCATGAGCGCACCAGCGTCCCACGCCAGATCCACGCGTGCGCCCTCGGGCCACGCGATGGAGATCGATGATCCAAGAACTTCGCCAAGCCGTTGATCACCGCTGGCCGCTTGAGGCCGCTTGAGCAAGACTTCCGCCGTCGCGGTCGAGGGCTGGTCATCCGCGCTCGTTGCGCCGTTCTTGTGGACAGCGCCTGCGTTGGGTGGCGATGACGCGCCATCGAGACGAGCAGCCGCAAGCTGAGCCTCAAGATCGCTGATCGCAGCGCGGTCGCGTGACGCGGCCTGGTCGAGTTCGTGCACCTGCGCCTCGAGCGCGGTCTTCTCGTCGTGAGCCGCGCGGACCTGCGCCTCGAGCTCGCCCACTCGCGCGCGCAACCCATCGCGCTCGGCATCGGTCGGCGTGATGTCGGCGAGCGGTCCAGCGCTCGGCGTCGGTGCCTCGGACACAATGATCTTGAAGGTCGCGACCGCAGCCCATGCCGTGACGAGCATCGCGACGGCCCACGGCAGCCACGGCACGGTGTGTGGTCCACGACGGGTCGGCGTTGTCGATGAGTCCATGCCTTGGTCCACGGAGTCACCTCCCACATCGATGGCTGGCATGTTCGCGCGCGCTTGCGCGGGATCGATGCGCGTGGGTGGCTTGGTGTCGAGCATCGGCACCACTCGCTTGCCGCGCTGCGCTGGTTCGAGCGCGACCGGTGCCACGGTCGTCGCGGCCGGAGCCTGCGACGCCTCGACGGCGCGACCAGACCGCGCCACCGCAACCAGACCACCCGAACGATCGAGCCGACCGGGCGACGACAGGTCCAGCACCAGTCCTTCGGCATGGAGCGCTGCATGCGCAGCGTCGGTCCCTGCAAGGCAAAAGCGAATCGTGCACTCCGCGCCAGGCAAGGGCTGCGTGAACTGCGTGCTGAATGTGATCTTCCAGCGCTCGCGGGATGGTGCAACCGAGACGATTTCATCAAGGAGCGCAACAACCGGCGCGTTCCAACGATGGATGATCCACACCGGCTTTGGTGACGGTGCCAACGCGGCTTCGGCCACGACTCCGGCCCAGCCCGCATCACCCGTCACAGTCTTCCAGTTGGCGCACACATGCACGGGCTGCGTGGGTCCCTCGGGCAACCACGCTTCGCCCTCGAGGTACGCCACGCGTCCGTCCCACTCCGTCTTAAAGACCGGCTGCTGCACGAGCCACGCAGGTCCGCCCAAGCCAAGCTCTTCGCCGTGGAGCACCAAGTGATGCGCAAGACGATTCACGCGCCCCGCATGATCAGTGCCTGCATGCGCCACGCGGCTCACCACATGACGACGCATGCCGTTCATGTCAACCAACACATGGCTCAAGGATGGAATCGGATCGTGGCCGTCGTTCGCCACGCGGTATGCACTGAGCGACTCAAGCCGATGCATGAGCAAGGGAGGCATCGACTCCGACATCTGCACGATGCACGGACCGCTTGAGCCGGGCTTCAGTCCCTTCGGTGCCGATGTGAAGAGCAGCTCCTGTGCCATGGCGTCACCGTAGCGCGCGGATCGCGACTTGGTTCACAATGTCTTCAAGCATCTCTTGACGACCACTCGTCAGATCGACCCGCCCGGCTTCGTGCGCCAGCCGATGGAGCTCGGCAAGATTCGCCCCTCTCGAAAGGATGCGCTGGCCCAGATCCCCCTGCCAACTGGAGTATCGGTCCCGCACAAAGGCAGCAAGACGACCATCGGCACGGATGGCGGCGGCAACCTTCAGTCCGGCGGCGAACGCGTCCATGCCAGCAAGGTGCGCCATCACGAGGTCTTCGGGCGTAAAGCTCTCGCGCCGGCGCTTGGCATCGAAGTTGAGGCCGCCGGTCGTGAAGCCACCCATGTCGAGCACGGCCAGCATGACCTGCGTCGTCAGAGCAAGATCGGTCGGGAACCGATCCGTGTCCCAGCCCAATCCCGGCGTTCCCATGTTGGCGTCGATGGAACCGAGCGCGTCGGCGGCGATCGCCGCGCGCAGTTCATGCTCCATCGAGTGACCTGCGAGCGTCGCATGATTGGTCTCGATGTTGAGCTTGATGTGGTTGATGAGGTCGAACTCGCGAAGGAAGTTCAGCGTGGCCTCGACATCGTGGTCGTACTGGTGGGTCGAGGGTTCGTGCGGCTTCGGCTCGATGTAGAGCTGGCCGGTGAAGCCGATCGATCGTGCGTGGTCGACGGCCAAGTGCAGGAACGCTGCCAACTGCTCGCGCTCGCGACGAAGGTCGGTGTTCAGCAGCGTGGTGTAGCCCTCGCGGCCGCCCCAGAAGACATACCCCTCGCCGCCCAGACGCATCGTGGCTTCCATCGCCACGCGCACCTGCGCTGCGGCGTGCAAGAACACGCGGACCTGCGGGCTCGTGGCCGCGCCGTGCATGTAGCGCGGATGGCTGAACAGGCACGCGGTGCCCCACAGGAGCCGCGCACCAGTCGCGCGCTGCATCGACTCCAGGCGATCGACGACTGTCTGCAGGTCGCGCTCGGTCGCGGCAAGCGTGTCGCGCTCAGGTGCGACGTCGCGATCATGAAAGCACCAGTGGCCGATTCCGGTCTTCGTGAGGAACTCGCCGAATGCATCAACGCGTCGCAGTGCGTTCTCGATCGAGTCGCTTCCGTCGTCCCACGGCATCAACGCTGTCGGCGCGCCGAACGGATCCGAGAGACCGTTGCGCATCGTGTGCCAATAGCAACTCGCGAACCGCAGGTGTTCGCGCATGGAGCGACCCTCGATGATGGCGGATGCGTCGTACTGGCGCAGCGCAAACGGCTCATTGCAGTCCGGTCCCCGGAAGGCGATCGACGGGACGCCGGGGAAGAAATCAGCCATGCGGGCAGTGTCGCACGAAGCAGGCATCGGTGCACGGCGGAATCGACGACACCTGTTCGCTTGATGCGCGCTTGGCACCCCACGCGCTGATGAGCGCGACCGCGCAGACGAGCGCGACCACGACCACCTTGGTCACCGCCGCGGTCGGGCTCGACGACGCTCGACCCACGATGGGAATCGTGATCACAGGCACGACTGGCGAGAGCGCGACGGCCCACCACCAGTGCGCAGCGAAGGTGTTGTCGTCGTGCGCCGCGCCAGCCGCCGCACTGCCGACGAGCAAGGCCGCAACCACCGTGGCCACGCCGACACCGGGCGTGATGCGGCGATTCCAACGGCACACCACGACCATGACGATCAACACCATCGCCACGGCAGTCAAGGCGAGTGCGAGCTTGGCGAAACCACTCGCCATGCAGAGCGAGGCCATCGATCCACACGCCACCGCACCAATGGTGGCTGTTGTTCCCGGTGCCGATCCAATCGACGGACACAGGATGAAGGCCAGTGGAAGCGCCGCGAGCGCGGCGAGCGCGCGATCGCCTGCGGTCCACGCGGGGAACCGCATGCAGAAGACCATCACAGCTGCGAGGAGAGCCATGAATGGTGCCGAGATGCATCCGAGCAGACCATCGAGTGGACGCTCGTGCGACCCGCGCACCAGCGTCAGGATGGAGAACACTGCGATCACGAACGGAACCGTGTGCCACTGCGCCCACGGAGCGTTCGTGCCTTCCTGCAGCCAGACCGACAGTGCAAACGCCGCACCGAGCGATAGGGCCGCCGTCCCTGGAACAACGCGGCGCTGCTCCTGTGCGTTGGGACCGACGGCGATCCACGGGGCGCGCGGGAGCAAGAACACGATGATGCCGACGAGCGCCGGCACCATCACGGCCATGAGTGTCAAGTTCAGCATCGTGTTCCTGTGTGTTCAGACATCGTGTTCGCGGCCATCGCGCGCCATCGGGGGCAGATCACTTCTTCTCGCCGGCGCTGTCGGTCGTAGCCTCCACACCTTCCAGGGCGACCGTGATGCGGACCTCGTCGCCGAGCATCCCCTTCTCGACGCCGAAGTTCATGCCGTACTCGCTGCGCTTGATGGAGAAGGTGGTCTCGAAACCCGCGCGCGCGCCGCGCCCCATGTCCGCCGCACCAGTGAACTCGACGGGCACGGTGATCTGCTTGGTCACGCCGTGGATCGTCAGGTCGCCCGACACCATGTAGATGCCCTTGTCGCCCATCGAGCATCCCGACGACTTGAAGGTCATCGTGGCACACGACGGTTCCTTCGCATTGAAGAAGTCCGGGCTCATCAAGTGCTTGTCCAGGTCCGTGTGGCCGCTGTCGATGCTGTCGGTCCGGATGGACACATTCATTTGAATTTCGACACCGCGATCAAACAGAACGCTGCCCGACACATCGTTGAAGCGACCCCAGAAACGGCCAGCACCAAGGTGCTGCACGCGGAAGAGCGCGGTCGAGTGCACGCTGTCGATGGTGTAGGCAACCCCTTCCGGCGGCGGCTCGACCGCTGCGGTGACGGCGAACGAACCGAGGGCAAGGGCAAGAACGGCAATGGTCGTGCGAAGCATCGCGGGAACTCCTGGAGTCGTGGACTGAAGATGGTGTGCGTGACGAGATCGAGCGGACGCCAAAGGGCCGATGGGCGGACCGTGGATGGACGGACGCTATGCCCTGGCGTGGGCGCGCGGCAACCGATCGCTGATGCCACGGCCCCGAGCCCTGGCGCTTGCGGCGGGGACCGAACTGCCCTGCCGTCCTGACGCCGCCCACGAAGCGCGGCTTCCCCTGCGACGGCAAGAAAAGGCCCGGTTTTGTCGCGGGTGTGCGACGCCTCCGGGCCGGGGATTAGGTTCGGTTGTGAAGGTCTTATAACCCGTCGTTGGAGAAGTTCATTGCCTGCAAGAGGCCGTCGAACTGCGCGTTCGAATAGAACTGGAGGACCATTCTCCCGGTGTTCGGCTTGCGACCCATCTGGATCGTGACCTTGGTGCCGAGGTGCTCCGTAAGTTGCCGCTCGAGGTCGGCCACATGTGCGCTGATCGTGCGTGTCGTGGGCAGCCGACTGTTCCCCGTGGAACGCTCCCTGATTCGCTTGGTCTCCTGCTCGAGCTTGCGAACCGGCCACGCTTCCCTGACGCAAGAATCTGCCAGGCGCAGTCGATCCTGAAGCGAATCGACGCTGAGTAGGCACTTGGCGTGACCAGCTGACAACGCTCCGGACCGCACCATGGAGGCGGTCTTCGCATCTAAGTGGTTGAGCGACAAGATGTTGGTCACTGAAGCGCGCTTGAGTCCGAGCCTGTCAGCGAGCTCCTCGTGTGTCAGTTCGAACTCCACGACAAGGCGCTGCATCGCGGTCGCGCGCTCCATGGGGTTCAGGTCCTCACGCTGGAGGTTCTCGATCAAGGCCCACTCAGCGGCCACCTGGTCGTTCACATCGTGAATCACGACAGGCGCATCCGTTCGCTTCAGCAAGGTCAGCGCGCGCAACCGGCGCTCGCCAGCAATCAATTCGAAGCCCTTCCCCTTGGCCCGAACGACCAGTGGCTGCATCAGCCCAGCCAATTCGATGGACTGAGCGAGCTCTCGGATTTGTTCCTCGTGGAACATCTCGCGCGGTTGCCACCGATTCCTGCTGATCGAGGCGATAGGGACAACGCGGTAGGTCGATCCGGCGTCGGAGGCTGCGAAGCCGCTGCCTTGATCGGTCGTCCCAGGACCCGCACCGCGGCTAGGAGGAACCGCGGGCACCGGCGTACGAGGAGTTGAAGTCTGAGCAACCGTCGCCGACCCCGCAACCGGTCGGGTCGAAACATGCGGCATCGAGGTTGGAATCGGTCGAGCTGCGCCGCCACTCGGTGATCCAGCCTTTGATGCCCCGCCCGTGTTCCCCGTGGAACTTGTGCCCGCCGTTGTTCCAGGCGCCGTTGTCCTAGGCGCCGTTGTCCCAGGCGCCGTGGTCGCGGCGGGGGGCGCGCCGACCCGATTCGTTGCCGAACCCTCAGAGTCCTCGGCCAACTTTGGTGGCAATGGCACCGGAATGAGATTTCCAAGCCCGCGACCGAGTTTTCGCGCCAGTTTCGGCGCACGATCTCCGCCTTCAATTGACATGGTTGCCTCCTTGCAGGCCCGGAATGTAACGGTGGACGAGGATCCCACTCAAGAACACGCCGCGAATTCGTTACCATGCTGTTATCGGACTACTCCAAGAACGGAATTCCGCCACCTCTTCACATGGATCAGACCGATGATGCACGCGATGCGCCCGAACGATCCAACCATCCTCGCACGACGCGATGCAACCACCTATGTGCTCAAGGTTGTTCCGAGCGTGATCGACAGCGATCTCGCCACTGACCTTCGCAACGACATCGAGCAGGCGATGAAGCGACGCCCCAAGGAGCTTGGCGAGGTGGTCCTGGAGGTCGGCGCGGTGACGGCAATGTGCAGCAGCGGATTCGAGGCGCTTCTGCTGCTCTATCGACTCTGCAAGGATGGGGCGCTTCCGCTCAGGCTCCGCGGCCCGAAGCCGGAGTACCACCAGCTGCTGCAACGCATGGGATTCACGCGACTCTTCGCGCTCGAACCATAATCTTCCAACGCGACCCGTCGATCAGAATGTGATGGGCTCGCCCAGCATCGGCGTGTGGACGGTCGTGCCGTCGCGCTCTAGCGCTGCACCGAATTCGCTCCGCGCCTCGCCGATGCCGTGATTGAGCACCACGCGCAACGGCTGATTGGGAAAACCCTCGAACCACCGCAACAGGTCCGCGCGATCACCGTGGCTGCTCACGCCTTCGACGCGTTCGATCCTGCAACGCACGCTTCGCTCATGGCCATTCACGCGAACGCGTGTGGCGCCTTCGAGCAGCGCGCGGCCAAGCGATCCTTCGAGCTGAAATCCTGTGAACACCAGTGACGATCCTTCATCCTCGAGGTGATCGAGCAGGTGCCTCACGATCGGGCCGGCATCACAGAAACCGGAGCCAGCCAAGATCGCGCAGCCGCCACGAATCGATCGAAGGTCCTCGCTCTGCGAACGGCTTGTGAGTCGATGCAATTGCGGGAACTCCATCGGCGACTCGCCCCGCAGCATCATGCGCTGTGGTTCCGGTGCCAAGAGCCGTGGGTGACGCTCGAGCACCGACGCACCGTGCACCGCCATGCCACTGTCGAGGTAGACCTGGTACCCGTCGAGCGCACCGGCACGCGAGAGCCGTGCAAAGTGCTGCAGGAACTGCTGCGCGCGCCCAAGGGCGAACACCGGAAACAGCAATCGGCGACCGTTCGCCACGGCGTCGTGAACGACCGCATCAAACGAGCGCACCGCCTCGTGCTCACGCAACGAACGATGCCCATTCGTGCACTCCATCACCACAAGATCAGGAGCTCGTTCAGGCCATTGGTGCACAGCGAGCAGGGGATTGCCGAACGGTCCGATGTCGCCTGAACACAGCACGCGACGGCGCGTGCCGGCATGCTCCAGTTCCAGTTCCACGCTCGCCGCACCGACCACATGACATGCATGGTGCAGCCGGACACGCATTCCACCTGGCAACTCATGCCAGGCCGACCACGGAATGGCCCGCACCATCTTGGCAACCCGGTCAGCATCTCGATGCCCAAAGAGCACCACCGGCGGCACCTCGCGCGCGCGGCTCGACTGCACCAGATGCGCTGGCTCCAGGACCTCGAAGCTGGGCGCAGTGCCGGCGCCATGCTCGTCAACCCTCACGAACTGCAGCGTGGCGCTCGCGCGGAGCACGCGCGGTAGCAGCTCGCTCGTGGCGTCGCTCACGATGATCGGTCCGTTGAATCCCAGGCGCGACAGCATGCCCAAGCGGCCGCAGTGATCGATGTGCGCGTGCGTGAGCACGACCGCATCGAGCTTCGCAAAGTCGATCGGTGGGGGCTCGGCATTGCGCAACTCCTGCTCAGGCGCACCCTGAAACATGCCGAAGTCGACCAAGACACGCGAGAACTGCGATTCGACCAGCGTGCAGGACCCCGTGACCTCGCCTGCGGCTCCGAACAGCGCGACGCGGGGCGAGGTCATCATCGGAGCAAGCCTAGCCCGGGGTTACGATCCTCGCATGGCACGACTCACGCGATCGTTCGCCCCTGCAGCACTGCTCGTTGCTGCGACTTCCTTCGTGGGAAGCGTCGTCGCTTCGTCCACGATCGCGTCGCGCTCGGCCGCCGCGGTCTGCGTTGCAGCACCATCGGTCGCTGGAATGCCCCTCGACGACACCGAGCGCCTGCCGCAGCCGGCACTCAAGCCACTCTTCCCCGCACGATCGACCGAGGGTTGGCACATCGTCGGCGGCGTGGCGGAGTTTGCAATGCGCGATGGCGTGCTCACGGGACATGGCACCGATTCACGCAACGCCTTCCTCGTGAGTCCAGGGAACTACGAAGATTTCGTGCTCGATCTGGAACTACGCATCGACGAGGGCAACTCCGGCATCCAGGTCCGCAGCCAGGTGCGCGAGAACGACGGATCTGGTTCGCTCGTCGGATACCAGGTCGAGATCGACCCGACGCCACGCGCGTGGAGTGGCGGCATCTATGACGAGGGTCGTCGTGGATGGCTGTTCGATCTCAAGGAGAACGAAGCCGCTCGGCAGGCGTTCAAGGCAGGGGAGTGGAATCGGTTTGTGATCGAATGTCGTGGCCCGTGGTTCCGGACTTGGGTGAACGGTGTCCCTGCTGCCGATGGCGTGGACATCCTGGACGCGGACGGACGCATTGCCTTCCAAGTTCACTCCGGGCGGACCACCGTGCATTGGCGTCGCGTGATGATCGCCGAGCTACCTCCACCGAAGTCCGTGCGCATCTTCGACGGTGGTGCCTTGCAGGGATGGTCAGCACGCTCAGGGTTGCCGTGGCCGCTCGACGGCATCCCTCCGCACGCCCGACTCGTGACTCCCCAGACCGAAGCGGAGCCCGCGGTGCTCGTGAGCGATGACGCGTACGGCGATTGTCTTGCGATCCTCGAGGGGCGCTGCGACGATCCGGGTGCTGCGTTCATCGTGCGCCTTCCCGAGGACGGCTCGCTCGACGGTGGCGTGCGATCGAAGATCGGCGTCGAGCGTCTGCGCGACGGCAAGGACCATGTCGTTGCCGTCGCCATCAAGGGAGCCCGCGTGAACACCTTTGTCGATGCGACCAGCGTGGGGTACCGTGTCGAAGCTGGACTGCCGACACAAGGACGCATGGCCATCATGGGGTCGCCCGATCAAAAACAAGGCACGATCTCCATCGACCGGGCGCGCGTGATGCTCTATCCGCCGATGGACGATCCGCGCGTCGGTCCACCCATGCCCGAACGCGTTGTTCCACCGCTCGGCACGCAACCCGCGTCGGCGCCGCCCAACACGGCACCCTGATCCGAGGTACCTGGATGGACTACGCATGAATCGATGGCACATCGAGGTGCTTCGCGTCGGTGACTTCCGACTCGATGGCGGCGGAATGTTCGGGCTGATCCCCAAGGTGCAGTGGTCCACCTGGGTCGAGGCCGACGCGGACAACCGGATCCCACTCGCGTGCAACGCACTGCTGCTTCGTGACGGCGCACGCACCGTGCTTGTGGAAACTGGATACGGCGATCGATGGAGCGATGCAGACCGTGCCGCGTGGCTGCTGGCTCGTCGAACCGTCGTCGACGCGCTCGCCGAGCGTGGCGTCACGCCGAAGGACATCACCGACGTCATCGTCACGCACCTCCACTTCGATCATGCGGCCGGGCTGACATCTGGACCAGATGGCTCGATCCGCTCCGTCTTCTCCGCCGCGCGCATCCATGTGCAGCGGACCGAGTGGGACGACGCGCTCGCAAACAAAAGCACGATGACGAAGACCTACCTTCGCTCGGTGCTCGATCCGATCGCGTCGCAGATCGTGCTGCACGACGGCATCGCGGAGCCGATGTCGGGCATCGAGCTTCGTCCGCTTCCGGGTCACACCTGGGGGATGCAGGGCGTCTTCATCCAAGGGCAGGATGGTCCGTGGGCGTTCCCCGGCGACCTCATGCCCACGCGGCACCACGCGCATCCATCGTCGAGCCTCGGCTACGACATGCTGCCCTACCAGACCATGCTCAGCAAGCGCGCGTTCTTGCACGATGCCCTCGATCGCGAACTCCGCATCGTGCTCGACCACGACCCCACAGATCCGGTCGTGCGCGCGGTGCGTGATGGCAAGCGCGTGGCGCTGTCGCCCATGGCCCCCGGTATGCTTCGGACATGAGCCGCCTCGCACGATATGCACCAATGGTCGCCGCGCTCTTCGTGACCGGCATCGCCCTAGCACAAGGTCCCCGCGAACCGAGCGTCAACAGTCCAGCACCCGCGTGGGTGGGCTACGCCGTCATGTTCCTGATCGCGGCCGGCGTGCTCGGCGTGGCGCTCTATCCAGTCAAGCGCAGCCACATGGACTGATCGCGCGGTTCGTTCACGATTGATCACGCGACGGGGTCCCGCAAGCCGACATCACACCACCCAGGAGGTTCCTTCATGTCACGAACACAGTTCCTCTCCCTGATCGCGCTGAATGCCGTGCTGCTCGCGGCGCTCGCGCTCGTCTCGTTGTCTGGCAGCGCCAGCGCCCAAGCACGCCAACGCGGATCGTACATTCTGATTTCCAGTGGCGTCACGGGCACGCCGCTGTCGGTCGTGTATGTGATCGACGAGACCAACAACGAACTCGTCGCCCTAGCTTGGGACGACACGAGCAAGAAGATGAACTACGTCGGCTACCGCAACATCGCCGCCGACAGCATGCAAGCACGGAGGGGCGGACGATGAGCACGCGAACCAATCAACAGTCCATCGGCACTGGCGCAGCGATCCTGTGGGCGACCGCGGTCCTCTTGGGCGCACTGGTCATCATGCAAGCGGGGCGGCTCGAACAGCGCGCGTACGCCGACCAGGCCAACAGCGGTCAGCACGGCTACAGCGTCTGCTCCGCCACCACGGGTCAGGGCACGCCGGCACAGCCCATCGAAGCCGTCTACGTGGTGGACAGCCGCGACGAAGTGCTGCTGGTCTACGCCATGGAGCGATTCCAAGACCAGAAGGTTCAACTGCGGCACAGCGAGAGTCTGGCCGCGCTCTTCGCTCGCGCTCGCGGGAACTGACCGAGCATGCGCGCGGTCGACACCGTCACCGCCGTCGCGCGCGCCGCCTCGTTCACCAAGCGTTCGATCAAGCATGACTCCAAGCGCCAGGCCTTGCGCCTGGCGCTGTCCATGGTGGACTTGACGACGCTTGAGGGCAAGGACTCGCGCGAAAAAGTGCATGCACTCTGTGCCAAGGCACTGCGCCCGTACCACGGTGTGCTCAAGGATCCGCTGCCGCCCGTCGCTGCGGTGTGCGTCTACCCGTCACGCGTACGCGATGCGCGCGATGCCCTGCGCGACTCGACCGTCAAGGTGGCGAGCGTGGCGACGGGATTCCCAAGCGGGCAGTATCCACTCGACCTTCGTCTGGCCGATTGTGCGCGCGCTGTTGCTGATGGAGCAGATGAGATCGACATGGTCATCACGCGGGGCACCTGGCTCGAGGGTCGTCACGCAGAAGTCGCGCAAGAGATCCGCGAGATCAAGCGTGCATGCGGATCAGCGCACCTCAAGATCATTCTTGAGACTGGCGAGCTCGGCACACTTGAGCAGGTGCGACACGCGAGCGATGTCGCGATGGATGCCGCATCGAGCGTGCCCGGCGCACCTGCGCTCGTCGACGGCGAGGTCTTCATCAAGACAAGCACCGGCAAGGTCCAACCCGCGGCCACCATGCCCGTCACGCTTGTGATGCTCGAGGCAATCCGCGAGCACCATCGCACGACCGGGATCCGCATCGGGATGAAGCCCGCCGGCGGGATTCGCGCCGCGAAGTCCGCGATCCACTATCTGGTGATGGTGCGCGAAACGCTGGGGCAAGAGTGGTTATCGCCCCATCTATTCCGCTTTGGCGCGAGCACGCTCGCCAACGACCTCGTCCGGCAGGTCTTGAAGCTGGAGACGGGCCGGTACATGGCTGGCTGGGACATGACTGAGTGATCGCTGCCGCGGCGGCGCTCGCATCCAGCGTGTGGTGAGCGTCGACCGAACGGCGGCCTCTGCCAAGTCGACTCTGCAGCACGCGCTTTGAAAATGCCGATGTCCCAAGCACGATGATGGAATCCGTCCCGCTGGTCCGTTGCAAGGAGGCTCTCATGGCGCTGGTTGTTCCCACCGTGCTCGTCGTCGCATTCTCGTGCTCGCCCGCCCAGGAACCGCGCGCTGGACAACCAACTCCGCCACCACAGCGAGCCCTGGCCCCTGTGCAGGCACCGACCGATCGCATGACCGAACGCCAGGCGTGGCTTGGCGTGCAAGTGGAACCTGTGCGCAGCGATGTGGCGATGCAGTTGCCGTTGCGAAAGGGTGCCGGCTTGGTCGTGATGTTCGTCGAGCCAGAGAGCCCCGCAGAGAAGGCTGGTCTTCAGCGCTTCGACATCCTCGAAATGGTTGGTGATCAGTTCTTGATGAATGTCGATCAACTCGGCGGACTGGTGAAGTCCGAACAGCCAGGCGCCAACATGAAACTGTCGTGGCTCCGCCGCGGCGAGCGCAAGCAGTCCGAGGTCACGCTCGGTGAACGCATGGTGCCCGCGCGTCGTGCTGCACCCGACCACACGGGCGGCGATGCGCAGCGACGCGACGGGCAACGCAACGACGCACAACACGGCGAAGGGCAACGCGGCGAAGGGCAACACGGCGAAGGGCAACGCGGCGAAGGGCAACGCGGCGAAGGGCAACGCGGCGAAGGGCAACGCGGCGAAGGGCAACGCGGCGAAGGGCAACGCGGCGGAGGGCAACGCGGCGGAGCGCAGCAGCGTGAGGGCCAACACAACAAGGCGCAACACGGCGAAGGTGAGCGCGGTGATGGGCCGCACGGCGAGGGACCGCGCCCCGAACGGCAGCGCGCGGACGCGCCGAACCGTGAAGGACAGCGCCGTCACGCACAGCCAGACCGTGATGGCGGTGACGACGCGCGCGCGCGTCTCATGGAAGCCGTGCGCGATGCGGTCGAGGGTCTTCCGCCCGACCAGCGCGATCGCGTGATGGAGCGGCTGATGCGCGCGCTTGAGCGCGATGTTCAGGTCGAGATCGAAGTTCAGGAATGGAACGGTGACGAACCGCGTCCTCCGATGCCGCCGATGCCGCCAGCGAACCGCAGTGGTCAGCGCGATGGTCAGCGCAGTGGTCAGCGCGATGGTCAACGCGATGGTCAGCGCGATGGTCAACGCGATGGTCAACGCGATGGTCAGCGCGAGGAACGACGATCTTCCTCATCGTCGTCGTCGTCCGCATCATTCGACGACGGTTCGGTTCGCATCTCGATCAATCGACGAAACCACGAGCCAGCCCAAGTGCGGGTCGAAGACCTCGACGGATCCGTCCTCTGGGAAGGTCATGTCGATCCTGCAGGCAGTGGTCGTGGACTGGCGGATGTGCCGCCGGAGTTCCGCGAACAAGTCGAACGGCTCTTGCGCGGCGGATGAGTGCGCTGATTGCGCACAAGCGATGCTGCGATTCCGCGCTCTTTCACGCCGACCCTGAGTCGTGCCATGGCTGATGCACTCAGGGTGCAGCAGTGTGGGCGCTCACCCACCCGCCACGATCAACACACATCGCTCGCATCAACGGTCGGGCGCGACCGTCGTCGCTGACTCCAGCAGTTGGGCAGTCCATGGACCGGTCCGGGTTGCATCGGCGGCGCGTACACGCGACACGAACTCCGGCGTGATCGGCTCCGACGCGTGACCCCACTGTGATCGCAGCCAACTCGCGAGCAACGCAAGATCCGCATCGGATTGAATCGGCGCCGCTGGCATCGCGCCGCGATAGGTGACCCCATCGAGCTCAAGGTCGCCCTCGAGCCCATGCACGAGGATTCGAATGAGCCGCGACGGATCGCCCGTCACAAAGGGACTGTCTCGCAACGGGGGATAGACCGGTGGCATGCCCGCACCACTGGCTTGATGACATCCGACACAATTGCCGTAGAGCAGTCGTCCACGCTGATCGGCGCTGAGTTCCACCGTGGGTCGGAAGTAGCCCGGGCGACCCGGCCACGAAAGTTGTGGGTCAAGCAGCACGGCCACAGCGCGAACCGCACGCGGACCCGCCGCCACAAGCTCGCCCCAACCAACCGGCTGCCCGTGCATGCGCAGGACTCGAGCGTCCTTCGTGCCCGGCTTCGTCCACGCTGCGACACGATCGAGCATCGTCGACGCGATCTGCGGCTGCGTCGATGAAGCGCGCGCAGCCAGTGCCAGCAGTGCTTCGTTCAGGCGCTCGTTGCCGTGAGCCAGAACCTGTCCCACGCACTCCTTCGCAAGCGCACGAACGCCGGCGTCGCCACCGTCCGCGAGCGAGAGCGACCACTCAAGGAGCAACATCGATCTGCCCTTGATGCCGCTGGCGAGAGCAGCGCGTCGTGACGCATCGCTCAGAACACCGCCGGTCGCGACGAGTCGGCCAACGGCCTCGATGAAGTCGCGATCGTCCTGGACTTCGCCCAGCGACGCGAGTGCGGCAATCGCCACGCTGCGTGCGGGATCCTGCGCGAGGCGTTCGAGCGTCGCCACGCACGCCTGCACATGCTGTCCCCCATGCAGCATGCCCGCGGCAAAGATCGCAGCATCCGCTCGAAGCCGTGCATCACGGTCCAAAGACAGCGCATGAATGAGATCCATGTCGCCGGCGCCGAGCATCATGAGCGTGCTCGCCGCCGAATGACGCACCGCAGGATCGACCTGCACGCCGCGCGAGAGTTCGACGAGGGCGCGAACTGTGGTGGTGTCCGGGCGCCGATCTTCCCCACTGGGATGCGGCGCCAAGGATCGGCAGCGCTCAACGAGCAGTCGTGAAGCGTGATCGCGCAGATGTCCGCTGGGACCACTGATGTGGTTGACGAGCGCGGCCTGATCGGCGGTCGTCAGGTCAACACGCGCGCGCAGCGGACGATCGGCCGGCACCACGCGCCAGATCCGTCCCTGATCGATGGGCTGATCGAGCCCGCGCGCCGTCACCTGCGCGCGAAGAAAGCTCGTCATGAAGATGCGGTGCTGGATGATGCCGCGGCTCATGTCAGCGATGTAGAGCGCACCGTCGGGTCCGATCTTGAGATCACATGGCCGAAACCGCTCGCTGGTGCTCGTCAGAAACTCGCCGCCCACGGGCACGGGCTCGCCCACGGGACCAGAGTCCTTCTCGGTGATCCGGTAGTGCTTGACCGCATTGGCGCACGGCGCGCAGATGAACGCATCGCCGCGCATCGATTCGCCGAGCACGATGTCGCGGTTGACGACCGGCCCACACGCCGATGTCACATGCGCCAATCGCCCATCGCGCAGCACACCGGTGCGATAGGCACGATTGATCCCCGGCGTCAGATGCGATGGCCAAGTGCGCGCATCCTCGACCACACGCTGCGGCACACCCGGAAGGCTCGACGCACCGAGCGTTCGCGCGGCCATCCATCGTGGAACAAGATCGATCAGCAGGGGATCGCTGTTGGGCGTGACCAACAAACGACCAAAGTCATCGATCGCCTGGCCCCACTGTCCTTCGACGGGCGTCGCGAATGCAGCGAACCCGCGCCCGTGATCGACGAACCCCGCGTCGTGCTGACTCGGCACGAACGAACCATCATGGAACCAGGTAAGCGCGTTGCCCGCATGCTCAGGACTCTCGAGACCCGCAAACCCCGACGCGACGATCGTGGTCGACTCGGCGCGGCCATCGCCATCAAGATCCTGCGCCCACACCAGATGGGGCGGCTCAATCACCAGCGTGCCGCCGCGGTGGAAGGCGATCGACCGCGGCAAGATCAGCGACTCCAACACAATCTGGCGATCGTCCATGCGGCCATCGCCGTCACGATCGACCAATCGCACGATGCTGCCGTTCGGCTCGAGTTCGCGCGAACCATCGATGTCGCTCATGAAGCCCGGCATCTGGACGACCCACAGCGATCCATCAGGATGAAACGCCATGGCCACGGGCGCGACGACCATCGGTTCGCTGGCCACCAGCTCGATGCGGAATCCATCCTCAACACGCATCGACGCAAGCGACCCTTCAGGCGTGAGCGCAGGACTGTCGAACGCCATCATCTCGGCCGGCAGCGGCGGCTGAATCTCGCCGGGCTGGTCACCCTTTTGGGCAAACGCCGACGACCCGACGATCGGCATCAGGATCACGATCGACGCGCGTCGACGGGCCATCACCCGAGTGTAGATCGGGGTCGATTGCTCAGTGCCCGGTCTTCTCGCGCCGGTGCCAATCGCGCAGCCACCGGCTCCACATCGGCATGACGACTTCTTCCTGCATCGTGTGCATCCACCGAGTGCCGAACCGCGTGTCCATCATGGCAAAGAACATGCGCTCCTGAGTGGTCTGCCCGGTACCGACCCACCATGGCGGGAGCTTGCGACGCTGATCGCCCCACCAGTCGTTGCCCGCCGAGGCAACATGCACGATCGATGCACTTGGGCAGGCCACGGCCAGCAGGCCGCACAGCACGAGTTGGACCGGCTTCATGAGGCTTCCTCCAGGACTTGGGCGCGCTCCAGAATGCGCCAACCCGTTGGGCGGAACGATGGGAATCGGCTCATGGTGCCACACAGCACCTTGAGGTCACTCCGATCCAGCAGCCACTCGGCCGAGAGATCATCGGCGTGCGCGGCGTGTTCGATGCTGAAGCAGCGTTCACGCAGCGACCAATTGTCGGTGGCATCGGCGATTTCGCTGATCATGTTGGTGAAGATCGCGAGTGCACGCTGCAACGCGGGGCCATCGAGCGATCGTGCAGCCACATTGCAGGCGCACACGGCCCACCAGCCGTGGCTTTCCAGGAGATCGCCACGCGGCGCTGGATCACAGGCGAGCGCGTCGGCAACACCGGCTTCGAGTTCGGCCATCGCGTCGGCCGGATCGCGCAGGCCCAGATACGCCTCGCACTCAAGGATCGCGCCGTGGCATGTCCGCGCGACGGCTGCGTAGCTCGCAT
>VGXL01000043.1 GCA_016873315.1 Phycisphaerae bacterium | reverse complement strand
CCTCCTCATCTGGTGCCTGCGCTGCGCGCAGGCGCTCGCTCACGCGCCCTTGCTCGCCGCTGCGTCGTGATTCACGCGCTCGTCCTCACGCTTCCTCGGGTCCCTGCTGCGTGGACGGGCTGTCGGCTCGAGCCGCGCGAAGAGCTGCAGTTCTGCAATCTCGACCCCCGAAATTGACTTCGGAGTGATGTCAACGAGGAGTTTTCTGCATGTTGTTGTGCACCGCGATCGACTCGGTCTTGCGGCCGTCGCGGAAAAGGGGCGCGGCATGCCTCGCCGAGCGAGTTCCACAGCCTGCGAGGAAAGCTGGCGCGCAGTGCCAGTCAGTGACCAAAGTGTGACATCCGCGCCAGTTTCTGAGCAGGCGAGGACTGTCTGAGCGAACGAGGCATTCCGCGACCAAAGGGAGCGACGGCCGCTGACGCGCGATGCGACAGCAACGCGAAACGCCGGCGCCCAGAGGGCGCGACCGCCGCAGGGCAAGGTGTCAGACGCAACGGACCGACGCGGCGGCCCCGAATCGCGCCATGATTCCGGCCATCGGACTTGCGCCGCCCCGTGGAGAGGCGATGCTGTTCATCCATGTCGGGATTCGTGTCCATCCGAGCGTGTTGCGCGGCCGCCTTGTGCGTTGGGGCGGCAGCGCCCTCGTTTGGTTACGACCTGTACCCGCAGGTGCCGATCGTCGCGAGTCAGGACCCGAGCTTTCTTCGCGAGTTGCTGCTGAGCTCGAACACGGGCATCGTGCGCATTGGCGTGTTCGGTGACTCGCAAGAAGCCTCGCCGACAGCGTGGGGCCGTCACTACATCATGGAGGCGAACGCGCTGTTCGCCGAAGCGTTCGGGCCGGTGAGCGAGACCGTCGTGCTGCAACAGAACTGGTGGGACACCGAGCCGAACTGGCTCGCGGCGAGCCACAACCTGGTTCGCCAACCAGCATCCCAACCTCAGATTCCCTCGGTCGCGGTTCCGCCAGGGATGATCGTCCAAGCGCGGCTCGGTCCAGCCGATGGGGTCGACGCATTCCACGCGGTGCTCATGCCCAACGCAGAGCGGTGTGTCGTCACCGAGCGCATCGGTTCCCCGTGGTTCCTGGACGGGTCCAACATCGTGGTTGATGTCCTTCTCTCACGACGCTCGACCGCCGGATCGCTCGAGTGGCGTGGCTCGATCGTTCCATCGACCCACCCTGTTCACACCGCTGTCCCGATCGCGCAAGGAACGCTTCCTGGTCAGCCGCCCAGTGGCGATTCCGTGGGCTGGGTCACGACCGGCACGCTGCCGCAGCAGATCGACGGTTTCCGTCAGATTTCGATTCTCGGCGCAGATCCTGTGTTCCCTGTGGATGTGCTCGGCGCGCGGTTCCGCAATGCATCTCAGTCGCGCGGCGTCTTGGTGGACTCGTTTTCTCAAGGAGGAGCCGCCATCGGAGACTTCGTGTCGATGCACGGGGCGAGCGGACCGGTGATCGCCGCGCTCGGGCTCGATGCTGCGATCCTTCACTTCGGTGCCAACGACAGCTACGGCTCGGCGACGGCATGGGCGCAGAAGCTTCAACAAGCGATCGACCTCATCCGATGGGCTCACGGCGATCCGCTCTTCCCGATCTTGATCGTCAGCGATGCGCATCGGCGCGAGCTCGCATCAGGGTCCGACTACGATCGCTTGCCCGGCGCGGCGGCTGCCGTCGCGACATCGAATCCAAGGATCATCGCGTTCAACATGCGTCGCGTGCATGAACAGGCCTTCCGCTGGGGCGACGCACAGAATCTTGGCTTGGCGGATGCCGTGCACTACCAGCCACATGGTCAGCGGATGCTCGCGCGCGCGACGGTCTCGACGATGCTCGAAGCCGCCAACATTCCGGTGCCGGGATGCGCGCCGGGGCAATCGTGGAACGATCGCTACCACCCGCTCGGAGGGTCGTGCTCGGTGGGCTGGCCGTGCACCGTGCTCGTCAAGGCCGACGCTGATTCGATCGGTCGTCCGTTCTTCGTCGGGACAGATTGCAGCGATGCCGACGGAGATGGGGATCCGGACATCTGCCATGAGGCGGCATCGCCGGACATCAACAACGACGGCACCGTGGATGGCGGCGATCTCGGCATCCTGTTTTCGGCCTGGGGACTCGCTGATCCCGTTTCCGACATCACGCGGGACGGCATGGTCAACGGCGAGGATCTTGGGCTGATGCTCTTCTTCTGGGGGCCGTATCCCTGATCGCCGTGTAGCACGGTCTTGGCCGGCGGACCGGAGCCAGTGAGAGCGGGATCGGCACCCTGTGCGCCCGGCTACACTTCCGCCCCATGAACGGCTGGAACCTGTCGAGCGACCTGGCTGCCTATCTGCCTGTCTTGATGGTGTGCGTCATGGCGGTGGGCTTCGCCGCGATCAACATCGTGGCGAGTTTGCTGCTGGGACCCAAGGCCGAGGGTGCAGTCAAAGGGATGTCCTATGAGTCCGGCATGGACCCGATCGGGACCACGCACAAGCGCTTCAACGTGCGCTTCTACATCCTGGCGATGACATTCCTGCTCTTCGACATCGAAATCATCTTCCTCTACCCGTGGGCGCTCGCCTTCACGAAGCTCGAACCTGGAAGCGCCGAAGCCGGTCTCTTCTTGGCCCGCATCGGCTTCTTCGTCGGGACCAGCGTCATCGCCTACATCTATGCCTGGAAGAAGGGCGTGTTCCGGTTCGACTGACTGAGTCAGCGCTCCCAGGCGCTGAGGGATGAGCGGCAGCGCTTCGCGCTCGTCAGAACACGATGTCGATCTTCTGCCCGGTCGTTGTGCCCGGCACGAACCATGCTTCGCCGCGGCGCTCGATGGGCACGGGCTTGCCGTCACTCGATGCGCCCTTGATCTGGCACCCGCTGGGCAGCCTGATCCACAGCGGCTCGAACCCGCACTCGATGCGCACGGCATGCATCGCATGCGCCCGCCACTGCGCGAGCACCACATGGCCGCCGCGCGCGCGAAGACCCTGATAGCCGCCGTCGATCCAAGCATCGGGCCACGCCGGAAGCACATGCACCACATGACCGCGCTGGGCGCCCTCGCCCAACTGCTGGTGGGACTGCAGCAGCATCTCGGCCAATCCCGCAGCGCCACCGAAGTTCCCATCAATTTGGAATGGCGGGTGATTGTCGAAGAGATTCGACAGCGTGCTCTTGCGCAGGAGTTCGTTGAGTTGGCGCCACGACTCGTTGCCATCGCGCAGCCGCGCAAAGAAGTTCACGAGCCACGCGCGCGACCATCCGGTGTGGCCGCCGCCATGGGCAAGCCGATGCTCAAGCGACTTTCGGACCGCTGTCATCATCTCGGGCGTGTCCTCGGCCGTGAAGAGCGACGCTGGATGCAATCCGTACAAGTGACTCATGTGACGATGCCCCGGCTCGGCTTCGGGCCACGGCTTCGACCACTCCATCAATCGCCCGTCCGCGCCAACGGTGGGACGGGCGAGCGATGGCAGCGCTTCGCGGATCTTGCGCGCGATGCGGTCATCCTGCTCGCCCAGAACCTCGGCCGCGGCGAGCGTGTTGCGCCAGCAATCCTCGACGATTTCCTGATCCATCGCATTGCCCATCCCGATGTCGGCGTGCGATCCATCAGGCAGGATGAAACTGTTCTCGGGGCTCGAGCTCGGCCCACCGATGAGTTTGCCCGTGACCGGATCGCGCACGACCCAATCGAGATAGAACTCGCTCGCCCCGCGAAGCAGCGGCCACGCTCGTCGCAACGCCGCACGATCGCCGCCGTACGCGTAGTGCTCGAAGCCCTGGCGAACGAGCCATCCGCCGCCGTGCGGCCAAAGTCCCCACACGGTGTGTCCCGTTGCCGTGGCGCGGTGCCAAGCATCGCTGGTGTGATGCGCACACCAGCCACCAGCGCCGTACATCTCGCGAGCGACCTGGGTCCCGCGCACCGCGAGCGCTTCCATGAAGACCATCAACGGATCGAAGCACTCGGGCGTGTTCAGCACTTCGCACGCCCAGTAGTTCATCTGCAGGTTGATGTTGGTGTGGTAGTCCGCGCCCCATGGCGCTTTGAGATGCTCGTTCCACATGCCCTGCAGATTGGCGGGGAGATCGCCAGGTTGGCTGCACGAGATCAGCAGGTATCGCGCAAACTGCGCGTGCATCGCGATGAGTTCTGGATCGGACTGGCCGGACTCCATCCGAGCGCGACGACGATCCGTCGGTAGCGCGCGAGCTTCCGCGTCGCTTTGACCAAGATCGATCGAGACCCGACCCATCTGACGGCTGAACCACCGGATGTGCTCATCGCGCAGCGGTTCCTGGCTTCGTGCTGCTGTCGTCAGATCCTTCGCGTTGCGATCGCTCAGGGACGGCTCGCCCCAATAGTCGGTCCGACCCGCGATGACGAGATAGACCGAGTCAGCGCGCTCGATCCGCAGCGTGGACCCATCCTGCACACAGGTACCGCCATGCGGGAGCGCCATCACGCTCGCTTCGAAGGTCACGCCGGCGGTGGGATCAACCTCGGTGCGACCCCACACGCGCACGATGCCAGAACCCTTGGTCGTTCCGGCATCGATGACAAGCGGGCAACCGTCGCTGCTCGGTTGCCGCTCGAGCGCAAGGGTCAGGTCGATGCCCCGCGGCTGATCACACACGAGCTCGACCACGATGACATCGTGCGGCTGACTCGCGAAGACCGTGCGCATGTAGTTCGCGCCGTCCTTCGTCCAGGTGGTGGCGCTGATGCCCGAGGACAGATCCAGACCGCGACGATAGCCCGTCACGGCTCCCATCCCGGGCATGCGCATGACAAGATCGCCGAGCGTCTGATGGGAGCGCGTCGTCTCGGGGTCCATCAGCGTGCGCTGTGCAAGATCCTGCCCTTCGCGGACCTTCCCCGCCAAGAGCAGGTCACGCACATCGGCGACTTCCATCGCCAGCGCGCGCGGTTGCAGGTCGTCGCGACGGCCTTGCCAGATCGAGTCTTCATTCAATTGAAGTCGCGATTCGTGAACATCGCCAAAGTCCATCGCGCCAAGCCTGCCGTTGCCCACGGGCAGCGCCTCGTTCCAGGACCGCGCCGGCTGGTCGAACCAGATCACCTGACCATCCGGTGCCGGCTCCGAGGAGTGCTCGATGGATGCGGCCGGAGGAACTGAAACGGACTTGGTCGGCTCTGACGCTGGAACGGCAACTGGATTCGTCGCCGATGGATCCTGCGCGCAGACGCGCGGTGCATGCAGCACAAGTAGAAGGACCGATGCCGCGATGGCGAGCCGCATGGACCTAGCGTAGCCGTCGTCCAAGGGCGCGAACGACGCCGACCATCATTGCGCTCATGAAGAGCATCATCAGGCTCGAGAGCATCGATGAGAACGACAGCATCTGCAGCATGCGCGACAAAGTCGGCTGCCACGCTCCGAGCCCGTCTGTGTTGGCGGCGAGGAACGCCCCAGCCCACGCCACGCTGAGGAAGACCGAGAGTCCAGCCGCGACCATGACGAGGGCGTATCGCCACGGCCAGCGAAGTCCCGTGGCGAGCCGCTGCATCGCCACCACGAGAACCGTGAGGGTTGCCGCCGGCAGCAGAATGTCCACGAGCGAGAAGCTGAACACGAAGCCCGTCATGGGCCGACCGAACAACCAGTAGCCCAAGAACTCCTCCACCACCACATCAGCGACGCGAAGCGGTCCCGCGGCGAGCACTCCGATGCAGAGCAGTCGCGTCCAGCGCCCATGGAGCACGCGCCAGAGTCCGAGGACCGCAACCCACGGCATGACGCCTTGGCGAATCGGAAGGACGATGGCGGCATACACCCACCAGGCGTCAGCGACCGTCTTGGGGAACAGCATGGGGCCAACCCACGCCCACGCGAGCAAGGCCGCGGTGCCGATCATCAGGATGATGGCGCAACGCCGGATTCGGTCGAGCTGTCGCTGCGCGTGTGCGGGGTCGAGCGCACTGATCCGCGTCGCGCGCAACCATCGCTCGCGAGCCTCGGAACGATGGGCGCCGCACTCTGTGCAGACCGTAGCTCCGAGCGCGATCGGATAGCCGCAGGGCCAACAGCGAGTCGGATCGTCGACCGATCGCTCAGCCACGCGGCTTCGACGCCTTCATGGTGACGTCGAGCTCGATGTCCTTGCCGTCGCGGCGAAGCTTGATCTTGACCTTGTCACCAGGCGCGTGCTTGCGCAAGTGGTCCATCATGTCGCCGGCGCCCTCAAGGAGTTCGCCATTCCAAGACAGGAGCACATCGCCCTTCTTGATGCCAGCCTCAGCAGCGCTCGTGCCATCGCTCACGGCTTCGACGACCACGCCCTGCTGCCCGGTTTCTGCGTAGCCAGGCGAGACGCCCAACCGAACCTTGGCGTAGCCGCGGTCCTGTCCCGAACCCGCTGTCTTGCCTTCGAACTCGAGTTTGGGTTCGCTCGCCAAGCCCTTCGTGATCGACTCTGCGAGCGTGATGACCTTGGACGCGCCGCCGGGATTCACGGTCCAACCATGATCGCCAGGCTTGTGATAGACGTCGTGCACGCCCGTGAAGAGGGAGAGCACCGGAATGCCCGCGCTGTAGAAGCTCGCGTGGTCGCTCGGTCCGCGGCCGCTCAGATCGGCTCGGATCGTCAGGCCGCTCTCCTCAAAGCGTGGACGAAGCCAATCCTTGAAACCCTTCGCGCTGCCCACGCCGCCCACGACCAGTTCGTCGTTGCGCATTCGGCCAACCATGTCGAGGTTGACCATCGCATTGATCGACTCTTGCTTCAGCGTCGGATGCTCGGTCCAGTGACGACTTCCATCCAAACCGACTTCTTCCGCGCTGAAGGCCATGAAGAGAACACTGCGCCGATCCTTCGGCGCGCTGTCGGATCCATACCAATCCGACATCAGCTTCGTCATGCAGAGCATGGCGGCCGTGCCGCTGGCGTTGTCGTCCGCGCCCGGATGAAGCTTGCCGCGATTGCGCGGATCCGCGCCATAGTTGCCAAATCCAACATGGTCGTAGTGGCTTCCCACGATGACCCACTCATCGGCGAGCGATCCGGCCCCACGCAGCACGCCGCCGATGTTGTCGGTCGAAATCGTGCCAGTCGTCAATTCGGCCTTGAGTGTGACCTGCACCGAGTCCTTCAGCGGCACCGTCGTGACTGCGCCCTCGTCCGCCTGTTGCCGCCATTCTGCGAGCGTGCGCGCGTTGGGATCGGCCTGCTGGATCAGCGCGTCCATCGCTTCGATGCTCAGCTGCGCAGCGGGGATCGTGAGCCGATCGCCGAATCGGCTCGTGGCGGTCGATTCGAGTCCGCGGCGGGCATCACGCGCATCGGGCGGCGTGACCATGATCACGCCCACAGCGCCGCGCTTGGCGAGTGCCTCGAGCTTCGGTGCCGCGGCGCTGTGTTCGCTCCACCGACGCTCGCTCCAACGACTTACGCCTTCTTGGTTGATGGGCTCGTAGCGGAAGAAGACCGCGATGCGTCCCTTCAGGTCCTCGCTGTCGTCCTTGAAGCTCGTGTAGCCGTCGCGACCTGATTCGATCGCGTAGCCGGCGAACGCCAGCGGCGCCGTCACGCTCGCGCTGCCGCTCGAACCGAGCACGATGTAGTCCTGGCCTGACTTGAGCGCGCTGTCGCCGATCGACACTGCACTGTCGACGACCTTGGGACCAGCACCTGGCAGTTCAAAGGGCTGACGATAGGTCGTGCGTTCGCTCTCCCCTTCCTTCGCGGGGAAGCCGGGCTCGAGGCCCGCGTGACGCATCCAGAACTCCACATAGTTGGCAGCAGCAGCGATCCCGTCGGAGCCCGGCGCGCGACCCTCGAAGTAGGGATTCGAAAGGGTCATCACATGCTGGTACCACTGCTGCCCGACTGGACCAATGGCCGCGAGCTGACCCGCAATGTCCGGATCGGTGCCCGTCTCATCAGGCGAGTAGTCGTAGATGTTGACGGTGCCCTCGATGATCGTGCCCTTCTTGTGCGCGGGCTCGGAGTCCTGCGCCATGGCGATCGCCGAGACGGCACACGCGGCGCCAAGGAGCGTGGTGAGAGTCGAGCGCAAGGTGAGCAGCATGTGGGCCTTCCTGCGCGAGGCGGCGTGCCTCGTCGCGAGGGTGCCCACTCTAGGATTGCAAGGCCTTCCCGTGCAAGGGACGACGGCCCTCAGGCCTATACTTTCTGACCGCCGTCACCGGGCGCCACCACACCATGACCATGCTTTCCTCGACCATGCCGACCGCATCCAAGGCCCATCTCGCCCTCGCGCCGACCGACACCTTCATTCGGCGCCACATCGGCCCGAGCGAGCCCGAGATCGTGGACATGCTGACCACGCTCGGCTGCGCGTCGCTCGATGAACTGAGCGCCCAGGCGATCCCGGCTGGGATCCGGATGACGCAGCCCCTGCGGATCGATGACCCCACCAACACGCTGGGCGTGAGCGAGCGCGGCGAGGCCGAAACGCTGGCCGCGCTGCACCGCATCGCGCAGCAGAACCACATCTGGCAGACCTGGATCGGGATGGGTTATGTCGGCACGATTGTGCCGGGCGTGATCCAGCGCAACATCCTTGAGAACCCAGGTTGGTACACGGCCTACACCCCCTATCAGGCCGAGATCGCGCAGGGGCGTCTTGAGGCGCTCCTGAACTTTCAGACGATGATCGCCGAACTGACCGGACTTCCGCTCGCCGGCGCATCGCTCTTGGACGAGGGCACCGCAGCGGCCGAAGCGATGACGATGACGCGTTCGATCGCCGATCCGACGCACGACCACTTCTTCGTCGACGCGGGTTGCCATCCGCAGACGATTGCTGTCGTCCAGACCCGTGCGGGCGGACTCGGCATCACGATCGTCGTGGGCGATCCGATGACCGCCGACTTCGCGGCACACCGCTACTGCGGCACGCTGCTGGCGTACCCATCGACGGATGGATCCGTGCATGACCTGCGCGGTGTGACCGATCGCGCTCACGCGGCTGGTGCGCAAGTCGTCGCCTGCTGCGATCCCATGGCGCTCGTGATGCTTGTTCCGCCGGGCCAATGGGGCGCGGACATTGCTGTGGGCAGTGCCCAGCGCTTTGGTGTTCCGATGGGACTCGGTGGTCCGCACGCTGCGTTCATCGCCACCAAGCCTGAGCATGTCCGCCGCATGCCGGGGCGGATCATCGGGATCAGCCGCGATGCCACGGGCGCGCCTGCCCTGCGCATGGCGATCCAGACCCGCGAACAGCACATCAAGCGCGACCGCGCGACGAGCAACATCTGCACCGCCCAAGTGCTTCTGGCTGTCATGGCCGGCATGTACGGCACCTACCACGGGTCAGATGGACTGCGCCGCATCGCTGGACGAATCCACGCTGCAACGGGCACGCTCGCCGCCGGCCTGACCAAGCTCGGCCACACCGTGCTCAACGACACTTGGTTCGACACGCTCCATGTGCGATTGGCGGGATCGCCCGGCGGTTTCGCGTCGGCGCTCGCGTCGCGTCGCATCAATGTTCGCCCCTTTGCCGATGGCACCGTGGGCGTCACGCTGGACGAAACGATCACGACTGCGTCGCTCGATGCGTTGCTCGGCGCCTTCGCCGCAGCTGTGGGCAAGCCCACGCCAGCGCTCGAGGTGCCTGCTTCGCCAACGCTCCCCGCCGCGCTTCGGCGCACGGATGCGTTCATGACGCAAGATGTCTTCAACAGCTACCACAGCGAGCATGAACTCCTGCGCTACATCAAGCGCCTGGAGAGCCGCGACCTGTCGCTGTGCCACAGCATGATCCCGCTGGGCTCGTGCACGATGAAGCTCAACGCGACCAGCGAGATGGCGCCGATCACTTGGCCCGAGTTTGGCAACATCCATCCTTTCGCGCCGGTCGACCAGTGGAAGGGTTACGCCACGATGTTCCGGCAGCTCGAGGACTGGCTCAAGGAAGTGACCGGCTTCACGGCGGTCAGCCTGCAGCCCAACGCGGGCAGCCAAGGCGAGTACGCGGGTTTGATGGCGATCCGCGCCTATCACGCACACCACGGCCAGACTCACCGCACGGTCTGTCTGATTCCCGAGAGCGCGCACGGTACGAATCCCGCCAGCGCCGTCGTCGCCGGCATGACTGTGGTCCCCGTCCACTGCCTGACCAACGGCGAAATCGACCTAGCCGACCTCAAGGCCAAGGCCTTGGAGCACCAGGCCAACCTTGCCGCAGTGATGATCACCTACCCGAGCACGCACGGCGTGTTTGAGGAAAACGTTCGCGATGTCTGCTCGCTCATTCACGCTCACGGCGGGCTCGTCTACATGGACGGCGCCAACATGAATGCGCAGGTCGGCCTGACGCGTCCAGGCGACATGGGCGCTGATGTTTGTCACCTCAACCTGCACAAGACCTTCTGCATCCCGCACGGCGGCGGCGGACCGGGCATGGGTCCGATCGGTGTCAACGACACGCTCAAGCCGTTCCTGCCCGGTCACCCGGTCTCGAATCCCGCAAGCGCAGGCGTGCACGCGATCGGCCCGATCAGCGCAGCGCCCTACGGCAGTGCGAGCATCCTTCCGATCAGTTGGATGTACATCGCGATGATGGGCGGGCCTGGTCTGACGCTGGCAACGCAAGTGTCGATCCTGGCTGCCAACTACATGGCCAAGCGCCTCGAATCGCACTACCCGGTGCGCTACCTGAACGCGAACCGTCGCTGTGCGCACGAGTTCATCATCGACTGCAACGCGTTCGACAAGAGCGCCGGCATCAAGGTCGATGACATCGCCAAGCGCCTGATGGACTACGGCTTCCACGCGCCCACGATGAGTTGGCCGGAGCCGGGCATGTTGATGATCGAGCCGACCGAAAGCGAGTCGAAGCCAGAGCTCGATCGTTTGTGCGACGCGCTGATCTTGATTCGCGAAGAAATCCGCGCGATCGAGGAAGGACGCATGCCGCGCGACTCGAACCCGCTCAAGCATGCTCCGCACACCGCGGCCGTGGTGGCGTCGGATTCCTGGAACCGTCCGTACACGCGCGAGCAGGCTGCTTGGCCCGCTGCGTGGCTGCGTGACCACAAGTTCTGGCCGGCGGTCAGCCGCGTCGACAATCCATTTGGCGATCGTAACCTCGTGTGCACATGCGACAGCGTGAAGGCGTATGCCTGACGCATGCGCGGCCAGACGGGACGATCGTCGCGCCGGGCTCGAATCACTCGTTCGCGCACACGGCGCGAAAGCTCTTGCGGTGGCTCGCCAGTTCGCTGCAACGGATGCCGACGCCGAGGACATCGTGCAGGATGCTCTGATGCGGGCTTGGCGTCGGTGGCACACCTTCCGCGGCGACGCGGCGCGCTCGACCTGGTTGCACACGATCATCACGCGCTTGGGGCTCAGGCGACTCACCAAACAACGGCGTCGCCAACGCCTTGCACCGACCTTCTCCGCCGTCTCGCCCTTCGGCGACCGACATGTGATCGATGTGCCTGATCGCCGCGGTGCGGGCTCGCTCGATCAACTCCTCGACGCCGAAGCCCTTGCGCAGATGCGCTCGGCCATACTCAGGCTGCCAGCTCCTTGGCGTGCCGCGCTCGTCTTACGAGATGTCGCTGGCCTTGAGGCGGATCAGGCTGCGCGCGCGCTCGGCATCGGTGTCGCCACGCTCAAGACTCGGCTGCACCGCGGTCGACTCGCGCTGCGCAAGGCGATGATGGGCCAAGTGCCGGTTCGTCCGGCACCAGCGCCGATCTACGAACGGGACACCTGCGCGGAACTGCTTCGACTCAAGTTGCAGGCGCTCGAAGAGGGTCGCGAGGCGCCCGAACTCAAGGGTGTCGTGTGCGAGCGTTGCAGGAGCGTGTTCCGGGAGCTCGACCTTGCGAGTGCAAGTTGCGAACGACTGTTCGCGCCCGCGGGGGCAGCGGCCACCCGCGCCCGGCTCATCGCTGCACTGCGCAGCATGTCGCAGGGCGAGGCGCGTTCCACGGCAACTTCCCCATCAGGACCGCGAGCCCGCAGAACCCCGTCGCGCCGGCGAACGCCAGCCCGATGCCCATGAAGGCGGGCACCACAAGGAACCACGGTGAGACGAAGGCGCCAAGCGCCGTACCAGCGGCCACACAGGTGCCGATGACCAACTGCGCCTGGCGCATGACCGACATGCCGCTCGCGCGCATCGCAACCGTGGGAAGTCCGGCCGAACGCCACGCCTCGATCCCCCCTGCCATGGAGAGCGCGCCCGGCACCAAGGATGCGGCCTCGTCACTCCGCTTGCCGCCCTTGCAGTGCACGATGACCTGACGGCCGTTGGGCGGGAGTTCGCCCGCCTTGATGCGGCCGAGCGGAAGATGGATCGAACCAGCGATCGCTTCGCTCATTCGTTCGTCGGCTTCCCGCACATCGATGAGCAGGCAGGTTCCACAGGTCAAGTGTTCCTGGACTTCGGACGGCGTGATCGTGTTCGGCATGCTGCCTTAGAGTCCGCGAGCCGAGCGCCGGTTCCACAATCCCGCTGCCGAGTGATCGATTGCCCCCGTACGCTCCGGGCATGTTCGGTCCAAGTCCGTCACCGCTCGAACCCCGTCCTGATTGGTCACACCTGGTGCCCACACTGCTGCGCAATCCGCGCGCCGAACTCGAGGCCGGGTTCACGCGCCTGCGCGCCATGCTGGTCACGGAGAGCGCACAGACCCGCGACATGATGGAGATCTATGGCCGTGCAGCGCGAGGCCAAGCTTCGAGCGCCGACATCGATCGGGCCAATCGACAGTTCGGTGATCTGTTGCGCATGGCTGGACTCGGCGCGTTTTTCGCCGTTGTGCCGGGTAGCGCACTGCTGCTTCCGCTGGCCGTGAGCGCGGCTCGCAGGCTCGGCATCGACCTGCTGCCCGACAGTTGGGAACAGCACGCCGGATTGCCGGTCGACGGTCGCCACGACGATCCGATCAAACCGAAGCAGAGTTCCTGATCACACCTCGGCGTGCTCGGTCACGCCCTGGATGCGGCCGATGGCGCCACGCAGGCCATCGCCGCGCATCGCCACACTGACCACCGGGCTCTGGAGCAGGCCAACGATGTGCGCGCGAAGGTACGACGGGGCCGCGGCAAGCGTGGCCGCCTGGCGAACGGCCATCGCATCGAGTGCCGCTGGTTCCATTTCGATCAGAAGTGGAGCGGTGTTCGTCAGGCGCACTTCGATGTCGGCTGCGAACGCGTCGAGCTCGCTGGGCACATCAAAGGGGAACGATCGCGCCGTCGCATGAGCCACATCAGCCATCTGCTTCTTGCCGACCTTCGGGTTGAGCAGGCCAGTGAGGAGCATGACGAAGCGTTCGCGATGGTCGGCGAAGGCGCCAAGGATCTCGTCGTGCGACGGACCTTCGCTGCGGAACGCGATCGACTCGCGATCGTCGCTGCGGTTGCAGCCGATCTCGAGCTTCCAGTCGCCCGCACTGACCGCGATCTGCCGCGGATCGATCAAGGCCACCGTGCGCGCACCTGCGAAGGTGTCCGGCGCTTCGCTGTCGCGACCTGAGACGAGGTAGGGCTTCGACTCGGGCGTGAAGACGCCGCGTTCGAAGAGTCGTGAAGCGCGCGAACCGTCCGCGCCGTGCGCCACCAGGTTCCACTCGACCGGAGCGGGAACCGGATCGTCGTCGGACGGAAGCCACACGACTTCGAAGAGCGGATGGCCCGAACCGGCGTAGCGACGCACATAGAAACGACCGCGGCCGCGGGGTCGCTCGACGCCCGGGGTGAGCGCCTCGAGCATGCGCTGCACGGTGTCGCGTTCGTCCTGTGTGAAACCGGATGGATCGCGCAGAACGCGCGAGCCGACCTCGAAGAGCTTCGCGAGCACTGCAGGCTCGGCGCTCGTCTGACCAGCGGGCGGATAGAGGAAGCGGAAGGCATCCAAGTGCACCTTGCCCGCGCTCAGGCCGCTGTCGACCAAGGCCTGCGCGATCAGCGCGCGATCAGGGCCGCCGACCATGCGCTCATCAAGGACACGCCGCGCGCCCGCCACATCACCGGTGGCGACATGCGTGGCGCAAAGCCCCTTGAGCGCTTCATGGGCAGGCCGAGTTTCGTTGATCGCTTCGCGGACGGCATCGGGGAAGTTGAAGAACTTCTGGGTCGAGAGCGCATCGATCGCCGCCGCAAACTCGCGACGCGCGTGATCGAAGCGACCTCGAGCGAGTTCGAGCATGCCGCGCGCCAGTTCCGGCAGGCCCGGCGCCGCACCGGCGGTACGCGCCGTGGCGTGTTGGTCAGCAGCTTCCAGATTGCCCTGCCCGATTTCGAGAATCGCCAGGAACGGCCGAGCCACGCTGTCCACGCGGTCGGAACCCGACACCGCGCGCGAGAGGTGCGAACGAGCCATGCCGACCAGATCGGGATCGTGCGTTGCCGCAAGTCGAAGACCGCGAGCTAGATCCGCCAACCCTTCGCCCTCGACTAGGTCGAGCGCTTCGCGGCGGATCGCCTCTGACTTGCTGGCCAGATCAGCATCGTTGACGCAGTGCGGCTGCATCGCGATGGCGGCGCGCAGCACCGTGCGGCTCCAACTCGGATCACGCTTGGTCCAACCGTGCCATTCGGTGGCGACGGTCAGCGCCGGCCGCCAATGCGACGCCACGAGCAGTCGCGCGACAGCACGATCGACATCTGCGTCAGACACCATGCCAGCGTCCGCACGGCGGAGGAGTTCCCACTCGATCTTGTGCACGAAGTGCGCGACCTTGGCATGGTCGCCTCGCGTTTCGTACGCCGCGATCAGAAGCTGCGCGGCCGTGAGCGCCGCAGCGCGCACTTCTTCATTGGCCGAATGCAGCGAGAGGCGATTGAGTTCAGTTTCGACCTCGTCGAATCGTTGCTCGCGAGCACGCAGGAGCGCGATCGCATCACCAGCGACGCCTCCGACGCCCACAAGCTCCTCCGCTCGCTTGAGATCTTCGCCTTGGCCGCGTTCGGCCAGCAGACGCACGAGACCCGAACGCTGCAGGTGGCCGTCGGCGCCGCGCGTCGACAGGGCCTGCTCGTAAAGCCCCTTGGCGAAGGCGAACAGGCTCTCGCTGCGGTGACGACGCCATTCCTTCGCCACGCTCGAGGCCGTGATCGGACCTGCGGCAGCGACTGGCGAAACCGTGGGCGCGTTCGAGCCCACTGGGATCATGATCGGTGCTGCGGGAGTGCCGATGGTGGTGGGCGCGGCGGCGCGCGGCAGCACGGGCGACGGCACGGGTGACTGGGCAATTGGCGCGTTGGGGGTCGCGATGGGGACCACCGGAATCGGCGCAACGGGAACGACTGGTGCCGCCACGGCGGGAACGATCGGGGTCACCTGCGTGGGAACAGCGTGAATCGTCGGAACAACTGGCGCAACCGCCGTCGGCTCAAGCGAGTCGACCTCGTCGAGGTCAGCAAATTCGCCCAGGTCTGGAAGTTCCACCTCGCCAAGACTCACGACCGGCGCAGCGATCAACGGCTTGGCGGGGCCCAGGTCATCGTCGTCCAGCGGATCCAGTGATGATGGACCACCGAGCTCAGTGGTCGGAGTCGCGATCGGCGTGCTCGCGGGTCGCGCGCTTGCTGGTCCACGAGGTCCGGGCTTCGAACCCGCTGCTGCCGCACTCGACTTGGTCGAAGCAGTGTTGGACTGCTTCGCGGCTCCGTCCTTGGACGCGTTGCCGCCAGACTTCTTGTCGCCGCGCATCCACAGGACTGCACCAACGATGATGGCGATGGCAATCGCGCCAACAGCGATGCCAGCGGCGAGCACGATCGGATCGTCGTACGGCAATCCCATGATCGTCCCGGCGGCCTCGTCACCAGCGGTCGGTTCGGCAGCCGGTGCGGTGTCCTGCGCGTGAGTCATCGCCATCATGGCGAGGCTCGTGCAGAAGGTGACGGAGTGCAGCAACGAAGCTCGGATGGCCATGTCTGGATCCCTTCGGATGATCGTTCGAACAGCGGAACCGCCAAGGTACGGGCGTGAGCGTCCCCCTGCAATTACCGCAGGATTCAGCGCCATGGTTATCGGTTCGCAGAAGTTTGATCTTTGCCGGCCCGACTTCGCCCGCAACGCCGCCGCGATTCGTTCATGCCGCCCCAATCAGGCGCGAGAACGCGCTCGCGAGGCCCAAGAAAACGAGGAACGACATCGTGTCGGTCACCATGGTCAGGAAGATCGTGCTCGCGGTCGCCGGATCAGCGCCCATGCGCTTCATGAGCAAGGGGAGCGTGCTTCCCGTCAGGCAACCGATCATCAGCGTGCAGGCCATGCTGAGGGCGACCACCCCGCCGATCTGCCAGGGCCGATCGAAGGCAAGCTCGATTCCCGCCACCGCGCCACCGACGAGCACGCCGCAGATCACGCCGTTGAGCAGGCCAACGCTCGTCTCGCGAATGATGTGCGGCAACGCACGGCGCGGACGAATCTGGTCGAGCACGATGCCGCGCAGCGTGACCGCCAGACTCTGCTGCCCCGCGTTGCCCGATTGGTTGGCGATGAGCGGCATCATGGCGGCGAGCACGGCCAATTCGGAGATCAGTCCTTGGTAACGAAGGACCACCAACGCACCGATGCTGCTGGTGAAGAGGTTCACGAGCAGCCAGGGGAATCGGCCGCGGAACTTCACACCGACGCTGGAGTACACCGCTTCTTCGCGGCCGGCGCCCACCATGCGCTGGGCGTCTTCCGTGCCTTCGGCGCGGATGATGTCGATGACGTCATCGACGGTCACGACGCCAAGCAATCGATGGTGCGCATCGACGACCGGAAGTGCCGCGTAGCGGTATCGCTCGAACTCTCGCGCGACATCCTCGCGGTCGATGTCCGGCGAGATGGCATCGACGGTTCGCTCGCAGATGTCGGCAATGCAATCGCTCGGCTTGGCGACGAGCAGGCGGCGCAAACTGATGATGCCCTTGAGATGTCCCTTGGCATCCGTGACGAACGCGTGCTGCAGGATTTCCGCGCCCTCGTGGCGACGGATCGACTCGGTCGCCTCGGCCACCGTCATCGCCTCGCGCACGCTGAAGTGCTGCGTGGTCATCATGCCGCCCGAGGTGTCGGGCGCGTAGACCATCAGTTCGCGCAGTCGGCGCGCTTCGCCGGATGCCATGCTGGCGAGCAAGCGCTCGCGATCGCGCACCGGAAGGGCCTGCAGCAAGTCGGTCGCATCGTCTGGAGCCATCTCCTCCAGGAACTTGCCCGCGAGCGCGGGTTCGTCGTCGATCAGGTCCTGCAGCATGCTGACCGCGAGCGGCGTCTGCATGTACGCGAGCGCTTCGGCGGCCGCGTCCACATCCATCTCCGCGAGCACTTCAACAGCTTCGGTCTCACGCAACGACTCAAGCGTGACGGCGGCGTCGGCTGGTTCCTGCGCTTCGACCGCTTCTGCGAGCTCAGGCACATCGATGGAGTGCTGCATGAGCGCTTCCACGCGACGGTCTTCTGGGCTCGGCTCGCCCGGAGCCTCGAGCTCGACGCCTTCCACTGCCGGCGTTTCCGTCGGAGGTTGCGTCGTGGGTTCTTCTTCGCGCTCGGGCATCGCCGGAGCCTACCCGCGTCCCTGCGCGCGGAACCACCATCGGGTTCAATGCGCCGATGGATCGGCTCATCAGCCATGAGGTGCTCGACGACGGCGCGCTCCACCGGATCACGCTGTGTGACGACGCGCGGCGCAACGCACTCAGCCAAGCCATGTTTGACGACCTCGACGCAGCGCTTCACGCAGTGACGGCAGCCCTCGCGCACAGAAGCGCCGCATCGTGCGTGCTGCTCGCCGCGACTGGCCGCGCGTTCTCGAGCGGGTTTGACCTTGGAGCGTGCGGTGCTGATCCATCGATGATGAGTACTTTTCTGCGGCGTCTCTCGGCGGCCATTCGCTGCTTGCGATCGCTGCCCTGTCCCGTCGTGGCGGCCGTGCAAGGACCGGCCCTCGCCGGAGGATGCGCGCTCGTCACCGCGTGCGACGTGGTGCTCGCGGGGCCTGGTGCACGATTTGCGTATCCGGTGCATCGCATCGGATTGAGCCCGGCGATCAGCTTGCCGACGCTGCGTGGACACACGAGCGGCGGCGCGCGCACGGTCGCTCTGGCGCCGGAACCGCTTGATGCTGTGGCCGCTCGCGCTCTTGGGCTGGTGCATGAACTCGTCGACGATCCATCCCAACTGGATGCGCGTGCCCTAGCGGTATCGCGCCAGCTGATGTCCAAAGGTCCGCGGGCCATGGCCAGCATCAAGCGCTGGATGAATGCGCACGATGGCTCGTGCGACCTGGCCGCGCTCGATGCCACGCTCGCGGCCAGCGTGGCCACGGGTTCGAGCGATGAGTCACGTGCGATGCTCGCGGCCACCTGGGCATCGATGCAGAAGCCACGCTGATGGACCCGAAGCTCTATCACCGCCCGCGGATCGAGTGGTGGCAGTTGCGTCGACGATGGCGTCGTCGGCGCGATGACCTGCAGCATCATGCTGCGCCAATCCGGCGCAGCCATTGGCAGAGCGTGGTCCTGGCATCGATGTGGGGTTCGCTCGTGATCGCCCCCGTCGTGGCAATCGTCGGTCATCTTGCCTTCGGGCGCACCACGATCGAGCCGCT
>VGXL01000042.1 GCA_016873315.1 Phycisphaerae bacterium | reverse complement strand
TTGACCGCTTCAGCGGTGGCTTGCTGCATCGCCCACTCGCCGTTGATCGCGCTCCAGTGCAGCGCGACGTCGTAGCTCGCCGCATCCTCGGCGAGCACGCGGCCATGCCGATCCACGATCGTGCCGCGCTGCGTCGGAAGGAACTCGCTCTGCTTCACGCGTCCCATCGCGCGTTCAAGACGGCTCTCGTGCTCCACCACCGCAAGGCGGCAGAGTTGCACCAAGAGCCCCCCGAAGATCAGCAGCAAGCCAATCGACAGCAGGACCAACCTGCGCTGGAACATGCCAAACTGACTCGATTGAAGCATCGACATCTCTCGCTGGCCTCCTTGCCGTGCGACTGACGCGGGGAGTCTACGAGCCGCGCGACCAGGCGTTCAACGGAAATCGCTACCATTCGCCGCTTTCCCAAAGGGCAACCCACTATGGAATGCGGCATCGTCGGACTCCCCAACGTCGGCAAGAGCACCCTCTTCAACGCCCTCACGGCGGCGGGGATCGAGGCCGCGAACTACCCGTTCTGCACGATCGAGCCCAACGTCGGCGTCGTCAGCATCCCTGACCACCGTCTCGATGTCATCCAGGGCTTCATCAAGACCCAGAAAGTCATCCCTGCAGCGATGCGACTGGTCGACATCGCCGGGATCGTGAAGGGTGCCAGCGAGGGCGCCGGCCTGGGCAACAAGTTCCTGAGCCACATCCGCGAAGTCGACGCGATTCTGCACGTCGTCCGCTGCTTCGAGGACGGCGATGTGCTTCACGTCGACGGTGGGGTCGACCCGGTCCGCGACATCGGCACCATTGAGACCGAACTCATGTTGGCCGACCTTCAGTCGATCGACGGCATGCTCGAGAAGGCCCGTCGAACGGCCAAGAGCGGCGACAAGGAAGCAATCGCCAAGGTCGAGCTCCTCGACCGATGCCGGGCGTGCCTGGACGACGGACGACCCATCCGCAGCCTTGACCCCACCGCTGAGGAGACCGCCATGCTGCGGTCGCTGGGCATGATCACGGCCAAGCGCGTGCTGTTCGTGGCCAATGTTGACGAGAACGACCCGCAGGGCAGCGGCCCGCTGGTCCAGAAGGTCCGCGCCTACGCCAAGGAGAACGGCGGCTCGGTGGTCGTGGTGTGCGCGAAGATCGAGAGCGAGCTCTCCGAACTGCCCGAAGCCGACAAGAATGAAATGCTCGCGGGCCTTGGCATGGCTGAACCAGCACTGGCCAATGTCGCTCGCGCTGCGTACGAACTGCTCGGACTTCAGAGTTACTTCACGGCGGGCGAGAAGGAAGTTCGAGCTTGGACGATCCACAGGGGATTCACCGCTCCGCAAGCTGCGGGCGTGATCCACACGGACTTTGAGCGCGGATTCATCCGTGCCGAGGTCTACACCATCAAGGACCTTCAAGAGCTCAAGAACGAGAAGGCGATCCGAGAAGCGGGCCGCATGCGCGCCGAGGGCAAGTCGTACGTCATGAAGGACGGCGATGTGTGTCACTTCCTCTTCAACGTGTGAGCTCTCGCGCGACCGCACGGACCTCGGATCGCGGCTTCGATTGCGGCCGGTCCATCCGTCCGCTCACTTGAAGTCGACTTCGAGCGCCATCGCGGCGTGCAGGCGCTCCAGATACTGATCGAACGGGATGTCCACCGCGCCAAGGGCAAGGACATGCGGGTTCGCGTACTGCGAGTCCACGATTGTGAAGCCTGATCGGCGCAATCGCTTCATGAGCGAAGCGAAGGCGACCTTGCTCGCGTCACGCGCCCACGGCTCGCGAACGGTGAACTTGCTCTCGCCGAAGAACGCGCCGCCGATCGCCACGCCGTACAGGCCGCCCGCCAGGCGATCGCCCACCCACGCTTCAACCGAGTGAGCAAGGCCGAGCTCGTGCAACTCGTGGAAGGCCGTCCGAATCCGCTCGCCGATCCAGCTTCGATTCTCGTCCGACCGATCCGTCGCGCACGCGGCGACCACCGCATCGAACGCTGAATCAACGCGAATCTCAAACGGACCGTTCCTGACCGTACGCGCCAGACGCTCGCTCGGCTGCCAGGTCTGGGGTTCGAAGATCGCCCGCGGATCGCAGGTGAAGTAGTCCACGCGACCAGTGTTGGGATCCGCCATCGGGAACGCGCCCTGCGCATACGCCGAGAGCAGCAACTGCGGCGAGAGATCAGCTTCCGGGCGCTCGCGGGTCACGAGCGCATCATCGCGCGCGGTGCGACCGTGCGCTAGCACCGTGGCGCGACTCAGCGACAAAGTCCTTCGTCCCGCTCAGGTCATCCGACGGGAGCGGGCTTGGGTTTAGGCCGACTGATCACGCGAACTTGCGCGAACTGGCGATGGCCGCTCGTGCCACTGTGGTGGCCGTATCCCGACTGGCGCGCGCCGACCCAGGGCGAACCGTTCGCCCCACCGCAGCCCTGGTTCACGCCGACCATGCCGATGTGCAGTCGCTCGGCCACCTCGCGCGCGCGCTCCTCGTCGCGGCCGAAGACCGCGCCGCCGAGCCCATAGGGCGAGTCGTTCGCCAGACGCACTGCCTCGTCGATCTCGCGGTAGGTCATGATGCACGCCACCGGGCCGAAGGTCTCTTCCTGCATGATGGGCATCTCGTGCGTCACGCCAGTGAGGACGACGGGCTTGACGAAGTTGCCGCCGCCGTCGCCGCCGCACTCGACCCTGGCGCCGGTCGCCTTGGCGAGCGAGACCTGCGCCATCACATGCTCCTTCTGCCGCGCACTCACCATTGGACCGATCTGCGTTCCTGCGTGCATACCGTCGCCGACCACGAACTGCTGCGCGCGGTCAATGACTGCTTTCGTGAACGCAGGCGCGATCGACTCGTGCACATAGATCCGCTCGGTGCTCACGCAGACTTGTCCCGCATTGCGGAAACTGTTGCGCGCGGCAAAGGCTGCGGCTGCATCGACATCGGCGTCGGGAAGAACGACCAGCGGATCCTTGCCGCCGAGTTCAAGGATGAGACGCTTCAGGCCCCCCGCCGCTGCCTGCATGATGTGCCGGCCGGCCGAGCGGCTGCCCGTGAACGCAATGAGATCGATGGGCGCTGCGACGAGCGCCTTGCCCTGAACTTCGTCGCCGATCGCCACCTGCAGCACATCCGGCGGCAGCACGGCCATCAGGCACTTCGCCCACTCGAGCGCGCAGAGCGTGCTGAGCTCGCTTGGTTTCAGGATCACGGTGTTGCCAGCGATGAGCGCGGGCACGACCGTGTCACTGCACATGAGCACCGGGAAGTTCCAGGGCGTGATGCACACGGCCACGCCAAGCGGCGCGTAGAGCATCGTCGTCACGGTGCGATCGTCTTCGAGCCGTTCGGGACGAAGTGCCGCAACGATCTCCGAGCAGGCTTCCTCGAGTCCGCTTGCGGCGTAGTTCGCTTCGCCCTTCGCTTCGGCGATCGGCTTGCCCATCTCGCGCGTGATCAGTTCGCCGATCGCGTCGCTTTGCGACTTCATCGCAGATGCCGCGCTCGCGACGAGTCGTGCACGCTCCTCAAGCGGAATCGCCGACCAACCGCGTTGCGCCTGGCGCGCCCGATGAACCATCAGACCGATCCCCTCGAGCGATGTGGGTTCGAGTTCGCCGACCAAGTCGCCCGTCGCTGGATTCGTGATGCGAAGCATGCGGCCGATCGTAGGAGCACCCCACCACGACGGAGCGGGATGGGCGATGCTCGTGTTCAACAAATGTCGAATCGATCGGCTGAACAATGTTTTTATAGGACTATGTAGTCACTCTTGCGCTGGATCCCGGCGCGGCCGACCGTCACTCGACGGGGCTCCGAACCGCCCCACGCCAAGACCGATCATCCGCACCACTCCTCGTCTTCCCTCAACCCGGGCGCCTCGCTAGTATCTCCCCTCCTCATTCGAGGGCCGTTGGTGACAGCAACCGTTCAGGTTCTGGCGCCACATGGGGTTCCAACGCGGCTTGCGGAACTCCAGCCTTGAGGATGCCGCGGATCGGCCTGGTGCCTGCCGCGTCAGTGGTTCGCTCGTTGCACGCGCAGGGCATCGCCCCTGAGACGACTCGTCCATACCATCAGGTCGGCCTGATCTAGGCCCATTGGCCCGTGGTGTAACGGTAGCACAGGAGATTTTGATTCTCCTTGTCCTAGTTCAAATCTAGGCGGGCCAGTTACTCCTCCAACACCTGATGGCCGGACCCCAAGGGAACGCGCCATGACCACGACTCCGAACGCTCCCGCTGCCGTCATCCTTGCTGCAGGCAAGGGCACGCGCATGAACAGCGACCTTCCCAAGGTCATGCATCCGGCGTTCGGTCGACCGCTGGCGGAGTGGGTCGTCCTTGCGTGCCGCGAGGCTGGCGTCGGACGAATCGTTCTCGTCGTCGGCCACGGAGCCGAGCTCGTGCAGGCTCACTTTGCGGGGCAAGCAGATGTCGAGTTCGTGGTGCAGTCGCCGCAACTGGGCACTGGCCACGCCGTCGACCAGTCGCGACCGCTGCTCGCGAGCGAGCCCGCGCGCGAACTGCTCGTTCTGTGCGGAGATGGGCCGCTGATTCGCGCGACCACGCTTCGCGCACTGCTGCAGGCGCACCGATCGTCCGCGGCGTCGGCCACGCTGGCCACGAGCGTCATCGACGAACCGACTGGCTACGGTCGGATTGAGCGCGATGCCCAAGGTCGATTTCTGCGCATCGTCGAGCAGAAGGACGCCACGCCGGCGCAGCTCGCCATTCGCGAAGTCAACCCCAGCTACTACTGCTTCACTGCGGGCGATCTCTTTCGGACGCTCGCGCGCGTGGACAACAAGAACGCCAACGGCGAGTACTACATCACCGACACCTTCGGCCTGCTCCGCGACGAGGGCCGCACAGTCGCTGTCGTCGATGCCGTTCCCGCAAGCGATGTCCTGAGCGTGAACACCCCGGCCCAACTCGCCGAGGTCAGCGCCATTCTCGAAAGCCGCACCACTGCAGGAGCCCAAGCATGACCACCACCCAACGCGATGGCCTGAAGATCTTCGCCGGCAGCACCGGCCGCGCCTTGGCGCAGTCGATGTGCGCGCACCTAGAGTTGCCGCTCGGCCAAGCCACGACGATCGTGTTCCCTGACGGCGAACTGATCGTGAAGTTGGAAGAAGATGTCCGTGGGCGCGATGTGTTCGTCGTGATCTCCACCTGCGAACCGGTGAACAGCAGCGTGATGGAGCTGCTCATCTTCATCGACTGCCTGCGTCGCGCGAGCGCCAAACGCATCACGGCCGTCATCCCCTACTTCGGCTACGCGCGTCAGGACCGCAAGGACGAGGGCCGCGTGCCGATCACCGCCAAGCTCGTGGCGAACCTGATCACGAAGGCGGGCGCCGATCGCGTGCTCTGCATGGACCTGCATGCGGCGCAGATCCAGGGCTTCTTCGATCTTCCCGTGGATCACTTGAGCGCGTCGCCGGTGATCGCCGACCACTTCCTGCGCCTCAAGCCATCGCTCGGTGAGGTCTGCGTCGTCAGCCCGGATGTGGGCAATGTGAAGGTGGCGAACATGTACGCCAATCTTCTGCACGCTGACCTTGCCATCATTGACAAGCGTCGCAACTCTGGCTCGTCGGTCACGGTGAAGAACCTGATCGGCGATGTCGAAGGCCGCACGGTGCTCATGTTCGACGACATGATCTCGACCGCCGGAACCATTTGCGAGGCCGCCAAGGTCGTCCGCGAACACGGCGCCCGCGCGGTGTACGCCGCGTGTACGCACCCGCTGCTCGTTGGACTGGCCACGCAGCGACTTGGCGAACCGCTCGTCGACGGAGTTGTCGGGTGCGACACGATCCCCGATGGCCCGCGCTTCGAGCCGATCGCCCACAAGTTCACCATGCTCTCGGTCGCGCCGCTGCTGGGCGAGGCGATCCGACGCATTCACAACGACCAGTCCATCAGCGCGCTGTTCAAGCACGGCCTCGGGGCCAAGCGCTGAATCCCGAATCAACCCCGAACCAACACAAGGAGTCAAGAACACATGGCAACTTCCACCCCTACCGTCGCCGCCACCCTGCGTGATCGGCTTGGCACCCGCTACACCCGTCGGCTCCGCGCGCAGGGCATGCTGCCGGTCGTGATCTACGGCCACGGCGAAAAGCCAATCTCGGCGGCAGTCAACGCCAAGGAAATCCTTGGCCACCTGCACCACGGCAGCCACGTCATCACCGTCTCGCTCGGTGGTTCCAACGAGACCTGCCTCGTGAAGGAACTGCAGTTCGGCTACCTCGGCGACGAAGTGATCCACATCGACTTCGCTCGCGTGAATCTCGACGAAGTCGTGCGCGTCAACGTGCGCATCGAATTCTTCGGCGAGTGCGCCGCGTCGAAGAAGCCCGGAGCCGTGCTCACGCACGATCTGGCCGAACTCGCGATCCACTGCAAGGTTCGCGACATTCCCGAGTCCGTGCGCGCCGACCTGTCGGCCATGCAGGGCGACATGCTCAACGCGGGCGAGCTCAAGCTGCCTGCTGGCATCACGCTCGCCATCGATCCGCACGCCCCCGTCGCGCGCGTCATCACCATCGCCGAAGAGAAGGCCGGTGAGGCCGCTGCTCCGGCCGCCGACGCTGCAGCCCCTGCAGCCGACGCGAAGAAGGAAGGCGAAGGCGACGCAGCGAAGGCCGCTGCGCCGAAGAAGTGATCCCCATCATCGACTGAAGGACCATGAAGCTTGTCGTCGGACTCGGCAACCCAGGCATCGACTACCGCGGCACTCGGCACAACGCCGGGTTCGAGGTGGTCGATGCCCTCGTCAAGCGCCATGCGCGCGACGCGGGGCGGGAGCGCTTTGGCGCGATCTGCTGGGAAGCCGAGCTCCGTGTCGACGGCACGCACGACAAGGTGCTGTTCATGAAGCCACTGACCTTCATGAATCTCTCGGGCGATCCCGTGGCGCAAGCCACGCGATTCCACAAGCTCGACGCCGGGCGCGACCTCTTGGTCGTGGCCGACGACCTTGCCTTGCCGGTCGGACACATCCGCATGCGCCAGGACGGTGGCAGCGGTGGACACAATGGCCTGTCCGACATCGCGCTCAAGCTGACCAGTGGAAACTGGGCACGCCTGCGCGTGGGCATCGGCAAGCCCGCTCAGCACATGTCGCAAGTCGCGCATGTGCTCGGACGCTTCACGGATGAGGAACGCCCTTCCGTCGATGCATCGATCGCTTCCGCCACCGAGGCCGTCTTGGCCTGGCTCGATCGCGGCGCCGCCGCCGCGATGAACGCGTTCAACACCAAGGTCCCTGCACCAACTTCGCGTCCGCACGGTGCAGGACCGCAGACCGACAGCGCGCCGTCATCGTGACGGCGCATCAGAACCCCAACCACTACGAGGTAATCACCATGACCGAGACCCGCACCGCCCAGTACGAGGGCATGTTCCTCTTCCCCCAGTCCGCCGTCGCTGACCTGCATGGCACCGTCGAAACCGTGAAGCAGATGCTCACGGCCCGCGGCGCAACCATCTGCAGCATCACCAAGTGGGACGAGCGTCGGCTCGCCTACGACATCCAGGGCAACAAGCGCGGCCTGTACATCCTTGCGTACTTCACCGCGCCCACCGCGATGCTCAAGGAGATCGAGCGTGACTGCAACCTGAACGAGCGCATGCTGCGTTCGCTCGTGACGCGCGCCGACCACCTGACCACCGAGCAGATGAACGACGCCGAAGGCCAGGCCAAGCTCGCCATGGAAATGAAGCTCCGTCGCAACGATGGCGACGAGAATGCCGAAGTCATGGCTGCTCCGGCCCCCGCGGCCGAGTGAGCCCGCCGGGCGCGCCTGCTGACCGACCTTGGGCCGCACCGTTGGGTGCGGCCCTTTTTCATGGCGATCCACCGAAAATCCCGCGGTTTCGTGGGCGTGGCGTCACGGCTCACTAGGATGCCCGTTCATCCAAGGAGAAACCACCCATGGCATCATTCAACAAGGTCATCCTGCTCGGCAACCTCACCCGCGATCCCGAACTCAAGCACGTCGCCGGCAACCAGGCGGTGGCCGAGCTCGGCCTCGCGGTGAACCGGCGCTACCGCACCAAGGACAACGAAGAACGCGAAGAGGTCACCTTCGTCGACTGCGAAGCGTGGGGCCGAACGGCTGAAGTGCTCAAGCAGTACCTCACCAAGGGCAGCCCGATCTTCATCGAAGGCCGTCTCAAGCTCGACCAATGGGAGAGCAAGGAAGGCGAAAAGCGCTCCAAGCTGCGCGTCGTGATTGAGAACTTCCAGTTCGTCGGCAGCCGCGGCGAAGGTTCCGGCACGGGCGGTGGTGGCGGCGGCTTCGCGCGCGCTGGCCGCGGCGCTTCCGGTGGCGCTTCCGGTGGCGCTTCCGGTGGCGGTGGTGGCGGCGGCGGCGATCATGTTCCGCTCCCGAGCGACGACATCCCGTTCTGACCGACCCTGATCTGACTGACTCGGATTGGTCGTCCTGACTCTGGGGGCGGTCCACGCGTGTCGGAGCGCATGGTCCGCCCCCTGTTATTTCTCGCGCCGCCGACCGCTTGCTGCGGCGGGCCCGTCGTGCCATACTGCGCGACTCACAACTTGAATCCGCCTGTGCATGGTTTGCACATCACGCTGGGGCTGGGCGGGCTCCTAACTCTCGTTCTCGAAAGGACAACGACTCATGGCATCTCACATTGAACTTCTGCTCCTGAACACCGTCGAGAACCTCGGTCTCGTCGGCGAAGTGGTCAAGGTGCGTCCTGGCTACGCGCGCAACTACCTCCTGCCCATGCTCCTTGCTGAGCACCCGACGCAGGAAAAGATCGAGTCGCTCAAGGAAGCTCGCGCGCGCGCCGAGGCCGAAGTGGCCAAGCAGCGCGCCGAACGCAGCGCTTTGATCGAGCGCCTCGCCGGGGTCACCGTCACGCTCACGCGCTCGACCAACGACCAGGGTCTGTTGTACGGCGCGGTCACCCAGCGCGACATCAGCGATGAACTCATCAAGATGGGCTTCGGCGTCGACACTCGCGCCGTCCGCCTCAGCCAGCCGTTCCGCCGCGTGGGTTCGGGCTTGGTGACCATCCAGTTCGACCGCGACCTCAAGACCGACATCGATGTCGTCGTCAAGAGCGATCGCGTCCTCGAGATCGACCGCAAGCCCGAGACCACCGAAGAAGCCCCGGCTCCAGCCGCTGCGGAGGCCGCTCCCGAGGGCGATGCTCCCAAGGCTCCCAAGGCCAAGGGCAAGAAGGGCAAGAAGGCTGACGCTGAGTGAATGTCCGCGTCGACCCGCGCGGGTCGACGCTGACCTCACGCTCCGCTCGCCGGTCGCCCACGCACCAGCGGTCTGAGCAACAGCAGGATGATCACGGAGGCGCACGAGGCCCACGCGGTTCGTGCGCCTCCTGTCATGATGCTCGAGACCACTGTCCATCCCGCCAACGCAAGGTAGAGCGCTGGCACCCACGGGTAGAGCGGCACCTTGAAGGGCCGCGGTGCATTCGGCATCGTCCGCCGCAGCACGAAGAGTGCCGCGACGGTCAGTGCACTGAAGACATTCACGAGCACGGTCAGAAGATCCAGCAGTTCGCCGAGCGAGCCAATGGCCAGTGACGCAGCAGAGAGCGCCGCCACCACCACAAGCGCACGCTGCGGAACGCCGTCCTCTCGTCGAACCCCGAGCCAGGCGGGTGCTTCACCGGCTCGCGCCATGGATTCCAAGATCCGCGCCGAAGTGATGACACACGACACGATCGTCGACAGGAGCAGGAGCGCGATGGCCACCGTCATGGCCGTCCCGATCTGTGGCCCAAAGAGGAGCCCCGCCGCGACCGAGCCGATGGCGCGCATGTCCGAACCATCGGCCTCAACCATTGCGCCAGGATCGATCACCCGCAAGTACGCGGCGTTGATGCCCAGGTAGAGGGCCGCCACCAGCACGATCGACGCAATCATGGCGCGCGGCAGCGTTCGGCCTGGATCGCGCAGGTCGCCCGCGATGTCCGCCCCAGTTGACCAGCCCAGATACGCGAAGCTCACGAGCAGGACTGCCGTCGCGACCTGCGGTGAGAACACCGACGGTGTGGAGGCTGCAGGCTCGGCGACCAACCGGTCCGTCACCTCGACCGACAATCCGGCGATCACGAACGCGGCGATCACGCCGACCTTCACGACCGCCAGCGCTGAATTGGCCGCGAAGCCCATCCGAAGACCCGGCAACTGCGACACGAGGGCGACGAGGATCGCGCCAACAGCGAGAAGCGTGTCTGGCGCATCACCAGGGATCAGTCGATCGAGGTACTCGGCAAGGAAGAGCGCGATCACGGCGTTGGACATCAGATAGCCCGCCAGGATCGTCACCATCGCGACGAGGTAGCCCACGGTCGCGCCAAACGCGCGACGCGCGCCCTCGATGCTGCCACCGGAGCACGGCATCATCGACGCAAGCTCTGCCAGCGACAATCCGCCGCACAGCGCGAGCACGGCGCCAATCACCCACGGAAACAACACGCCGCCGGTCGAGCCGACTGACGCGCCGAACTGCCCCGTCAGCGCAAAGATCCCGCTGCCAACCGTCGCCGCCACGATCATGCCAGTCGCGCCACCCGTGCCGAGCACGCGGTGCTCACCCGTGCCCTGCACCGGATCGACCTTCGTCCGCAGAATCTGGTCCATCACCCAACGCTAACAGAGCGCCGGGATCGATTTGTGGAGGCAGTCACGCTGCAGCGTCGATGACGCCGATGCGCAGCGTGGTGCCTCGGCAGGACGCCGCTCCACCCGTGCGCCGCCGCCTCTGGCGACGGACAGCGACATAGGGAGTACAGCCATGACGGCCATCATCAATCGTCGCGAATGCCTTCCGTCGACTCGCAAGTCGGTCACCCACAAGTTCTCGATCAACCACTTCGAGGGCTATCTCACCGTCGGCCTCTTTGATGACGGCCGTCCAGGCGAGGTCTTCATCAAGATGAGCAAGGAAGGGTCGACGCTCTCGGGACTCGTGCAGGGCTTCTGCCGCGCCTTCAGCTTGGCGTTGCAGCACGGACTCACCGTGCGTGACGCGTGCGATCGCTTTCGCGGCATGCACTTCGAGCCCAGCGGCCCGACGACCAACCCCGAGATTCCCGAAGCGAGCAGCATCCTTGACTATGTGGCGCGCTACCTCGAAGTGAACTACTGCGCCTGAGCCGCTGACGGCACCGACAAGCGACGGATGAGCACAGTCGCCAAGGAGTCCGGCTCCAAGAACGGCTTGGGTGGTCGCCAGTAGACATCTTGGATGCCAGCCGCATCAGGCGATCCGATCGCCTTCACTGTGCCCTGCACGCCGTGCATCGCCACCAGGAGTTCACCCGGCCGCGACGATCGGAAGACGACATCCGGATCCCGCACGACGATGCTTCGGATCCCACGCAACGCGGCGGCCAGTCTGACCTGCGCGAACCGAAGGCAGGTCGCCGCCGAGCGCGGCGCCTCGCCGTAGGCGCCCACCAGATCCTGACCGACAGACTCGAGTTCAGCCATCGAACGCGCGCCGCTGATGCGGCGGTACGCCTCCATGCGTCGCCGATCGCTGGGAATCCACGCCTTCGGCACATGGCCATGCAACCCAATCTCGATGACCGTATCGAGCGTCTCCACGCGTGGAGCCTGCTTGAGGTCGCCCACGGTGCGCTCGAGCATGTCGCAGTACATCTCGTATCCCACGGCCGTGATGTGTCCGGACTGTTCTGCGCCAAGCAGGTTGCCAGCGCCACGCATTTCAAGATCACGCACGGCGATGCGGAATCCCGCTCCGAGCATGCTGTGTTCTTCAAGTGCATTGAGTCGCTTCATCGCCTCGGGCGTGGGCGGCCGATGCTTGGGCAGGAGCAGATAGCAGTACGCCCGATGCCGCGAGCGACCCACTCGCCCGCGCAACTGGTGCAGCTCGGAGAGTCCGAAGTTTCCCGCATCATCGATGATCATCGTGTTCGCGGTTGGAATGTCGATGCCGCTCTCGATGATCGTGGTCGAGAGCAGGATGTCGGCCTGGCGGCGCATGAACTTCACCATGACCTCCTCCAGGTCGTGTGATGCCATCTGCCCGTGGCCAACCACGATGCGTGCCTGCGGCGCAATGCGCTGGACCTGCTCGAGCGCATCATCCATGTCGTAGATCCGATTGTGCACCCAGAAGACTTGGCCGCCCCGAGCGAGTTCACGCGTGATGGCCAAGCCAAGCCGCTTCTCGTTGAACGGCATGACTTCCGTGACGATCGCGCGCCGGTCCGGCGGCGGCGTCGTCAAGCTGCTGATGTCGCGCAATCCGAGCATCGCCATGTGCAGCGTGCGCGGGATCGGCGTGGCGCTGAGCGTGAGCACATCGGCGGTGAGCCGAAACTCGAGCAGTCGCTGCTTGTGCTCCACGCCGAAGCGTTGCTCTTCATCGACGACCACCAGACCAAGATCTCGGAACGCCACATCCTTGGAGAGCAATCGGTGCGTGCCGATGACGATGTCGACCTCGCCCGCCGCCACCGCGACGAGGATGGCACGCGCTTCGGCGTCGCTCTTGAAACGGCTCAGGCTCTCGATGCGAAAGGGGTACGCGCGAAAGCGATCACGGAAGGTGCGTTCGTGCTGCTCGCTCAGCACGGTGGTCGGCACAAGGACGGCAACTTGCCGACCCGCATCGACCGCCTTGAACGCGGCGCGGATCGCGATTTCCGTCTTGCCGAAGCCCACATCACCGCAGATCAGGCGATCCATGGGGCGCGCACGCTGCATGTCGCGCTTGGTCGCCTCGATCGCGCTGAGCTGATCCTCGGTCTCGTCCCACGGGAACTCCGACTCAAACTCGCGCTGCCAGTCGCTGTCCGCCGGGAACGCAATGCCGGGCGTGGCGTCACGCACCGCCTGCACGCGCAACATTTCAGCGGCGAGATCGCGCACCGAATCCTGAGCGTCGGCGACCTGGCTCTTCCACCGCTTCCCCCCGATGGCCGAGAGCGGCGGCTTGCGCGCGCCCGCTCCAACATACTTCTGGACCAACGCGACCTTGCTGATCGGAACATGGAGCACCGACCCGCCATCGAAGTGCAGCGCAAGGAACTCGATGTCGCCGCCATCACGGCGGCCGTCCTTCAGCGGCGCAAGTCCCTCGTACCGAGCGATCCCGTGATCGCGGTGCACCACAAAGTCGCCGGGTTCCAGATGCAGGAACGCCTCGCGCGTTCGCGTGGACATCGCCGGACGCGAACCGCGCCGACGCGCACCGAAGCGATGCATCAACTCCGACTGCGGCACGAGCAGCAAGCGTCCGGGACCGTCTCCGAACGCGAATCCCCGATGCAGATGCCCGATGGCCAGCTGGACTCGGTCCCCACCAACAGTCGTCGCCAACAGTTCCCGCGCACGCTGCTGCTCCCCCTCGTGGTCCGAGACAAGCCACACCGTCGCATGCCGCGCCTCGTCGGCGAGCATGGCGAAGGCCGCCGCCGCGTCGTCAGGGAACACGCCCAGCGCACCGACGGGCGACTCGATCGAGTGTTCCGCGCGGGCGCTCGTACTGAACGCCCCGAGCGAGATCGTCGCCTTCGCCGTCGCAGCGACCTCGCGGAGCAACTCGTTCAATGGCACGAGTCCGCGACCGTCGGCCATGCGATCGGCGAACGCTCGACCCTGCTCAGCGAGTTCGCCGAGTTCGACCAGGAGCGCGCCCCAACCGGCTGGCATGATCGAAGCAATCGTCACACCGGCGGCGAGCTTCGACGCGGCGAGTTCGGCCGCAAGGAATGATGCCGACGACACCAAACGGTCCGTGGCCTGCGTGGCCACATCGATCTCATGGAGGCGTTCAAGATCGTCTCCGAAAAAATCCAATCGCACGGGCACCGCGCAGCCGAACCCGAACACATCCAGCAGGCCGCCTCGCACGGCGAACTCGCCCGGCTGCTCAGCCACCGCCACGCGCGAATACCCGGCCTGACCCAACCACGCCACGAGTGACGCCTGCCCGATCCGTTCGCCCGCGCGCACGGTCCGCAGCACGCCGTCGAGCGCATCGGATGCCGGCAACGCCTGCATCGCCGCGGCGATCGAGGCCACGACGACGATCGGCTGGTCCCCGCCCGATCGCACGGCCTGCACCACATGCAGTCGAGCGAGCATCGACTCGGCAAGCGCGGCCGCATCGCGCGCACCGAGTTCCAGTGGTGACAACACCTGCGCGACCGATCCGAGCGACGCCCATTCCGCGGCGACTTCCTCGGCTTCATCGACATGCGCCACGAGCAGGAGCATGGGGCGACCGCTTCGCTGGTGCGCGGCCCAGGACAACACCGAGGGGCTCGAGCCCTGCATGGACGAGACATGAAGCGATCCACCGCGCGCCATCGTGGCGGCCATCGACTCGACGACCGGCGATTCAAGGATCGATGCCGACCAGGTCGGCGTCATGGAGCATCCTCGACCCGCAGCCATGGTCGCAGGGCCGCCAATCGTGCCGGGCCGATGCCCTTGACCCGCGTGAGATCATCGACCGAACGGAACGGCCCGTGCGACGCGCGATCCAAGACGATCGCACGCGCGAGCGATGGACCCACGCCAGGAAGCACCGAGAGTTCAGCCCGCGACGCTGTGGATGGATCGACTCGCCAACCCACCGTTGGCGATGCACGCTGCGAGGCACCCCATCGCATCAAGACCAAGCACGCCACGGCCGCGAGCAGCAGCGCGACCGTGCGCCCCGGGCGGCGATCGATGCTTGCATGGCTCATGCCGGCATGGCGGAGCCCGCGCCGAAAGGCTCCTTGAGTCGCTTGCGGATCGAACAGAACTGGTCCCACGCGGACTTGGGTTTGCCCGCGGCGGTGAGCAGTCCCATGGCAGGCTGCGACGGATCGCCGTCGACCAATTGGCCCCAGCAGACCATTTCGATGAAACGCTTGCTCAGCCCAAGTGTGATGATCGCCGTGAGCCATCGTGCCTGGAGCTCAGTGCTCGGCGGGCCACGCCAGGTGCCGGCCAGCCCTGCTTTGCCGGAACTCGGCAGACCAACAGCCGTGAGCATGATCGGCACCTTGAGGTGGATGAGCCGCTCGAGCATGGCGCTGATCTGCAGGAGATCCCTCACCATGCCGCCGCGTTCCTCGGCGCCCTGAATCAACCGCACACCCACTGCATCGAACCGCACGCCCTCGTCGATGAGCATCTGCACCCATCGCAGCGGCGGGATGGCCTTCGGTGACGCCGCAACATCCTCGCCCCACGGATGCGCGAGCTCAACCATGAGCTTGGCCTTCGGCAAAGGTTGTCGGATGGCGACTGCGACGCGGCGCGTCAACTCGACCATGGTCTCGGGCCGCAGTGGAACGAATCGACACTCATTGAGCCCCACTGCTGTGATCCACATACCAACCGCAGCGCCGTAGCGATGGATGATGGCCGTGCAGAAGCGAGTGTGGCGATCCCGCAGCGCGGTTTCGTCGTGTCGCTTGGGAATCATCCAGATCGGGAGCGCCGCTTCCGACAGATCGAGCAGCGGACCGAGCACGATGCGCTTGCCCGCCTTGGCGGCGTATTGAATCCATCGATCCAGATTGGCGAACTCGTACGAGTCCGGTTGCGGTTCGAGCACGCGCCACGGCGTGGGGATGATGAGGACGCCAAGGTCGGCAAGCACCGGGGCGAGCCTGAGCGGATCCATGCTCAGGTCGATCCTGACCCCGACCGCCGAAGTGGACGCGCCCTTGGACGCGTAGCGCATGCGGAGGAGCGCCTGCGCGTGCGCGAGCGCCAGCATTTCGCTGGCCTCGATCGCCCTGCGGAGCGCCTCGCGGCTGGCGTGCTCGGCACGCATGAAGTCACGCTCGACCATGGCCTCGGTGAAGAGCTCCCGTGCCTGATCGAGCCGCTTGAGCGCGGGCTGCGCAAGCGGGTGATCGGTGAAGAGCCAATCATCGCACTTGGCGAGGCAGAGCCGAATCTGGTTGCGCGCCAGTTCGAGCACGAGCCTGTAGGGCTGCTCGCGAAGTTGCAGGAGGCATGTCGCCACCATGCTGGTGCCTGATCCAGAATCGAATCCAAGGCACACCCCAGCGGAGCGCTGGGCCACGACATGGCACCGCAACTCACCGTCGGCCATGGCCACCTGGGCCTGCAGCGGCGTCTCATCCTGCCCGAGCGTGTAGGCCTGCGACAGCGTGGGCTGCACGGCCTTTGCACTGGTTGCGGGATCGACGGCGAATCGGAGCATCGGAAGTGTGAGTGTATCGGTGCACTCATCCGCGGAACGACTGGCCGAAAAACCGCACTACACTCGATCCATGATGCTGGCCGCCGACGCTGTGTTCTCGACCGACTTGCCGCTGCCCGGCCGCCGACAAGGCAAGGTCCGGGATGTCTACGGACTTCCGGGTCGATGCCCACCGGCACTCTTGGTCGTGGCAACCGATCGCGTCAGTGCGTTCGATGTCGTCATGCCAACACCCATGCCAGGCAAGGGGCGACTGCTCACGCAGGTGAGCATGGGTTGGTTCCGATGGCTGCGCGAACAGCGCTTGGTCGCCGACCATGTGCTCTCGACCGATGTGCCTGCAGAGTGCCTGCACGACGAAGCACTGGCGACGAGCCTCGCGGGACGGGTGATGCAGTGCCGCGCTGCTCGAGTGATTCCCATCGAGTGCGTGGCACGCGGCTATCTGGCCGGGAGCGGCTGGGCTGAGTATCAGCGCCACGGCACCGCGTGCGGCATCGAACTCCCCAAGGGGCTGCGCCAGTGCGAGCGGTTACCCGAGCCGATCTTCACACCAGCGACCAAGGCCCAGACGGGCCACGACGAGAACATCTCGCCGTCCCAGGCGCAGGCCGCGCTCGCGCATGATCCAGTCTGGTCGCGCTTCGGCGGTCGAGCCTTGGCCCAACGGCTCGAACGCCTGACCGTGGAGCTCTACTCGCGCGCGGCAGACCACGCGCTTTCACGCGGCGTCATCCTTGCGGATACGAAGTTCGAGTTCGGACTTGCGCTCGATGAACGCGGCGAACCGACCGACGAACTGTTGATCGTCGATGAAGTTCTGACACCGGACTCAAGCCGCTACTGGCCTGCCGATCGCTACGAGGCCGGGCACGATCAACCGAGCTTCGACAAGCAGGTGTTGCGCAATTGGTTGCTCGAGGAAGTTGCCGCTGGGCGGTGGAACAAGGAAGCCCCTGGGCCGCGTCTTCCTGATCCGGTCGTTGAACTCACGCTGGAGCGCTACCGAGACATCGCGCGCATCCTCGCCTGATCCTGTCGAACCCGTCGCGCTGTCGACGCTTCGCCGTGGGCGTCACCAACTTCAGCGCAGTGCAGCGTCGACCACATTGCGCAGGAGCATCGCGACCGTCATCGGACCGACGCCGCCTGGCACGGGGCTCAGCCAACCCGCCACGCCGGCAACCGCTGGGTCGACATCGCCCACAGTCGTGGTGCGACCATCCGCGCCCTTGATTCGATTGATGCCCACATCGACCACCACTGCGCCCGGCTTGATCCACTCAGGCTTCACAAGGCCCGGGACGCCTGCCGCCGCAACCACGACATCCGCCTCACGGCACAGCGAAGGAAGCCCCTGCGTGAACTTGTTCGCGCTCACCACCGTGGCTTCGGCGCGCATGAGGAGCACGGCGATTGGCTTGCCCACGATGTTGCTCGCGCCCACGATCACGGCGCGGGCACCGCGAAGATCGATGCCAGTGTGCTCGATCATCTCGAGCGTGGCCAATGCTGTGCACGGCACCAGACTCCGACGGCCGTAGACCACATTGCCGATGTTGGCCGGATTCACGCCCTCAACATCCTTCTCAGGTGCGATGAGCGACTGCACGCGCTCGGCATCGATCGCCGTCGGCAGCGGCATGTGCACCATGATCGCGCGCACCGACTCATCGGCATTCATGAGCAGCACACGACCGGCCACATCTTCGTAGCTCGCCTCGGCCGAGAGTTCGTGAAGGTGGTACTCGATGCCCACCTCAGCGCAGGTCTTGGCCTGATTGTGCGCGTACAAAGCGGCTCCCCTGTCGGGGCTCGCCAAAACGGCGTCCAACCGGACCGTGCGCCCCGCGCGCTCGATGCGATCTCGCAAGTCCGCCTTCACTCGGGCCGACAGTTCCTTGCCATCGATGGGGCGCGCGCTCATGCGTTGGAATCTAGCGACCCATCGGACTGCCGTCCCTCACCGACCGCGTGATAGGCTGCGCGCTTCAAGGAGCCTCACCATGCTGAACACCCTGTTTGCCTCGATCGTGCTGACTCTGCTGGCCAACCCGATGGCGCTCGCGCAGGACGCCGCGAAGCCCGCCCCCAAGGCTGATGCGAAGGCCGACCGATTGACGCCCGGCATGGCGGCGCCCAAGCTCGAGGTGAAGGAATTCATCAAGGGCGAAGCGATCGACGGCTTCAAGGATGGCCAGGTCTATGTCGTCGAATTCTGGGCAACCTGGTGCGGCCCATGCGTCCGTGCGTTCCCGCACCTCTCCGAGCTGCAGAAGGAGTACGGAGACAAGGTCAAGATCATCGGCGTCAACATCTGGGAGCGCCCCTACGACGACGGGACACTCGCCAAGGTCAAGGCGAAGGTCGAGGAGCAGGGCGACAAGATGTCGTACACCGTTGCCTACGACGGCCCCGATGCGAAGTCCGACAAGGCTTGGATGGCAGCGTCCGGACGCAACGGCATCCCCAGCGCATTCATCGTTGATCAGAAGGGAACGGTTGCGTGGATGGGCCATCCGATGCAGATGGACCCCGTGCTCGCCAAGGTCGTCGCCGGAGCGTGGAACCTCGACGAGGCCAAGAAACTCGCCGAAGCAGAAGCGAAGGAAGCCGACGCCGCCCGTGCGCTGCAGAAGTCCGCTCGTGACCTCCTCAAGTCGCGCGTCGCTGCGCGCGAGTCTGGCGATTGGTCAGGCTGGTCGACGACCATCGACGGGCTGATCGAGTCGACCAAGGGCACGCCGGCCCAGATGCAGTTCCGGATGATGAAGTTCCAGACGCTCATCGGCGCGGCCAACATGCCAGAGCCCGGCTATGAGCTTGGTGAACAGCTCGTTGCCGACGGCACGGGTGATGGGCCGTTGCTCAACGAGATTGCCTGGTTCGCCGTGCAGGACGACTCGGTCATGAAGCGCAACCTCGACTTCTGCCTCAAGGCTGCGACCGCCGCCAACGAGGCCGCGAAGGGAGCCGACGGCGCGATCCTTGACACGCTCGCCCG
>VGXL01000041.1 GCA_016873315.1 Phycisphaerae bacterium | reverse complement strand
ATCGCCTCGCGGATGGCACTTTTCTGCAGGCCCGGCTGCGGCGGGGTGCTGGGAAGGACGAGCAGGCAGTAGAGCCCCATCGCCACCCCAAGGATGCCGGAGAGTCTGAACGCATCCGCCATGCCCGCGTAGTGCGCGGCATCGGTCGTGGCCTTGGCGGCGGCGGCGTCGAGCCCGGCGATCGCCTCGGCACCCGGAGTATGCATGCGCAGCAGCCATTGGCCGATGGCGATGCCGACCACGATCCATCCGACGGTGCCCCAGAGGCGAACCTTGCCGAAATCGCGATCCCGGTCGCAGTGGCTCAGCGCGAGCGAGTTCGTCAGCGGCAGCGTGGGCGCGTAGACGACGCTGTAGAAGAAGCTGAACCAGAGGAACTGGTCCACGGTCTCGATCGAGGCAAGCATCCACACCAGCACGCCGCCGACGATGTGCGCCAGGCCCAGGAACTTCTCGGTGTTGAAGTACCGGTCGGCGATCTGGCCGGCAATCCATGGTGCGAAGATCGCACCGAGCGCCCCGAGGGCGAACGCGTTGCCGATGTCGGCACCCGAGAACTTCAGGTGGTTGGAGAGGTACGGCCAGAGCAGCGGCAACCACGCGCCCCAGATCGCGTACTGCAGAAACATCATGATCGAGAGGCGACGGTTGGCGGAACCATTCGCGGGAGCGGACGGGCGAGCGCACGCACTGTTGCAAGAACCGTGAACTCCGTCGGAGGAGCGGTTGGCTGGAGTGGTCATGCTTGGTCTCCTGAGCCAGCGAAGATAGCGGTTCTGGAACCGGGCCGCCGTGCGGGGCTACACTCTGCGGCCCATGACTCCGCGCAAGATCACACGTCAGGTCATCGTCGGTGACGATCGTGTCGGACGCATCCGCATCGGTGGCGGAGCCCCCGTCGTCGTGCAGACGATGAACGCTGGCTACACACACGACATCGATGCCTGCGTCGCCGAGATCAACCGCTACGCCAAGGCGGGTGCCGACCTCGTGCGCGTGGCGGTGCCTGAGCGCAAGGACACAGAGGCACTGAAGGAAGTCATGCGGCAGGTCACCGTACCCGTCGTGGCCGATGTGCATTTCCATTACCAGCGCGCGCTCGAAGCCGTCGAGGCCGGGGTCCACAAGATCCGCCTCAACCCCGGCAACATCAGCGACCGCGACCAGGTCAACAAGGTGATCGATGCCTGCAAGGAGCGAGGCATCCCGATCCGGATCGGCGTCAACGAGGGCTCGATCATCGAACGCCGCGACAAGGCTCGTCGCGCCGAGGAACTCGGCAAGTTCTTCGCCGGCCACAAGTCCGGCCACCTGCTGGCGCTCATGATCGCCAAGCTCGAGGAGTATCTGGACATCTTCGCCCAGCGCGACTTTCACGATGTCTGCATCAGCGCCAAGAGCATGGACTCGGCGCTCGTGATCGACATCTACACCGAGATCTCTCAGCGCTTCGACTATCCGCTCCACCTTGGCGTGACGCACGCAGGCACGCGCGATTCCGGTTGCATCCGCTCGATTTCTGCGCTCAGCACGCTCCTGGCCAACGGCATCGGCGACACCGTGCGCCTTTCGTACGCGAGCGATCACATCGACGAAGTCAAGGACGCCATCGAGATGCTCTGCTGCTTGGGCATGCGTGAGCGCAAGGGTGTCGAACTGATCGCGTGCCCAACCTGCGGTCGAATCCAGGTCGACCTCTTCACGCTGGTGAAGGAAGTCGAGAAGGTGCTCATGCCGGAGCTTGAGCTACCCGTGAAGGTCGCTGTCATGGGCTGCATCGTGAACGGCCCAGGCGAAGCTGAAGGCGCCGATGTGGCTGTGTTCGCAGGCGACCGTCGCGGGATCATCTATGTCCAAGGGCAGAAGGTCGCCAATGTGACCGAAGAGGAGATCCTTCCTCGTCTCCTGCAGGAATGCAAGGCCTTTGAAGCGAAGGTCAAGTCCGGTCAAGCGCGCCTGGGCGAGAAGCTCGTTGAGATCAAGCCGCCGGATCCGATCGGCGAACTTGGCAGCGGCGCAGCGAAAATCGCGGCCGGTCAGGTTTCGCAGGTGTCGGTCGGCCACACGGGCTGATCGACGCTCGACGCCTGGACGCCATCGCAACTTCCTCGATCGCATCAGCGCGGGTTTGGCGTACGCTTGGGGCATGAACCGCCGCACCAACGGTCGCGCCTTTACGCTCGTCGAGATCTTGGTCGTCATCTCGATCATCGGGGTCTTGATCAGCCTGCTCACGGTGGGCATTCAGCGAGCGATCGAGACTGGGAAGGCATCCAAGGACCAGTCGCGCGCGCGCCAACTCGTCGTGGCGTGGCAGCAGTACGGCAACAACAATGGTGATCAGTGCCTGCCCGGCTACTTGAGCCCAGCCGTTCAAACGGCGTGGAAGGTCAAGTTCCAGAACCAGAATGGGCAGCAGCTTGCTCCCGAACTCGCCCAGACCTATGGATGGCGCTTGGCCGCCTACCTTGGATACGAGTACGACCCGTTCCTGGGCTACCGCGACACAGCCGAGACCAACTTGGATGAGTCGCTCTACTACTCCGACATGGAGTACCAACCCGTGCTCCCGGCAGAGTTCGCGACGATCGAGACCGTAAATGGTGCTGGCCTCGCCCTGCAGCCGGGCTTTGGCTACAACGCGTACTACCTCGGCGGATGGTGGGGCATGGACTCATCCATCGGCATCCCGGCCTACCGCTTTCGCGATGCGATCTATCAAGACAACGGGTCCACGGTGCGCGGAAAGATCGTGGCGCGATCGATCGGGCAGATCGCTCGGAGCAGCGAGATGATCGTCTTCTCGAGTTCAGCGCTCCGGCCAGCCGGGCTCTATGTCGAGGACAGCGACTCCTACCCCGGCGCTGCATGGTCCGTGCCGCCGCGCTTGGGCACCACTGAGATCTGGCGCATGGGCGGCGGAAATCTCCAAGGCATCGACCTTTCGATGTTCGGGCAGCATGACGCGCTGTCCGCCGTGCTCGCACCAGCACCAGTTCCAGCACCGCGTCCCGCGCCGATGCAAGCAGGCGGACTTGAGATCCTCGTCCAAGAAGCAGCTCCCCTGCTTCGATTCGGCGCCAACGCCACGATTTCCAACGCCGACGGAAGCACCGGGTTGGTCAACCTGCGCGATCTGACCGACATGCGTCGATGGGCCAACAGCGCGTCGACCCCCACCTGGTCACACGGCGACTGAGCGCCCCACGCAGCAGCGTGCGCTCCACGACACGGCGCTGCAAACCCAGTTCGTGGCATCGCGCGCTTCACGACACGGCGCTGCGCGCATGGTTCGCTTCAGCGGATGCGTTCGATGCTCAGCACCGTCACATCGTCGGCGTAGTGCGTGCCGCCTGCGTGGGCTTCGAGTGTGGTCAGGATCCCGGACACATCACCTTCGACCGTCTCGCTGCGTGACAGGACTTCGACGATCCGGTCGAGGCCGAGTTGATGCCCGTCAGCATCGAGTTGCTCAGCGACGCCGTCAGAGAAGATGACGATGCGCGCCCCGACCGGCCACGCCACATCACTGCGGTCGTAACTCCATCCGGAGACGGCACCGATCGGCGGACCGCCGTCGCAAGTCATCGCGCGCGGGCCATGCACGGGATCGACCAGCACCGCGTACCCATGTCCCGCATCGATGACTGTCGCGTTTCCGCTCGATGCATCAAAGGACGCAAAGAACATGGTGGCGAATCGCCCGGCGCCCGCATGAGTGCACACGAACTCTCCCAGACCGTTGACCGCATCCTGCAGCATGCGCCCGCACGCGAATTGCGCCGTGACATGCGCCTGAATCGCACTCATGAGCATGGCCGCGCCGGCGCCCTTGCCGCTCACATCCCCGAGGTATGCGGTCAGTCGATCGTCGGATCCGTGCAGTCCAACGATGTCACCCGCGACGAACCGTCCAGGCACACTGGCGAGCCGATAGCGGAAACCACCGATTTCGCCTTCGACTTCGGGCATCAGGCGTTCCTGCGCGCTCCGGGCCGCACCAAGATCCTCGACCAACGCCCGTCGCTCTGCCTCGGCTGTTTCGCGACGGATGTTCGACACGCACATCGCGACGATCTCCGCGATTGCACGGCAGAAGGGACCGGCATCGGATGACGGGACATGGTCGCCTGATGCGTCGAGGTACAGGAACGACTCGGCCACCTCGTCGATGACGACAGGTGCGCAGACGGCACCGACGATCTCGGCCATGATCAGGCTGACGGCGCCGGCAAGATCCGGCTGCTCCGCAAGTTCAACCGTCTGCCCAGCGGCGGCAGCGTTGAGCAGCGTGCGGCTCAACGGCTTCGACATCGATCCCTCGGGGTACGCAGCACGGACATCAGCCGAACCCGAAGCATCAACGCCACGAACAAAGACGCAGCGCGCGAAGCCCGTGGCTTTCACGAGTTCCGGCAACACCGCCGTGACGACATCGTCCTCGGTCCCTGCCCGCTGCAGCATGCCCACGATCGCGATGAGCGACTCGAGCCGACGGGCGGCCATCGCTCCGCCGCCCTGCACCACGCGCGCGCGCGCCTGGCTCTCTGCATCGACCAGCGTGGAGCCGATGGGCGAGCCACCGCTTCGTTCCACGCGCAGCGCCACGGGTCCAAGGTCAATGCGCGATCCAGGCCGAAGTTGGACGGGATCGTTTGGCGTGAGCGTCGTGCCATCGATCTTCGTGCCATGGCGACTGCCGAGATCGCGCATGGTCCAGGTCCCCGCCACGGCATCGATGCGTGCGTGGCGACGGCTGACGGCTGGGTGATCGATCACGAGCGAGCAATCGTTGCCGCGCCCGAGCACAGCCCCCGACTGTGGGTCGACGACCAAGGGCGCGGTGTCGGCAGGAAGACCCGAGAGCACGCGAAGCTGGAGCTCTCCAGTGGTCATGGCACGCCGTCAGGATTGGTCGGTTCGGGATGCGGCGATGCAGGCTGCTCGGGTTGGGAACTTCGGTTCGTGGAAGCGCGGCGGCCCGCTCGCTCCATCGCTTGGCGGAGCGTGTGCATGGTGGCCTCGTCGATGCCAGCGCGTCGTGGGTCAGCGGTCAGCGTGGTCGACCAAGTCGCAGGACCGGCGGTGTAGCCAGCATGCTTGAGACGCTGAGCGAAATCGGCCATGTGCGCGGCGCCGTAGAAAATCGCGATGCGCTGTGGAGGTGACGAACCCAGCCGCGTCTGGAGATCGTTCCAGACGACTTCGTTGCGATCCTCGAGGATGACCCTGCCTTCTTCGCCAAGCATGTCGCCGTCGGTCGCAGTCTTGGAGCCAAGGACCTGGACCATGAGCACCTTCACGGCTTCGCTCGCACTGCCGCCTGAAGCGGCATCCATGAACTTCAGAATGGACATCACCGTGGAGATCGCTTCGCTGCTCAGGCCACCGCCACGCAAGCTGCTCTGCACCATGCCGTCGGTCACGCCACGGCGGGCGAGCGCCTGTTCCAACTCGGCAAAGGTCATGTCGCTGACGACCCAGTTCGGCTTGGCGTAGTCGATGCGGTCGAGTTGGAACTCCAAACCGAGCATGCGGGCCAACTCACGCTGCATGCCATCGCCATCGGCTTTGGGCTTGCGCGAGCGCTGCAGCAGCCGCAAGTCAGCATCCTCACCGCTCCCGCCGAGGCGACCGTCTGCACCAAGCGAAACAAGCGAGAAACCATCGTCGAGCGTGATGATGTTCAGCGGCTGACCCCATGCATCGACCGACGCGGCCTTGATCCACGCGGGCATGCGCGAGTCAGACGCCTGCGCAGCCTGTGCAACACGATCGATCGTGGGAACCGCGCCGTCGGCGCGCCAGGTCGCATCGATGCGGTCGCGCAACCAGAGCATGCTGGCCCGAGTCGATGCCACACGAACTTGGGCATCGCTTCCACCCGGAGCGGCGGCACCGGTGGGATACACCGACTCGTAGAGCACCAGATCGTGGGCATCGAGAATCGCCTGCAGTTCCTTGTAGTAGTCAGCCGTGCCGATGTGCGCGACGCCAACGAGCGTGATCGATGGAGCGCCCTCGCGCGTCAAGGTCCGCGTGGATGTCTGAAGCACGACATGACCGTCGGGCTCGGTCCGGGACGCGGTCCATGGTTGGTCGTCCTCTGCGGACGGTGACGCGTGTTGAGCCACGACTGGACTGACCAACGAACAGCAGACCGTCGACGCCGCAACCAGCATCCCGACCATCGGTCGACGCGTGGACCAGTGGCTCATGCGCTGAACGCCTGTGACGGCGCGTCGGTCGGACGCGCAGCCCGTGCGCGACGCGTGGGGAACCCAGTCTTTGCAGCGGCAATCAACGCCTCGAGGCGACCCATGGCACGATCGGACTGCGCCTTGAAGGCCATGTAGGGGAAGAGCGTGACCAGCGCCACGACCAGTCCTGTTGCCGTCGCGATCAGTGCTTCGGAAATGCCGTTGCTGACCAAGCGCGGATCCGCGAGCGTGTCTTCGCCGCCGAGCACGCCGAAGCTGTCGATGATGCCGAGCACCGTGCCGAGGATTCCGAACATCGGCGCCCCCGTGATGATGGCACTCATCAACACGCTGAACCGCTCGAGTCGAGGCCGCTGGTTCTCGACGACCGCCAGCGCATGGGCGTCGTCGGTCCCCTCGTCGAGCAAGCCGCCCGCGACATCGGCGTACAGGTTGTCGCCTGCGCGATCCATCGCGCGCACGCCTTCCTCATCGGCATTGCGCAAGCGCGAAACGACCGCGAGATAGTCGCTCACGCCACGCGGACCGTGCAACTTGATCCAGAAGAGCGCGCGCTCCACGGTGGCGGTCACGCTGATGATGCTCAGCACAAGCAGCGGCCACATGACGAAGCCGCCGTGATCCATGAACTTGAGGAAGTGCGCGAGTGGACCCATGAAGCGTGGCATCATAGGGACACGGTCGCGTTACACTCGATCAGTGACCATGACCACGCCCCCGGACGTGTTCGACCAGCAGGACCTTGCCGCGATCGAGACGCGTTTGGCCCACCATGTGGCCCAAGCCGAGTACGCGCCGGACCTGCGCAGTGCCGTCGAGTACGCGCTGCTGGGCGGCGGCAAGCGACTGCGTCCCACGCTCGTGTTGGCGTGCGCGCGTACTGCTGGCGGCTCGATCGACGATGCTCTGGACGCTGCTGCGGCGATCGAGCTCGTCCATGCGTTCAGCCTGGTGCACGATGACTTGCCGGCGCTCGACAACGACGACCTGCGGCGCGGGCGGCCGACGCTCCATCGGGCGATGGGCGAAGCGATGGCGATCCTCGCGGGGGACGCGCTCCTCGCACTGGCGTTCCAGGCGGCCTCGGCGTCGCCGCGCGGTGCGCTGCGGATCGTGATGGAACTCAGCCGTGCGACCAACGCCATGATCACTGGGCAGGTGCACGACACGCTCGGCGGGTTCCCCGCAGATCTGAGCGCAGAGGGTCGTCTCGAACGAATCCACTCCAACAAGACCGGCGCGCTCTTGGTCTGCTCGTGCCGGATGGGAGCGCTGAGCGCCGGCGCATCCAGTGAACTGCTCGAGCGGCTGACCCAGTGGGGCACGCTCAACGGCGTGATGTTCCAAGCGGTGGACGACCTGATCGATGAGACGCAGTCGGCCGAGCATGTCGGAAAGGCCGTCGGCAAGGACCGACTGGCAGGCAAACTCACCTACCCGAGCGTGCATGGGCTTGACCGAACGCGCAGTGAAATCGAACGGCTCCGAACCGAGGCGTTGTCGACCCTCGCACCACTCGGGCCGGCTGGCGAATCGCTGGCCCGAATGACCGACTACCTGGCCGGTCGCACGCGATGAGCGCACGAGTGGCCTGGCCCAACCTGATCAATGTCGATCCTCATCGATCCGGCTGCGCCCGCGGGGCGTAGCAGGCTACTCTTGCCGAGCTCCAGAGAACCGACCATGGCCCTTCTGCCGACCATTCAATCTCCAGCCGATCTCCGACGCCTGAGCATCGCCCAACTTCAGGATCTCTGTGCCGAGATCCGTGCGGCGATCTGCGACCAAGTCTCGCGGAGCGGTGGACACCTTGCGCCCAATCTCGGCGTCGTCGAACTGACCGTGGCGATGCACTATGTCTTCGACTTCGGGCACGATCGCCTGCTCTTCGATGTCGGACACCAGTGCTACACGCATAAGTTGCTCACGGGGCGCCAGCACCTGCTTCCCAAGTTGCGCCAGCGTGGCGGCATGTCGGGGTTCCCCGCACCCAACGAGAGCCCGTATGACCTCTTCAGCGTTGGCCACGCAGGCACGGCCATCAGCACCGCCGTGGGCATGGCACGCGGCGACTCGCTCAACGGCGAAGGCTGGTCGCACGAGCAGCCCACCGGTCGCCGCGTCGTCACCGTGATTGGCGATGCGTCAATCGTCAACGGCCTCGCGATGGAAGGACTGAACGGCGCGGGCACACTGAACCGCCAGTTCCTCGTCATCCTGAACGACAACGGGATGAGCATCGCGAAACCGCAGGGCGCGGTCGCGCAGTACTTCGACCGCGTGCGCCTGTCGCACACCTACGGCGAGTTCAAGAAGGCCGCCAAGCAGTTCACCGACAACATCCCCGGTGGCCGTCTGGCGCGCGACCTCTATCACCGCGTCGGAGAAAGCAGCAAGAGCTTCCTCAGCGACGATGCTTGGTTCGAACACTTCGGTCTGCTCACCGTGGGCCCGATCGATGGTCACGACTTGCCCACGCTGATCGAGTTCCTGAATGAGTCCAAGCACACGGACCGACCGATCGTGCTGCATGTGAAGACGGTGAAAGGCAAGGGCTTCCGCTTCGCGGAGCAGGACTCGTGCGCGTTCCACTCGCCAAGCCCCTTCACGGTTGCCGAGGGTGATCTTGAGAACGAGGGTTGCCGCGTCGAGATCAAGAAGGGTGGCCGCTCGTTCACGGCGGCGTTCGGTGATGCCATGACCGACCTGATGGCGCGCGATGCCAAGGTGTGCGCCGCCACCGCTGCGATGCCAGATGGCACCGGCATCTCGAAGCCGCTCGCCCGATTCCCTGAACGCACCTGGGACACTGGGATCTGCGAGAGCCACGCGCTCGACATGATGGCCGGCCTGGCCAAGACAGGCTGGAAGCCGTTCTTCGCCGTCTACAGCACCTTCCTGCAGCGTGCCTACGACCAAGCGTTTCAGGAAGTCGCGCTGCAAGGGCTTGCCGTTCGTCTGTGCCTTGACCGGGCTGGGCTCGTCGGTGGCGATGGTGCGGTGCATCACGGCTTCTGCGACATCTCGCTCCTCGCCACGCTGCCCAAGGCCGCGCTGCTCGCGCCCATCGATGAAGCCAGCCTGAAGGCCGCACTGGAGTTCATGGCTGGGTACGACCAGGGACTCTCGGCCATGCGTTACCCGCGCGCCAATGTCGACACTCGACTGTCCGGCGATCCCTGCCCGGCCTTCGAGCTCGGCGTGGCTCGCCCCTTGGTCGAGCCAGTCGGCGCTGATGTGGCGATCATTGCCTTCGGCACGGTGGCGCTCGATGCGCTCGATGCGCTCCCGATGCTGCCGGAGTACCGCGTTGCCGTCTACGACGCGCGCTTCGCCAAGCCCATCGACGCTGGTCTCTTGCGTCGGCTGATCCAAGCACGCACGCCGATCGTGACCATCGAGGACCACTCGGTCCGAGGCGGATTCGGCTCGTGCGTGCTCGAGGCGTGCAATGAGCTTGGGCTGGACACCTCGCGCATCGTGCGCATGGGACTTCCTGACGCATGGATCGGACACGGGGAGCGCGCAGAACAGATGGCCGATGCCGGCATCGACAGCGCCAGCATCGCCCGAACGGTCCGCAGCCTGATCGACTCGCTTGGTTGCGCCACACAGCGCCGGTCGGATCCGGCTGCAGGCACCGCGCAGGCGGACGCGGCCATCCGTACAATCGCGCCGCGATGATCATCGACGCGCACACGCGCACTTGGCCCGGCCTAGACAACCTGGGCATCGAACTCTCGGCGCCGGTGCGACGACTGTCCGGATCGCTGCCGATTGACGCCTCGCCGGCTGCCTTGGAGCGCGCGACGGAACCGCTCGCCGGCGCCATCATCCACGGATTCCGTGCAGATCGCGTCGGTGCGAACATCCCCAACGATGCCTTGATCGACGCCGTGCGCCAAGGCAATGGGCGCTATGTCGGCATTGCGGGCATCGATCCCACCAGCGACGATGCGTGGGACGAGTTCCGGCGATGCACGGATCTTGGGCTGTTCGGAATCTGCGTGAGCCCCGCGATGCAGGGGTTCCTTCCCACCGACGCATCCGCCATGCGGCTGTTCGAGCAGTGTGCGGCCGATGGCCTGCCGGTGTTCGTCAGCCGACCCGCGCCCTACACGCGAAACGCCGCGATCGGCCATGATCGGCCGACGGCGTGGACCGACACGATGCGCCAGTTGCCGCGGCTCAAAGTCATCTTCAGCGGCATGGGGTGGCCGTGGATCGATGAGTGCGTGGCCATGCTGACCGCCTTTGAGAACGCGTGGACCGACACGAGCGGCATCGTGAGCCAACCCTGGATGCTCTACAACGCCATGCTCAGCGCGGTGCAGCACGGCGTGGCGGACCGCGTGCTCTTTGCGTCTGGCTGGCCCTACGCCAATCCCAAGGCCGCCGCGGAGGCGGTGTACGGTCTCGGTTCGTTTGCGCTCGCCACGCCACTGCCTCGGATCCAGCGCGTTGTCCTGCGCGAGATCGTCGAACGCGACACCTATGGAGCTCTGAAGATCCCCGAGCCCGCGACACTCATCCGCCGCCCGGCGGACGCACGCTTCGGATTCCTCGGTCGTACTCCAGGAGCCGCACGATGAACTCAGTCCGAACGAGTGGCCTGAAGCAGGTCATGCTGATCGCTCTGCTGGCGACAGGCTGCGGCACCGCAGCGCCCATCGAGGTCATGCGTCGGGGCGGCGCTGATGAAGTCCTTGCGCTGTCACCCGTGTCCACCTCGTTCAGCATCGAGGCCGCCGGGGCTCACATTGTGTTGACCGACATCGATCCGGACCGGCTCGAGTCTGATGAGGCCGTCAGCGGGCAGGTCCTGCATGTTGGATTCCTCTGGAATCCGATGCCGGGTCGAACGGCCATCGACCCGACCAGCACCAACATCTCCCTTCGACTTCTGATCCTGAGCGAAGGCGAGGCAGGACTCTATGGCGGCGGCGGATTCGCCTCGGTCGACGGTAGCCCTGAGTCCGGCTCCATGTCGCTCGACATCGAGGGCTCTGACCTGCGCCTGATCGCGCACACCAAGGGATTCGTCGATCGGCTCACGCCTGCCGAACTTCTCGGCAAGTTTTCGGTGGTTCGCAACGAGGCGCAGGCGCGTCGCATTCGCCGTGCGGCCACGCAGCGCGTGACCAACGCACTTGGCGCGATCCAATGGGTCGATGCTGGCACGGGGCTTGGACACGACATCGAGCTTGCCGTATCAGACGCGCATGACTGATCCCGCTACGCTGCGGGAATGACGAACCTGTCGAATCGCCCCGCGTCGGCTGCCGGCGCCTTCCGGACCGCTCCACTCGACACGGACCGCATGCCGCCGGGGATCCCGTTCATCATCGGGAACGAGGCAGCCGAACGATTCAGCTTCTACGGCATGAAGACCATCTTGGCGGTCTTCATGACGCAGTACATGCTCAGCGCGACCGGCACCCCCAACTACATGACCGACACCGAGGCGCGCGAGTGGGTCGCCTGGTTCGTGGCGAGTGCATACTTCTTCCCGGTGTTGGGAGCGCTCATCGCGGACGCGCTGCTGGGCAAGTATCTGACCATCATGATCCTGTCGATGGTGTACTGCCTGGGCCATGCGGCGCTGGCGTGCATCGACTTGCCGTCCGCTGCGCTCCAGGCATCACTTGATCCACGCGGCTGGCTCATCGCGGGTCTCTTCCTGATTGCGTGCGGCTCGGGCGGGATCAAGCCATGCGTTTCGGCCCATGTGGGCGATCAGTTCTGCCGCCGCAACGGCCACTTGATGAGCCGGGTCTTCGGGTGGTTCTATTTCTCGATCAATTTCGGATCGTTCTTCAGCACGCTGCTCACGCCGTGGCTCCTCAAGCACTACGGGCCGGGCTGGGCGTTCGGTGTTCCCGGCATCCTCATGGCGATCGCCACCTTCGTGTTCTGGCTCGGTCGAAAGCGCTACGCGCACCTGCCACCGCAGGGCTTCGCGTTCCTCAAAGAGGCCAAGGCACCCGAGGGTCGTTCGGCGATCCTGCGTCTGGTGATGGTCTACGCCTTCGTGGCCGTGTTCTGGTCGCTCTACGACCAGACCGGAAGCGCGTGGGTGCTCCAGGCCGGCCAGATGGACTGCAACTTCCTTGGCATCCAGTGGCTCGAGAGTCAGGTCCAGGCAGTCAACCCCCTGCTGATCCTGATCTATGTCCCGCTCTTCGCGTACTTCATCTATCCGGCGATGGGCAAGGTGATCAGGCTGACGCCACTGCGCAAGATCGGGATTGGCTTTGCGTTGACGGTCGCGGCGTTCGCCATCTCGGCCCACGCCCAGCGCCTGATCGACGACGAGCAGACGGCCTTCCGCGCCAAGCTCACGCCGATCGTTGCAGCCAACGGCATCGACCTGGCCAAGACGGCCAGCGCCCTGCGATCGGTTGAGCGCAATGCGCCAGCTGCGGAACTCGACGCCCTGATCGCCACGGCAGCCGGTCCCGACCGCGACGCCAAGGTGGCGGACACGCTCTCGCTTGGCGGGATCGCGATCGCCTCGGATGGTTCCCGGCTCGAGGCGCAGTGGCCAAGCATCGCCTGGCAGCTCCTGGCCTACCTCATCCTCACCGCAGCCGAGGTCATGGTCTCGATCACGGGTCTTGAGTTCAGCTACACCCAGGCGCCAGCGTCGATGAAGTCGATCGTGATGAGCCTGTGGCTGCTGTCGGTCTCCGCCGGCAATGTGCTGACCGCCTTGGTCAACCGCTTCACGCAGGATGCGGATGGCAACAGCACGCTCGTCGGCGCGAGCTACTACTGGTTCTTCACGGCCCTCATGCTCGGCGCGACGGTCGTCTTCATGGTCGCCAGCCGGTTCTACCGCTACCGAGATGTGATGCCAGCCACCAGTCATCCTGAGGCAGCCAACGGCTGACCACAACCTGTAGTGGGTGCGCACCAGCGTGCACCCATCGATCGGCGCGGTTGTCCGGAATTCCCTGCGCATCGCGTCGTTTTTTCAACGCTGCCGTTTTGCGCGGCCGATGCATCCTGCACCCCACAGGAGGCACCATGCTCGACAAGGATCACCTCATCGACGAGATCACCGACCTGAACCCGAGCGCCGGACGCGACTGGCTCGAGCTCTTCGACACCGACGACCTGCGGCGTTATCTCGATCACCTGCACCACGCGTGCATGCCTCGCGGCGCCGACAGCGTTTGGCTCCGTGAAGGCGACACCCCGCCAGTGGTGATGCGCATCGCCGCCTGAACGACGCCAACAACCGACCAAGCAACACGGCCCGCCACTTCGGCGGGCCGCGTTCATGTTGAGCATCAGCGCTTCTGGCGCAGAGTCGTTCGGGGCATCAGCGCTGGTCGCGCATGTACTCGGCCAGACGCTTCTTCAGGAGTCGAAGCGCCAAGAGCCCCTTCACGCGGGCCAAGAGTTCGACCTTGTTCACGGGCTTACTCACGAAGTCGTCGCAGCCGCACTCGACCGCGCGCTCCATGTCTGAGACTTCGTGAAGCGCGGTGACCATGATCACGACGATGTCGCGCGTCGAGGGGTTGCCCTTGAGCTTCTGGCAGACCTCGAAACCGGACATGCGCGGCATCATGACATCGAGCAGCACCAGGTCCGGCTGATCGCGGGCGATGGCTGCCATGGCTTCGGCGCCGTCGTACGCGACCTCTAGGCGGCACGGAAGCGACTCCATGTACGCCTGGATCAACTCCAGATTCTGCTGGTTGTCGTCGACGATGAGCACCCTGCCCGCCGCAAGGTCCACCCCGGCGGCGGACGGGTCAAGGCCCAGGTCAAGTGCGTCGGATCCTTCGGAAGCCATAGGGCGATCCTAGCGCAACGCCCGACGCACGAGGCTGATGGGATGAAACGCTGATCGGGCAGCGAGATCGTGCACCTGATGGCGACAGCTCGTCCCAGGGGCGCAGAACATGTGCGCTGGCCGAGCGGCCACGGCCGGTATCAGGTCCTGCTGGCCGATTCGGACCGAGAGTTCAGCCGTCGCCGCGTCGTAGCCAAAGGCCCCTGCCATGCCGCAGCAGCCCGTCGCGAGTTGCTCAGCGCGTGGATAGAAACGCCGCAGAAGCGCCATCGTTGAGCCGCCGCCCCAGAGCGCCTTCTGGTGGCAATGCAGATGCACCGCGATCGCTTCGTCAACGCCCCGCGCAGGCGTGGGTCGCTGAGGATGCTCGTTCCATCGGCGCTCGAGGAATCCTTCGACGGAATCGACAAGCCCCGCGACGGTGCGAGCATCGGCGCTCGCGCTCGTCGGCAACGACAGATCCTGCCAATCGTCGACGACCGCACTCATGCACGACGGTTCGAGCATCAGGACCGCGACGGCGCGTTCGCGCTCGATCGCCTGGCACAGAGCGCGCGCAGTGCGCGGCACCGTCGTGAGCGCTTCGGCGAGCATGCCCGTCGAAATGAGCGACCGGGCGCAGCACCCAGCATCGGCGAAGGCCACTCGATAGCCGAAGGCGTTGAGCACGACGACCGCATCCATCGCCACATCGCTCTCGCCGTACTGCGTGAAGCAGTCCCCAAACAGCAGAACTGTCGGCGCACCAGTCGGCTGCTGCAGATCGCGCACCCGGACCGCAGCGTCCTTGCCAAACCGCGGGAGCGGCCGATCGGTGGAGAGTCCAAGCGCAGACTGCATCAACTGCCGGATCGGCGTGATGGCCGCTAGAGCGTTGGCGAGCGGAGCCAAGCGGCTGCCGAGTCGCTGCACTCCGCGCACGCGGCCGCGGAGCCGTACGCGCCACGGAATGCCCCCTTGTTCAGCGAAGCCCTGCGCGGTGTACTCGGCCTTGATCTTGGCCAGATCGACATTGCTCGGGCACTCGCTCGCGCATGCCTTGCACGAGAGACAGAGCGAAAGCGTTTCCTGCGTCGCAGGGTCCGACCATGCGGCGCGTCCGTCACGCAGTTGGCCGGTGATCGCCAATCGAAGCGCATTGCCTCGTCCACGCGTGGTGTGGCGTTCGTCCAACAAGACGCGGTACGACGGGCACATCGTTCCGCCGGGCGCGATGCGACGGCAGATCCCGGCGCCATTGCATTGCGACGCCGCATGCTCAAGCCCCTCTTCCGCCGCAAAGCGAAAGAAAGTCGGTCTGGGCTCGACCGCGACGAATGCACCATGAGGACGCACGCGAAGATGCTCAGTCATCCGCGCGGGATCGTCGTTCGCGACGAGATTGCCTGGGTTCATCAGGCCGTCCGGATCAAAGACGGCCTTCACCGAGCCCATCGCGGCGCACAACTCGTCGCCAAGGACGATCCTGAGCAACGGCGTCCGCACGCGGCCGTCGCCATGCTCCCCGCTGAGCGCTCCGTGGTGTCGCGCCACGAGTTCGGCGACCTCCACAGCGAGAGCACGCATCACCGCAAGGTCGTGTTCGTCATGCAGAGCGAGCAACGGCCTGATGTGAAGGCACCCGACCGAGGCGTGGGCGTAGTATGACGCGGTCGTGCCGTGCCCTTCGACGATCGCCCTGAACTCCTTCACGAACTCAGGCAGCCGCGAGGGATCGACGGCCGTGTCTTCGACGAAGGTGACCGGCTTGCGCGCTCCCGGAACGCCGTGCAGGAGCGGCTCGCCGGCCTTTCGCAACCTCCACGCCTGCTCCATCGATGCTGCATCGACGCAGGTCCGATGCGCGGCGTTGGGAACGAGGCCCGCCACCGCATCGCAGCGGGCACGAACCGAACTCGGATCGTCCCCGAAGTACTGCACATAGAGCACAGCGCCGAGCTCGCCCGATGCCGGTTGTGGCATCACCTGCACATAGTCCGCGTACTCGCGGTTGCGCAGGGCCATCGTGATGATGACGTCATCGACCAGTTCGACGGCCGATGGGCCGGTCGCCAACAGCGTGCCAAGGCTCGCGAGGGCATCATCGATCGACGCGAAAGAAAGAATCGCCAGTCCACGGTGGGCCGGCCGCGGAACGAGCGACAGTTCAGCGCGCAGCACGGTGCACAGCGTTCCCTCTGCACCGCACACGATGTGCGCTAGGTTCACGCGATCAAAGGTGCCGTGTGTGCTCGCACGAACCTGCTTCAGGAAGAGGTCGAGGTTGTAGCCATCGACATGCCGCAGGATCGTGGGCGTGCGCGCGTCGACGATGGACGCAATCGGCTCGATGATCGTCCACAAGCGCGCAGCAAGATCCGCTTGGATCGGGTCATCGACCGCTCCGCCTTCGCGCAGCCATGTCACACGACCATCAGGCAGCGCGACCTGCAGCGCGACCAGGTTTTCGACGGTCCGGCCGTAGAGGATGCTGTTGGCCCCTGCGGAGTTGTTGCCGACCATGCCGCCGATGGTGGCGTGACTCGATGTCGCGACATCTGGACCGAACATGAGCCCGTGTGGGGCGAGCGCCGTATTGAGTTGGTCGAGCACGACACCCGGCTGCACGATCGCACGACGGGCCGACGCATCGATGGACTCGATTCCGCGGCAATGCTTGCTGAAATCGATGACGACCGCACGATTGACCGTCTGTCCAGCCAACGCAGTTCCGCCACCACGAGGCAGCACTGGAACCCCCCGTTCCACCAGCCACCGTGCGGCTTCGGCACCAGCTTCAGGCGTCCGCGGCAGCACCACGCCAAGAGGTTCGACCTGGTAGATACTCGCGTCCGTTGCGTAGAGCAGACAATCATGGCGCGAGGTGAGCACCTCGATGCCAGAGACTTGGCCAGCGAGCAGCGCGAGCAGTTCCACATCAGGAGCGGGCGCTCCTTGGATCGTGAGCGACGCCGGGACGCGATTCACGGCGATGGAGCCGCCTGGACCGGAACGCGCCGCGGAGCAGGGTCGAGTTGGTCCAGCAGCACTTGGAGCGAGGCCGTCATGGCGCCACTGGGCTTGCTGATGGCGACTGGCTCGGCGTCCGTCGGTCGGACCTTGACGGTCCACGACCACTCAAGGACCGGCGACCCCGTCAGCGCAGGATGACTGAACTCCTGTGGAAGTTTGTGCGCCACGCGGATGCGGGTCGGCAGCCCCGTCGCTCGATCGATGTGGATCATGACATCTCCGCCGGCTGTGGCATCGATGAGCAGGACCTCGATTCCACTTTCGGTCGTGCGCGATCCAGCCACGACCGCTGCGGGCGCTTGGTCGATCCAGGCCGATTCGGCGAGCGAGCTCCCAAGTCGCACGGAAGCCAGCACCGGCAGCATGACACCCGCGGCTGCGAAGGTCTCGCGGCACCCATGCGCACAGTCGACGAGCGCCATCTGTCCCGGCAGAGCATCAACGGTCACGAAGGCGCTGTCATCGACACCCACGATCTCGATGCCCCGTCCGGCGCGAAACGACCAAGCGCGCGCCGCTTCGCGCGACTCCCAGCGCACGGTGTCGCTGCCCTGCTGCGCCGCAGTCGTCTCGGTGATGATCGCATCGGGGAGCGCGCGGCACGCCGCTTCAGCCCGCTCGATCGCCTTGGTGGCCGCAGCGATCGACTCCGCAGTGCGGGCCGCCGCATCCCAGCCGTCCGCATTCATGGCGGGCGGTGCAATCACGATCACGAGCGACGCGACAACGGCGGCAAGCATGGTGTTCCTCCAACGACAGCGGGCGATCCAGACCGAAGTCTAGACCGCCCGCGTTCGATGTGCGATCGATGCGCTCACTTCTTGGCGAGCAGCGACTCGATCTCCTTCTGCAGATCGGCATCGAGCGTCGGCGCGAAGCCCGAGTGGATCTTCGCAACGGTGCCGTCCGGTCCGATCACGACCGTCGCCGGAATGCCGGTGAATCCGTACTGCTTGATGTACGCGCCGTTCTGGTCCCGAAGCGCCGGGAAGGAGAAGGCCTGCTTCGTCCAGAACTCCTTCACCTTGGTGAGGACAGCGTCCTCAGCCTCTTCAGGGACCTGCTCTTCCCATGTGTTGATGCCGAGCACCGTCACAGGGAGCTGCTTCTCGGCCACCCACTTGGCGACCTTGTCCAGCAGCGGCAGTCCCTTGCGGCACGGGCCACACCAGGTCGCCCAGAAGTCGATCACGACCACGCGCCCCTTGAAGGACGCCAACTCGACCGACTTGCCGTCGAAGTCCTTGAGCGAGAACGCTGGTGCGATGTCGCCGGTGCCGACGAGCGTTTCGAGTTCGGCCATGCTGGTCACGGCCTTTCGATCGCCTGCGCTGAACGAAATGGTGCCGGTTTCGACCGACTTGGGAGCCATGGCGAAGTCGATGCCCATCGTGATGCCCGGAGGGGCGCCCTCGGGCGAGAAGACAAGCTTCATCGCCGACGGCAGGTTGGTCTTGGCATCCGTGACCACGACTACATCGCCACGCTCGTCGGTGAACAGAATCTCGTTGCCGGCTTCGCTCGAGCGGAAGCCAGCGACCTTGGGCTCCGCGAGCACCATGAGCTTCATCGCGCTGATCGGAGGAACTGATGTGTCGCGAATCTTGATGTGCGGCATCGGCAGTTCAAGGCCCATGCTCGACAGCGTCTTGGCCACGGAACCATCGATCGGCTGCGACAGGTACTTCTTCGCATTGGACGGAACGACCATGTTGAGCTTGCCGTCGACGGCGTAGAACTCCATCTGCTCGTTCTTGATCTGCAGGTTGCCCTCGGGGCCGACCACCAGATCGAACGAATCCTTCTGCTCACCCATCGGCGTCTTCACGGTGTACGAGAAGGTGTCGGTCACCCACGGCGCATCACGGAAGGCCTTCACCATCGCGTCGAACGCAGCCTGGCCCTTGGCGACCGAGGCGGCATCCTTCTGGGTGTCGTTGAAGCCGGACGCGTTGGTGGCCGGCATCTGTCCGGCGAGCGCGCCGAGCGGATCGGCCATGGGGGCGTTGGGATCGGGTGCGCCGTCCTGCGCAAGGCACGGCATGGCCAGGCCGAACGCAAGGACCGTGGCAGCGACACGGGCAGTGGTCAACATCATCTGAGGCTCCATCGCGGCGCATTGCCGCTCAAGGGGGAACGCCAAGGTTGCCGCACACCGACACTGCCAAAGGCGAACATGATCGGAG
>VGXL01000040.1 GCA_016873315.1 Phycisphaerae bacterium | reverse complement strand
TCGCCTTCTTGCCGTAGATGGTGGCGGGTCCGCCGCCCATGAGCACGCAGACATCGAGCGTGTCTTGGATCTCAGCAAGCGTGGCGCCCGCAGCCTTGGCAGCCCTGGTGTGGTGCACGATGCATCCGTCGCAAAGTCGGCTGACGCCGCACGCGATGGCGATGAGTTCCTTGGTCTTGAGATCAAGAGCCGCGGGAGCGAGGGCGGCGGCGTGGAGTCCCTTGAAGGCGGAAGCAGTTGCAGGATTCATGGGCTCATTTGAGCACGATTTGGCATCCCATGCCGCGACGAATCGGCGCGCTGGCGCACGACATGCGTTCTTCGCGAGGCCGGGACAACCTCGGTCCTCGTACACTCCGTGGCCCGGTGCGGATCGCGCACCTGAGAAGGACCACCCATGAACGCCAACACCATCATCTGGACCTACACCGACGAAGCGCCCATGCTGGCGACCTACTCGTTCCTGCCCATCGTCACGACCTTCGCGCAGAAGGCCGGACTCAAGGTGGTGGTGAAGGACATCTCGCTCGCTGGTCGCATCATCGCGGCGTTCCCAGAGTCGCTGCGTCCTGAGCAGCGGCAGGCTGATGACCTGGCCGAACTCGGCAAGACCTGCCTGACGCCCGAAGCGAACCTGATCAAGCTGCCCAACATCTCCGCGAGCGTGCCGCAGTTGAAGGCAGCGATCAAGGAACTGCAGGGCCAGGGCTACGCGCTGCCGGACTATGTCGATGCGCCAACGACCGATGCACAGAAGGACGCGAAGACGCGTTACGACCGCATCAAGGGTAGCGCCGTCAATCCGGTGATCCGTGAAGGCAACAGCGACCGCCGCGCGCCGCGCAGTGTGAAGGACTACGCCCGAGCCAACCCGCACAAGATGGGCGCGTGGAGCGCCGACAGCAAGGCACATGTCGCCAGCATGTCTGACGGTGACTTCTTCGGCAACGAACGATCGGTCACTGTGCCTGCGGCCACGACCGCTCGCATCGAGTTCGTGGGTGCTGATGGTTCGACCAAGGTCATGAAGGACGGCATCAAGCTCGGTGCCGGCGACATCATCGATGGCACCTTCCTGAGCAAGGCCGCGCTGGTCCGCTTCTTGAAGGAGCAGGTCGCCGATGCGCGGGCGAACGGCTCGCTCTTCAGCATCCACTTGAAGGCGACGATGATGAAGGTCTCCGACCCGATCATCTTCGGTCACGCCGTGAAGGCGTTCTTCGAACCGGTCTTCGCCAAGCACGCGGCTCTCCTCGCCAAGGCGGGGGTCGACGTGAACAACGGCTTCGGTGACTTGGTCGCCAAGATCGCCACGCTTCCGGATGCGGATCGCACCGCGATCGAGGCCGACATCAAGGCGGTGTTCGAGGGTGGACCGGCGATCGCGATGGTCGACTCGGACAAGGGCATCACCAACCTGCATGTGCCGAGCGATGTCATCATCGACGCGAGCATGCCCGCGATGATCCGCGAAGGCGGCCGCATGTGGAATGCGCAGGGCAAGACGCAAGATGCCAAGTGCGTGATCCCGGACCGCGCGTACGCGGGTGTGTACGAGGCGGTCTTCGAGGACTGCAAGGCGCACGGTGCATACGACCCCAAGACGATGGGCAGCGTGCCCAATGTTGGCTTGATGGCGCAGAAGGCCGAGGAGTACGGCAGCCACGACAAGACCTTTGAACTGAAGTCGGATGGCACCATGCGTGTGGTCGATGCGTCGGGCACCGTGCTCATGGAGCACAGCGTCGAAGCCGGCGACATCTGGCGCGCCTGCGTGACGACCGATGCCTCAATCAAGGACTGGGTCAAGCTCGCGGTCACGCGCGCTCGCGCGAGCGGATTGCCTGCGGTCTTCTGGCTCGATGCCAAGCGTCCGCACGATGCCGAACTCATCCGCAAGGTGCAGGTGTACCTGCAGCTGCACGACACCAAGGGCTTGGAGCTCCACACGCTCGATCCCAAGTCGGCGTGCGCGTTCAGCCTCAAGCGCATCCGGCAGGGGCTCGACACGATCAGCTGCACCGGCAATGTCCTGCGCGACTATCTGACGGACCTCTTCCCGATCCTTGAGCTGGGCACAAGCGCGAAGATGCTGTCGATCGTGCCGCTGATGGCCGGCGGCGGTTTGTTCGAGACGGGCGCCGGCGGCACCGCGCCGCGCCATCTCCAACAGTTCCTGCAAGAGAACAGCCTGCGCTGGGATTCGCTGGGCGAATTCATGGCGCTCGGCGCGAGCTTGGAACACATGGCGCTCGTCACGGGCAGCACGCGCGCGAAGGCGATGGCCGAAGCGATGGACTGGGCCGTCGGTCAGTACCTGGTCAACAACAAGGCTCCGCAGCGCAAGGTCGGTGACCTGGACAATCGTGGAAGTCACTTCTACGTCGCGCTGTACTGGGCACAGGCTCTGGCGAAGCAGACCACTGATCCCGCGCTCGCCAAGGCGTTCTCGGGACTGGCTGCAGATCTCACGGCGAATGAAGCCACGATCGTGGGCGAACTCAACGCCGTGCAAGGCGCGCCCGTCGACATCGGTGGCTACTTCCACCCCGACGCGGCCAAGGCTGATGCGGCACTGCGACCAAGTCAGACGCTGAATGCAATTCTGAATGGCCAAGCAGTCCCCGCGCTGGCCTGAGCCCGTGGCGCTCGAAACTCCCGTCGCCGCGATCGACCGTCTGCTCCGCGAGGGGCGCGCGATCGATGCGTTGTCGGTCGCGGAGCCGCTCGCCGCGAAGAATCCTCGCATGCTGCAGGCGTGGCTCGGCGTGGCTCGCGCAAGGCTGCATCTGGGCTGGATTGCCGAAGCTGACGAGGCGCTCGAGCGTCTTGATGCGTTCGCAGCTGCCGATCCGCAGGTCGCGTTGCTCCGTGGGATCGTGCACCAGCGGCTGGGGCGCACCGATCAGGCCGCTGATCGCCTGCGCTTCGTGGCGACCGGGCGATCCCTGCAGGCTGTTGAGGCGAGCGTCGCGCTTGGTGAGCTCTTCTGGTTCGCGCATCGTCACGATGACTTGAAGTCGTGGCTCGCTTCGGCAGGACCAGCGTGGGCGCACGATCCCCGGGCCGCGTTGTTGCACGCGCGCGTGCTTGGTCGACACGATCCGGCTGCGGCGGTCGACGCCTTGCGCGCACTCGCGGTGCCCTCGAATGGACCGCAGATCCGTCGAGCAGCTGGGTTCGAAGCGGTGGGGCTGCTTGATCGGCTCGGTCGCTACCGCGAGGCGTACGACCTTGCGCTCGCCATCCACGCCGACACGACGGCTCCCTTTGATCTCGATGGAGTGCTGCTGGAGACGGGTCGGGTCGCGCAGGCGGTGTCACGCGGCGAGCGCTTCCCAGCGTCGCGCGTGGAACCCGTCGAAGGGATCTGTCTGGTCGCGGGGCTGCCGCGATCCGGCACCACGCTGCTCGAACAGATGCTTGATCGGCATCCATCCATCAGCGGAATCGGCGAGTACGACGGCGTGGATCGGCTGGGGTTCGACCTGCAATCGACGGGGCAGTGGCCGCGTGGCCTGGGCATGCTTCGTGCCGAGGTCGTGCGTCCAATCCGCGATCGCTATGTGCGCGGTGCTCGCCGCCTTGCGCGGCCCGGCGCGCCGTGGTGCTTCGACAAGACACTGCGCGCGTGGCGGTGGATCCCTGCGCTCGCGTGCGCTCTGCCTGGTGCGCGGTTCATCCATCTGCAGCGCGACCCGCGCGACATGGCGATCAGCATTCTGCTCTCGTACTTCCACCCGATCAACGATGGGTGGACGGCGTCGCTCGGATCGATCCGCCGCGTGGTCGAGTTGGAGCGGGCGCTGTTGCCGACGGCACTCGCGGCTGGTGGTTTCAAGCACGAGTCCATCGTGTATGAACGACTGGTGAGCGATCCCGCAGGCCACGCTGCACGGTGTTTGAGTCTGCTTGGGCTCCAGATCGACGCGGCTGTGCTGGATCCGCAAGAGAATCGTCGCGCCGTCTTCACCCTCAGCCATGAGCAGGTGCGACGGCCCATCAACGCATCGTCGATCGGTCGTTGGAAGAACTACGCGTTCGCCTTCGATGGCTCGTGGGACGCCCTCGCGGCGGATCACGCGCGCACGAGCGCTGCTGCCGATCGGTCAGAGCGCTCGGCATGAGTGTGCGGTAGTCATGGTGCTCGATGGCACCACGGCCGAAGCGCCCTTGGACCGGACCCAGCCGCGAGATCGTGGCGTTGGGCATCGCTGCGCTGGCGATCACGCATCATGTCCATCGCGCGTGGTCCGATGGCGGCAACGTCTTCGTGCTGCATGACCTGCACGACTTCAATCGCTTCTCGTCGCGCGGCGACGACATGGCATGGATGAACAAGTCCCGGTCGCTTCTGGGCTTCGACATCATGCCGGGCATCATGCCGCTGGCGCGGACAGGTTCGCCTCGAAGCCACTTCGATTGGGCTGCACCGCAGCCCGGGGTGATCGCGCAACCAGGGGCCACTGGATTCATGGCCGATCCGCTCGGCTTCGTCGTCGATCCGATGCGTCGCGGTTTGCTCTACGCGCAGGACGAGTGGGGGCTGCGGACGGACCTCTACGAAGCGCTCGTTCTGCAGGCGGCGACCGACACGCTCGCTGGCGCGCGATCGACCGTGGGCGTGTCACGATTGAATCTGCGCAGCGATCTTCTGGTCTTCCGTGACCCGGGCGTTGGCATGGGTCGGCTCACCTTTCAGATTCGCTCAAACGCCACGATGCCCGGCGGTGCATCGATGTCGGCTTCGGTCGGCGCAGCGTCGGCTCTGGACGAAGTGCAATCGACCTTTGACAACCAACTCGTCCGCCTGGCGTGGTCGCAGAGCTTCTTCAACGATCGTTGGATGGTGTCGATCGGCAAGCTCAATCCAAGCGACTATGTCGCCGACAACATCTTCGCCAATGACGAATCGCGCCAGTTTCTGGCGCAGCCCTTCGATGGCAACTCGACATGGCCGGTGACGTTCCAGGACAAGTGCGAGGGCGTGGGCACGATTGCCATTCCCACGGACTGGCTCTTTCTGTCGGGCTATGCGGTGAGCGCCGCTGGAGTGAACGACGCGTGGCTCGATCTTTCGCTGGGTGATGGCTATGCCGTCGCTGGCGAAGTTGGTCTGCTCGCTGAGTTCGACGGTCGTCCTTGCCGCGTGAGTTGGGCGTGGTGCGGAACCGATGCGAATGCGACGAGTGTGGAACAAGGCGTGGACGGAGCGTGGGGAACCTGCCAAGCGGTGACGGCGCAGATGCTCCCGCTACCGCAAATGGGCGCATGGTTCCAGTGGTCGCAGGCGGATGCGGATGTGGCCAGCGGTGCCACGCACGAACTCGCGCTTGGTCTGACGATCGACGACTGCTTCGAGCGCCGCGGTGATGGCTTCGGACTAGCGATCGCGCGCACCGAACCGGTCGGCACCGATGTCCAAACGCAGTGGCTCACCGAGGCGTACTACCGATTTCAAGTCAACGGCAGCCTGCAATTGACGCTCGACGCGCAGCTGCTCGCGCCCAGTGCAAGCGAACTCGTGGACGACCCCGTCCTCGTCGGCGGTGTTCGCGCGGTCTGGCGGTTCTAACGGACCCGGCGCACGAGCGGTTCTGTCGCTGTCCATCAAGGGCCGCACGGGCCCCATGCTGCGAGCAGGGCGCCGAGGTCGGCCGCATCCACGATTCCATCTCCATTGAGATCCGCGCTGCCGACGGAGTTCCAGAGTGTCAGCAGCAGTCCAAGATCCGCGCCACTGACGGCACCATTTCCGTCAAGATCAGCAGCGCATGGTTGGGCCAGTGACCACACTCCAACGGCGCCCTCGCGAAGGAGACCACCCGTTGGCGTGTGACGCGGTGCGCCACCAAGCACGAGACTGCCTGTCATGGCGCAAGCGATGCCGAGATTCTGGTTCACGCCGGGGTTGGGGAGTTCGAACGCACGATCGTGCGTCCACGCGGCGCCCAGCCGGAAGAGATGCATCATCCCGGCGAGCGACACGCCCTGTGGATCTTGGCCGTCAGCGCCCACCAGAATCCGTCCCGCGTTGACGGCGACCGAGTTGCCGAATCGATCTTGCGTTGCTGCGCCGGGGCTGACGAGCATCGTGGATTGAATCCAGCCCGATCCATCGCGATCGAAGACACGGACCGTGCCTTGTTCAGAGGCCTCTGCGCTGATCGTGTCCCGGCACGCGCCGACGACGAGCGTGTTGCCTTCGATCGCAACGCTGGCACCGAACCACTCGTACGCACCGGGATCCGGAGCCTGAACTCGTACGGTCGGTCCAACCGATCCGTCCTGACCGAGTGCGACCGTCCACACCGCGCCCGCCTGTTGCAGCGCACCGACATCGGCGTATCGCGATGCGATGACGAGCGTCGACGCATCCATCGCAAGCGTGTATCCGAAGGTGTCGCCAGCGACAGCATCAGGCGCGACGATGCGCGCATGCACCGACCACGATCCGTCGGTGCCCTGTCGAAACAGATGCACCGCGCCGCGATCGAGGGCCGAGCCAGCGGAGTCGTCGAGCGGTTCGCCCACAGCGAGCCAGTCGCCAAGGGTGGCCACCGCGTGGCCGAATGCATCGTTGAGTGCCGCATCAGGCGACTCGATGACGACCGCAGGTCCGACGCCGCTGGTGGAGCGGGCGAAGACTCTGACCTTGCCGCGGGCCCCGGTTCCGAACGGACTTCCTGCTGCGATCGTGGTGTCCGAGATCGCCACAGCGAATCCGAACTTCTCATTCGCCAGAAGGTCGCTCGGTTGCAGGGTCGCCGTGCGAGTCGACTGACCGCCCTTGAGCGAGAACAGCTCGACGATCCCTCGGGCACCGTTGGCAGACGGGGCGGCGACCAAGACATCGCAGCCACCAGCTGTCGATCGCGCGGCAAGAGACTGGCCAAACGCCGAGTCCGTCAGCGGCGCGCTCATGCGGACGAGCGTGGGGCCATCAGCGTGCGTGATTCCACCGATCACCAGGGCGGCAGCCGCGCCCAGCCACACACACGGCTGGTGGATGGATCGGATCACGAAGACCTCAGCGTCGACGCCGGCTTCCCATCAGTCCTGCGGCACCGAGCATGGCCATCGCGCCTGGAGCAGGGAGCGCGCTCGCGCTCAGGACCGTCATGCCAGGAAACATCGTCGTGTAGCCGCCGCTGGTGAAGTCAAAGCCGAACGTGAAGAGGCTTTGACCCGGCGAAGCGTCCCAGCGGAAAATGACCGTGTTCGTCGAATTGAAGAGACTCGGATCAAGGAAGTCTTGGAACGAGCAGGTTGGGTTGGGGTTGTAACCAATGCCGAAGGCCTGAGCTGACGAGTTGTTCACGATGTTGATGAACTCGTTGACTCCGAAGTTTGGATCGGTGAAGTTGAACCTCATGACGGCGTACGCACCATCGTTCACCGTGGGCATGCCGCCGACGACCTCGAACTGGAAGAAGGATCTAGGCTGCAGGGGGCCATAGATCGTGGGCATCGTGTAGCACCCAGCGCAGGTTCCTGTGGGTGCAGACTGCAACGGTCCGTCCGGCGTCAGATTCGCAAACCCCGCAGCGCTCAGGGCCGCGGCATCCGTGTTGATGTAGGTGAACGGCCCATCCGCCACGCCTGCGAAGGCCGACGACGAGCACAGGGCAAATGCGACAAGAGCGACGGTACGCAAGGGTGCCTCGATTCAAGCGTGACCTGTGCACGCCACACCCTTTTCCGAAACTCCCGCGCGGAACAATACACCTCGATTGGACTTGAGCAAGCGACCACAGAGGCTCTTTCCGAGGTCCTCGGCGCGCCGACTCCAGCCAGCCGCCTCTTGCCTACGGCTGGCCGAGACTTGATCGAGAGTCTGTTTTTACCGGACCTAGTCCCGGTGCCGACGGTGGCAGTCGAGGCAGTCTGAACTCAGCGTGGCCAGGGCGGCGCTGGCGCGTTCTCGCGCCTGATCAGTGTCCTGACCCGGCCGGTCCATCGACTCGATCAAGGTCTCAAGGTGCGCGGCGGTTCGCCCCTCGCGCACAAACCACTCGCGAACGACATCGCGCTGCGATGCAGGGACTTCGCTCAGGCGATCCTCATCGTCGAGCAGCCGGTAGAGATCGGCGAGCCGTCCGGCATCCGCGAGCGGCGCAAGATCAGGATGCTCCGGCGGCGCGATCCAGCCTGACTTCTTCGACAACATGAGTCGGTCGTGCACCTGATCGATCTCGACCATCGCTGCGACGAGCGATCCGGGCATCGTGCGCTCTGGGAAGTCGGCGGGGGTGGCGTCGATCAGCGCCGCCGCGATGGGTGCGGACTCCGCCGCGCACCGCCACAGGCCCGCATACCCCGGCGCGGTGCCGGACACCTTCATTCGCGCGGCGGCTTCGTCTGGCGTGAGCCAACCGAGCGACACAGCAATCGCCGCCGCGGCCCCCGCGCTGCGATGTTTGCCATGGTGGCAGTGGATGTAGATCGGGCGGGGAAGGTCCCGCACCGCGCGAGTCAGTTGGAGTTTGCGCGCTTGTTCGAATCCGTCGTAGCCGATCGGCAGGTGCACATATCGCATGCCGCGCGCTCGAGCACGATCCAGGTCGGGCAGGGCCCCATCGACGGAGAGGATCGTCTGCACGCCCAACGACTTCAGCGAGTCAAAGCCCGCATCGCCCGCGGGCGCGGATCCCGACCAGACTTCTTCGTGAAACGCGACCAGATTGTGCAGTCCCGGAAGATCGAGCGCCTCCTCGGAATGCAAGGCCGGCCGTGGCAGCGGCGGTGTTTCCGACGATGCGCCGGCGCTGTCTCCCGCAGCTGATGATGGCGGCGGGGATTGTCTGGCCTGATCCGTCGCTGCCATCAACGCGGCAGAGCCCGCAAGGAGTGCGGCGATGACGGCGCGCGGCAGCATGACCGCAGGCTACCGATCCCGAGAAGCGTGCATCACGGAACGGTAGGATTTGTCTCTTCATGCGACCATCGCGCCCGCTCCTGATCGTTGCGTCCTGTGCGTGCTTGGTGGGCTGCGTGCTTGGCCCGGATGCACCAAAGCTTGCCGCGACGGACGCCGGACTCTCGGCGCGCGAGTCTTGGGAGTCGTCAGAGTTGACGGCCGAGGAAGCCGCCGTTGCGCGTGCCCTTGCTGATGCTCAGGGCAACGAAGAACTCGTGGCGTGGTGGACACGCTTCGGCGATCCTGCGCTCGATCGGTTGATCGCGCGGGCTGACCGCTCGAACGCCGACCTTGGGCAGGCGTTGTCGCGCGTGCGCATCGCGCAAGCCCAGCTCGGTGTGGCCGAGTCGGACCTCTGGCCCGACATCGCGGCGGGCGCGAACTACGACCGAATCAAGCAGAACTTCTCGCAGCTCGCGGCACAGGGCGTGGACACCTCTCCGTACTCGGTGTGGGCGTACGGTCTGGCGATGGGGAGTTGGGAGATCGATCTCTGGGGCAGGGTCCGGCGATTGATCGACGCTGCCAATCAGGATCTCCGAGCGGGCGTCGATGACCTTCGTTCGGCGATCGTGTCGGTTCGCGCGGGCGTGGCGACGACCTACATGGAGGTGCGCACGCTCGAGGCCCGCATGGCTGCACTTGAGTCGAGCGTGTCGGCCAGACTACAGACGCTCGATCTCGCCGCTCGCCGATTCGAAGCCGGCACCGCCACGCAACTTGAGCTCAACCGCGCGACGGCGGACCTTGAAGCCGAGGCGGCCAAGCTGCCTGGACTTCGTTCGTCGCGCGCGCAGGCGCTGGGCGAGTTGGCGCAACTCTGCGGCACCTCGGTGGATGAGGTGTCCAAGGAACTTGGAGCGGGTTCGATTCCAGCGGCGCCGGTCGCGATCGACGCGGGCATTCCCGCCACGCTCCTCGAACGACGCCCCGACTTGCGCGCGGCCGCTGAGCGTTACTCGGCGGCGGTGTCGCGGATCGGCGCGGCCGAGGCAGCGAAGTGGCCCACACTCACGCTGAGCGGAAACTTCTACATCTCGGCGACCGACTTCTCCGGGCTGGGTGACTGGTCCAACCGTGCATACTCGTTCGGGCCATCGCTCATGATGCCGGTCTTCACGGCAGGTCGCCTCGATGCGCAGATCGCGGCATCACGCGCGCAGGCGGAACTGGCCTTCAACGCCTGGCGCAGCGTGCTCGTGCGCGCGGTGGCTGAAGTGGACTCGTCCATCGCTGGCGCTGTCCTGGCAGCTGAGTCCCGCGATCGGTTCGAGCGCGCGCTTGCGAGCGCGTCCGACACCGAGCGGCTCGGACGCCTTCAGTACGAACACGGCACCATCACGCTGGACCATCTGCTCGATCTGCAGGATGCGCTTTACTCGGTGCAGGATGCCGAGTCCCAGGCGCGCGGCCTTGCGGCGCAGTCCGCGGTCGCGCTCTATCGCGCGCTCGGCGGTGGTTGGCAGGATGTCGCGCCGCTTCAAGACGATGCGATGAGGGACGCAGCCACGGCGACGGGATCAAGTCCCGCTGACGCGGCTGCGCGCGATCCCAGTGCAGCAAAGGAAACCCGATGAACCGTTTGACGATGGTCGCAAGCCCGGTGATGGTCCTTCTTGGCGTGGTGTCGTGCGGCGAGGCACCTTCTTCGCCCGCACCGCCACCGATTTCCGTGCGCACCTTGGTGATCGTGCCACAGGATGTCCCGGTCGAGGTCAGCTTCCCCGCCACCATCGATTCGCCGCGCACGGTCGAGGTCGCCGCGCGCGTGCCGGGGTGGTTGCAAACTCAGGCGATCGCTGACGGTGCGCTCGTAAAGCCCGGTGATCTGCTGTATCAGGTCGACCCGAGCCAGTACCGCATTCAGCTCGATGCGGCCAACGCCCGAGTCGCACAGGCCGACGCGCAAGCCGAGGTCGCGCGGGCCCAGGCCGAGGTCGCCGCAGCAGCGCTGCTGCTGTCGCAGACCACCTTCGATCGCAACAAGGGGCTGGTCGACAGCGGTGCCATCAGCAAGGAGCGGTGGGACCAACTCACTGCGGATCTCGCCAAGTCCAAGGCCACCGCGGATCAGGCGGCGGCCGACATTGCGCTCTCGAAGGCGAATCAGGCGAGCGCGGCGGCCGACGCCGAGAACGCACGCCTGCAGCTGTCGTGGTGCACCATCACAAGTCCGTTGCTCGGGCAGCTCGGCGCGAGCAAGGCGTTCGTTGGTTCACTCGTGGGCGAAGCGAAGACGCAGGTGCTCAACACGATCGTGCAGGTGGATCCGCTGTGGGCCGGTTTCAATCCCAGTGCGCGCATGCTGCCGGCGATCGTTGGAGCTCGCGATCAAGGCACGCTGACGGCGCGGGTCGAACTTCCGGGCGCCATCACGACAGCTCGCCCTGGCGTGCCGATCGGCGTCACCGATGGCGCACCCAAGGCCGAGGGCAAGCTCGTGTTCTTTGACAACCAAGTCGGCCAGACGACCGACACGCTGCTCCTGCGCGTTGAGTTTCCCAATGGTGCCGGGCATTTCCGGCCGGGTGGTTACGCGCTCGTGACGCTGGGTCTGGGCATGCAGAAGGATGCGATCCTCGTGCCCAAGAGCGCGACCTTCGCTCGACAGACCGAGCTGCTCGTGTGGATCCTCCACGAAGACGGCACCGTGAAGAGCGCCGTGATTGAGCCGTTGGCCGCATGGGGCAACGACATCATCGTGCAGTCGGGATTGAAGGCCGGTGAACGCATCGTCACGGATGGCCTGGCCAAGCTCCGCCCGGGCGTGAAGGTCGTTGATCTGGGTGCACATGCGGCCGGTACGCATGACGGCCCAGTTCATGACGCGCCGCCAGCCGCACCCGATGGTGCGCCGCAATCCGCTCCAGGGAGCGCGCCGCCATCCCCGGCAGAAGGCGTGCCGCCGGCTGCTCCTGAATCGAAGCCGGGAACCTGACGCGCCATGTACCGATTCTTCATCGAGCGACCGATCTTCTCGACGGTCATTGCGCTGGTGATGACACTGTCCGGCGCTGTCTGCGCGTGGATTCTGCCGATCGCGCAGTATCCGTCGATCGTCCCGCCGACCGTGCAAGTCACGGCGACCTACAACGGCGCCGACGCTGCGACCGTGGCGCAGGTCGTCACGCTGCCGCTCGAACAGCAGATCAATGGGGTCGAGGGGATGCTCTACATCTCGTCGACATCCACCAACGCTGGTGTCAGCACGATCACGGTCTCGTTCGAGGTGGGCTATGACCTTGACATCGCCGCCGTCGATGTGCTCACGCGCGTGAATCAGGCGATTCCGATGCTGCCCGAGTCGGTGCAGCGCGTGGGCGTGAACATCGCCAAGCAGTCGACGAGCCTGACGGCGGTCGTGAGTCTTGAGTCGCCGGATGGCCGCTACGACAGTGCCTTCTTGTCGAATTACGCGAACATCACGGTGGAGCCGGTGGTGGCGCGCGTCAACGGCGTGGGCAACACGACGGTCATCGGTCTTCAGCAGTACGCCATGCGCGTCTGGCTTGACCCCGATCGCCTGACGCAACTTGGACTCGCGCCGACCGATGTCTACGCCGCGATCAAGGACCAGAACGATCAGTCCTCGCTCGGTTCGCTCGGGCTTGAACCGTCGACGGGACGTCCCTCGATGACGCTGTCGATCCAGGCGAAAGGACGGCTCGTCGACCCGCAGGAGTTTGGCGACATCGTGGTCCGCGCCGAGCGCCAAGGTGGACTTGTCCGCGTGCGCGATGTGGCCGAGCTCGACTTGGGCTCGTACCAGTACACCACCTCGTCTTCACTCAACGGTGGGCCAACGGCCACGATTGGCATCTACCAGCTCCCGAGCGCGAACGCCTTCGAGGTCACCGCCTCGGTGCGACGCGAACTCGATCGACTGTCAGAGCAGTTCCCGCCCGGACTGCGCTACCGCGTGACCTACGACACCACGCGGTTCGTCGAGGCATCGCTCGACGACCTCGTGAAGACCCTGATCGAAGCTGGCATTCTGGTGCTCATCACGATCTTCATCTTCCTGCAGAGTTTCCGGGCGACGCTGATCCCCATGATCGCGATCCCAGTGTCCATCATCGGCACCTTTGCGATGATGGCGATCTTCGGCTTCTCGATCAACACGCTCACGCTGCTTGGGCTCGTGCTCGCGATCGGGCTGGTCGTCGATGACTCGATCATCGTGGTGGAAAACGTGTATCGGCAGTTGGAGTCAGGCGTGACGGACACGCGCGAGGCGGCGGTCAAGGCGATGCAGGAAGTCGGTGGACCGATCGTGGCGACGAGCTCTGTGCTGCTCGCGGTCTTCATCCCGGCCGCGCTCATGCCGGGCATCACCGGTCGGCTGTACAACCAGTTTGCGCTGACGATCGCCTTCTCGATCGCCTTCAGCGCCATCAATTCGCTGACGCTCTCGCCCGCACTCTGCGCCGTCTTCCTGCGCCACAGCGGACCGAGCACCTTTGGTCCATTCGTCCTCTTCAATCGTGGCTTCGACTGGCTCAGCGAGCACTACGCGCGTCTGGTGGGTTGGCTCTGCAAACACTGGTACGCCGTCGTCGCGTCGTTCCTGATCGGATGCGTCGGGGTCTTTCACTTCTTCCGCGTTGTCCCCACCGCGTTTGTGCCCAACGAAGATCAGGGCGCCTTCTTCGTGCTGTATCAGTTGCCGCCGGGCGCGAGTCTGCTGCGCACTCAAGAGGTCTCCTACCAGATCCAGGACATCGTTCGACGCGACCCTGCTGTTCACGATGCGGTCCAAATCAACGGGATGAACTTCCTGACGAGCGCGCTCTCGACGAATGCAGGCGTCGTCATCGTCACGCTGAAGCCATGGGATGAGCGCGACCCCGCCACCGAGAATCTCCGCGAAGTCATCCTTCGAGCCGTGCCCCATCTGCGCGGGATTCCCGAAGCGATCGTCCAGCCCGTTCCACCGCCTCCGATTCCTGGTCTTGGCGCGGTCGGCGGGTGGCAACTTCAGATCGAGGCGCTCGCGGGTCAGGACTTTGATTCGTTGGCCGAAGTGACCGATGCGTTCATCGCCGAAGCGTCGAAGCGACCCGAATTGAGCGCGCTCAACACGCCCTTCACGAACTCCGTCCCGATGATCACGCTCGACATCGACCGCACGCGCGTCTATGCGTTGGGGCTGGAGATGGGAGCAGTCTTTGACACGCTCGGCACCACGATGGGCCAGGCGTTCGTGAACAACTACAACCAGTTCGGCCAGGTCTACAACGTGATGCTGCAGGCCCATCCCGCCAGCCGCATGGATGTGGCCGACATCATGGGACTTCGCGTGCGCAATGCCAGGGGCGAGATGGTCCCGTTCTCGAGTTTCTCGCGCCCAGTCCTGAAGGCCGGAACCGACAACGCGGCGCACTACAACCTCTACAACACGGTGCAGGTGAACGGGCAGACCGCCGCGGGCTACGGCTCAGGTGACTCGATCAAGGCGATCGATGAAGTGGCCAAGGCCACGCTGCCTGAAGGGTTCTCCTACGAGTGGACCGGCGCCACCTTCCAGGAAATCGAATCCGGTGGACTGGCGCCGGTGATCTTCTCGATGGCGCTCATCGCAGTGTTCCTGTTGCTTGCGGCGCTCTACGAGAGTTGGTTGCTGCCGTTCAATGTGCTCTTGGCCGTAGCGTTTGCTGTGCTCTTCGCGCTGATCGCGTTGCACTGGACCGGTCGCCAACTCGATGTCTACGCACAGATTGGTCTGGTCATGCTGGTCGGCCTGGCGGCGAAGAACGCCATCCTCATCGTCGAGTTCGCAAAGGTCCGCGCCGACGGCGGCGAGACCCCGTTGCAAGCAGCGACCGAAGCCTCGCGTCTGCGTCTGCGTCCGATCATGATGACGAGCTTGAGCTTCATCTTGGGGATCCTGCCGCTGGTGATCGCCGTCGGCGCCGGGGCGCAGAGCCGCCGATCGATCGGCGTGTCGGTCTTCGGCGGCATGCTTGGGTCGACGATCATGGACCAACTCGTGGTCCCCACCTTCTTCTTCCTGCTGTATTCGCTGCGGCTTCGTGGCGGCCGCAGTCGATCGGCCCCGTCGCCCCAGCACGGTCATTGATCTATTCTGCCGCGGCGCACCCCGCGCAGGAGGACACCATGCACTGGTATGTCGTCGAATCGGGTCAACCCACCGGACCACATGATCGCTTCGCCATCGAGCGGATGGTCGCGTTGGGACGGATCACGGCCGCAACGAAGGTCTGCTCGGTGGGCGACACCGCGTGGACGACTGCGGCTCATGATCCCGTCATCGCGTCGTTGCTGATGCAGGACGCAGGCGGTGCCAGCATGACGGCGCCCGCGGACGCACTGCGGAGTACAGCGCATCCGCCGCTGGCCACGACCACCATTCCTGACGAAGCGTTGCCGGTCTTCACCTACGGTGGCGCGTCGCAGCTTGGCCACAAGGCGTTCAAGGCGAGATGGGGCGTCCTCGTCCTGATTGGGCTGGTCTATCTGGCGTTGTCGTACGCGCTCGGCATTCCGGGAGTCATCGCCGGGGTGATTCGGACTGCGGCCGAGGAGTCCGGTTCCACCGCGCCCGGTGCGATCGTGCTTGATCTCTTCGGATGGCTGCTCGGGATTCTGATCGGTGGTCCGCTGCTGGCGGGCTTCGTGCTGGCCGGTGCACGCGCTGTGCGCGGAGCGGGTCAGGTCACGGACCTCTTCCTTGGGTTCCAACGATACGGAATGGTGGTGCTGGCGTACCTCGTCTCAGCTCTGCTCATCGGCGCGGCATTCGTGGTGGCGGTGCTGCCGGGGATCGGGTTGGTCGGCTTCTCAATCGGATTCGAACTTGGCGGTGGATTTGGCGATCTTGGCATCCTGGGTCTGCTGGGGCTCCTGTTCGCTGGCTGCGGCGCGCTCGCGGTCTCGATCTGGATCATGCCGCGGCTCGTCTTCATGAGTGCCTTGGCCGCAGACCCGTCGCTACCCAAGGAGAGTGTCGAGAACACGCTCCGCCGTTCGTGGTCGCTCACTGCGGGCAAGGCGCCGGCGATGTTCGCGCTGTTGGCCGTGTACGGCCTCGTGGCCGGATTGAGCGTGCTGCTGTGCTGCGTCGGCATGCCGCTCTTGGGTTTCCCCTTGTTCGCGGCCGTTCAGGGCGCGATCTACGCCACGGTCTTCTCGGCCGGGCATCCACACCGGGTGGGCGCGTGAATTCCGACCCGGTGCTGTCCGCCCGTCTGCCGGTGCGGCAACCCTTGATGACATCCCGCCGAATCGACTGACTCGACCCATGGAGAGCCCCGACACCTTTGATCGCCGGCTCGCGCAGGAGCGTTTCCTGCTGGTCGGATTCATCGCGGCGGCCTGCCGTGGCCGCGTGGCCTCGAGCGATGTCGTGGAGGATCTCGTGCAGGACACGCTCGCCATCGCCTGGACCCGTCGCGCCGAGTTCGACGCATCGCGCCCGCTTGGGCCGTGGCTGCGCGGCATCGCGGTCAAGGTGGTGATGGGCTCGGTGCGCCGCGAAGCGCGCCGCCGCCGCATTGCGATGGACGACGCGCCCGAAATCGTTCGGATCGAGGGATTGAACGAGCGATTCGCAGCGATCGAAGACCAGATCGACGGTCGGCAACTTGCCGAGGGCGTACGCGGTTGCGTTCATGCCCTGCCCGCCACCTTTCGTGAAGTGCTCGAGCGTCACTACGGCGGGGGATTGTCGATCGGCGAGATCGCTGGTGAACTTGGCATCAGCGATGATCTGGCCAGCAAGCGCGCGATCCGCGGTCGCGCTTTGGTGGCACGGTGTCTTCGGGCGAAGGGGCTCGTTCCGGGCGGCGGCGATCACGATGCGCTTCACGCGCGCGATGAGGAGCAATCATGAACGGTTCACTCCCCGATCCACATGATCCACAGCGTCTTGATGACGATGTCATGCACGGCCTGATGGCAGCGCATGCATCGGAAAGCGTCGGTGCCACGCTCGCGCGCGTCCATCCTCGACGCACGCGATTCATGCGGCCGATCTCGATCGGTTCCATCGCGGCCATTCTGCTCATGGCGGTCACGCTGGCGGTGTTGGTCCCCTTGGCCATCGGTCCATCGACCGCCAACGCGAGCGATGTGATTGGCACTGCAGAGGCCGCGTTTGCTGAACCAGGCTCGCGCACCTACGAGATCCGCATCACGCGGTGGGGCGGCCCGGTCGCCAGTCGCCTGATGCAAGGCGAGATCACGCATGTGGCCGGCAGTGAGCCTCGATCGTTCGGCTATCTCGAGATCGATGACTCCGGCAAGCGCGTGGAGTTCGGCCGAGACGCCCAAGGTGCGTGGTTCAAGGGTCCCGATGGGCAAGTGCGCCGTCGCACGGCTGACGACGCCGGCGCGAGGGAGCCTCGTGATCCAATGAAGCAAGGTCCCAAGGATGCCGCGCGCCAGCCGGGCTTTCCCATCGACATCGATTGGATGACGCTCGACTCGGTGCTGCCGCGCTTGAAGAAGGGTTACGACCTGCAGGTCGTCGAGTACCCGCGTTGGAAGACGCTGATTGCACGCAGGCAGTGGATGCCAAACGGCATTGACGCCAGAGCTGTTGCGGAGCGCGCCGATCGTGCCGATCGTGCCGATCGTGCAGAGTCGATGCGCCAGGGAACGCAGCCTGATGGGATGGGGCGCGAGGAAGGCATGGCCCACGGCGAACCGCGAATCGGCCAATCAGGGATCGGCCAACCAGGGATCGGCCAACCAGGGATCGGCGCACGGCGCCCCAACGCCGAGGTGCAGGCTGCGTTGCGGGATGGCATCGTGGCCGGTAGCGCGTTGCGTGGTGCGCCGCTGCGAGTCGAACTTGAGTTCGCTCCCGATGGCCGCGTGATCGAACGCGCGCGGATTGAACTCGATGCGTCGCGTGCACCGCGCACGATCGAGCTTCGGCTCAAGGCGCCCGGTGAGCCACCCGCCGAGGATGATGTGGACCTAGGTACCTGGGAGTGACGCGCGGAGCGTCTCGACCCCGCCCTTGCAACCGAGGTCGGCGAGGGTGGTGTCGCCGAGTCTCCGCTCGACACTCGCGAGCGCGTCATCGAGCGTTCGGTGGAGCCGACAGAGTTGGTGTGCATGGTCGCGGTTGCCAAGCGGGCATGAGGTGATCCGCTGGATTGGGTCGACCGCGTTGATCACCTGCAGCAGGGTGATCTCTGACGGATCGCGCGCGAGGACGAATCCGCCGGTCGGACCGCGCTGTGACCGAACGAGCCCCAGCCGCGTGAGGTCCTGCAGGATCTTTGCGGCGTAACCCGGTGGCACCTTCGTGGCGTCTGCGATGGCGTGAACCTTGGCGTGTGGGGGCGAGTGCTTCGCCAGGTGTGCGATAACTCGCAGCGCGTACTCGGCGGTCTTGGAGAGCATGGTGGGGGACTGCGTGGTTGCGGCGACTTTGTTCCTGGATTCACGAATTGGTTGACTGCGGAGCATCGTAGTCATAAACTTGAGTTTCGGATATACAAATCCAGAACTCGTTCACGATCACGAATTGCCTTGCTTCCAAGTGGAAAGTCGAACACGCCCCCAACGGCAGATCGGATGCCTCCGATGACAGGCATGACAGGCGCGACCCATCCCGCCCGCTCCACCCAGCCTCGAGGCCGCGAGCTGCTCGCCACCGGAATCTTCTTGGGCTCGGGGGTCGCGGCAGCGCTGCTGGGCCTGTTGCTCTGGAAGCCGATCTTGGCGGTGGCTACCGAGGTCTCCAGGACTGGCGGTTGGAGCGAAGACGCCGACCTGCCGCCGCTCTTCCCACCCGACGAGGCACCAGGCCCGACACTCGACGCCGCATCGTTCGCCGCGGGCAAGCAACTCTTTTCGGCAACCTGTGCGGCGTGCCACGGTCCGACCGGACTTGGCGTTCGGGGCCTTGGCAAGGGCCTGTCCACGAGTCGCTGGGTTCGCGACCAATCCGACTCTGCGTTGCACGCGTTCCTCATGAAGGGGCGCGATGTCAACGATCCGCTCAACACCACGAAGGTTCCGATGCCTCCCAAGGGCGGAAACCCAGGCTTCTCCGATGAGAACTTGACGCAGTTGATCTGCTTTGTGCGCGGCTTGCAGGATCCGCGGCGAGTCCCTGCCGTGCTTCCTGATGTGCAGGTGGTGGTCGCCGCGCCGGTGCTCACCGATGCGGACCTTGACCTGCCGGGCATCGAGGATGCGGAGTACGAGGCGGACGCGATCCGCGATGGTCTGCGCCACTACATGGCATCGTGCACCTCGTGTCATGGTGCGGACGCGCGGGGCATCGTCAAGCTCGGGAAAGACCTGGTGAACAGCGATTTCATGCGCGGCCAGGATGACGAACAGATGCTAGCCTTCCTGAAAGTCGGCCGACCAACGAGCGATCCGCTGAACACGACCAAGGTCGACATGCCGCCCAAGGGCGGCAACCC
>VGXL01000039.1 GCA_016873315.1 Phycisphaerae bacterium | reverse complement strand
CCGTCGCGAAGCAAGGCACGGGTTGTCTCAGCTTGCGGCCGTCGCGGAAAAGGGGCGCGGCATGCCTCGCCGAGCGAGTTCCGCAGCCTGCGAGGAAAGCTGGCGCGCAGTGCCAGTCAGTGACCACGATGTGACATCCGCGCCAGTTTCTGAGCAGGCGAGGACTGTCTGAGCGAACGAGGCATGCCGCGACCAAAGGGAGCGACGGCCGCAGGTTCAACATGCGAAAGCAACGCGACACGCCGGCGCCCAAAGGGAGCGACGGCCGCAGGCGCAGCAACGCGCGCAGGGCGCGACTCAGCCGCGCGCCCACTCCGCGGGGACGACCCCATGCGATGCCACGATGCGGCTTCTGATCCCGCCGCGCCCCTTCCAGTCTGTGATGATCTGCATCCACTGCGGCTTCATGGCCGCAGCCAGGTCGTCACGAATCGTGTTGGTGACGGCCTCGTAGAAGATGCCCTCGTTCCGAAAACTCTGGTAGTACAGCTTGAGGCTCTTGAGCTCCACGCAACGGTCGCCCGGAACATATCGCAGCGTCACATGGCCAAAGTCAGGGTGACCGGTCTTGGGACAGACCGAGGTGAACTCCTCGCTCACATGCTCGATCACGAACGGCACAGTGGACGGCGACGGGAAGCACTCAAGCAGGCTGGTGTCGGGCATGCGGGCAATCGTAGGAAGGCGCAGCGGCACGCGCCACGCCATCACGACGCGGCGACCCCTGCTGCTCGTGATGCCGTCACAGCCCGCGAGTCCGCGAACCACATGACCTTCACATGATCGGCCGTCACAGCCCGCGAGTCCGCGAACCACATGACCTTCACATGATCGGCCGTCACAGCCCGTGCGAAGCCATGAGCCGAACGACCTTTGGTTGGTCGGCATCGACTGCAAGACTGGCTTCGAACGCTGCCACTGCGCGCGCGCGCGCGGACTGATCGACCTTGCCGCCCGCAATCCAGCGATTGAGCGCTGCTGTGCCCAGACCATTCCAACAGGCCGTCGATGCGGGATCGGCGTTCGTTCCCGCGCGGAACGCATCTTCTGCATCCGCGAGCCGGCCACCGCGCAACATCGCTTCGCCAAGACACGCCTGGCTGGCTGCGCCTGGTGCAATCGCGACGAGCTCGCGAGCGGCGGCGAGCGACCCGTCGTGATCCCCAGCTGCGCTGCGAGCCGTCGCCAGCTCCTGGAGCAACTGGATGCGCAGCGATCCGTCGTGAACCACCTTTAGCGCCGATTCGAGCAGGCGGGCAGCGCGCTGCGGTCCACCCGCGTCGACCATGATCGGCGCGCACACTTGTGCACGCTCCGGCGATGCGTCATGTCGCGATGCAAGAATCGCATACTCCAGTGCGGTCTCGTGCTCACCGAGCGCGAGGTACACGCGAGCCATCAGGAACTCCGTCTCGGGATCGCCCGGATGCAGAGCGAGCGCGCGCTGCAACGAACGGAGCGCGGCGCGGGCATCGCCCTGCTTCGACAACCTGGCCGCAGTGTTGTGCAGTTCCTCACGGGTCGGAGGCACGGTCTCCTTCGCCAGCGCGGCGAGCTCGGGATCCTGTGGGATGACCGGCTTGGACCAGTCACGACAACCCTGAGCCAGGACGAGTGCAATGAGGATGACGGATCGACAGGACATCATCGCTTCGCGCGCACTCCAGCCAAGCGGCGGAGTTCGCGTGCGTTGACGATATCCCAGGGCTCGTCGGCCGGCCCGGCTTCCTTCGCCGTCTCAAGAATCATGGGTCGTCCGCGCAACTTCGGGTGCTTCAGGACGGCGCGAAAGCATGACGCCCCGCATGCGCCATGCCCGATGTGTTCGTGACGGTCCACTCGCGATCCGCATGCTCCGACGCTGTCGTTGACATGCACGGCATGCACCTGATCGAGCCCGCACTCCGCATCGAATCGCTCGAGCACCGCCTTCGCGCGCGATGGTGTGGAGCAATCATGACCCGCCGCCACGATGTGACAGGTGTCGATGCAGAAGCCCACGCGCTCCGGTGCCCGAACGAGTTCACGGATCATCCGAAGGTGCCCGAAGTCGTAGCCAAGGTTCGTCCCTGACCCGACGGTCGTCTCGAGCAGCGTGATCGTTCGAAAACCCTTGAGTTGCCGATGCAGCTCATCGAGCGATGCCGCGATGCGTCGCAGTCCATCGAGTTCATCTGTCGATGGTGGTTCGCCCAGGCGATTCGGTTCCCGGGGCTTTCGCTGCGCACCCAAATGCGCGCCTGGATGGATGACGCACGCCGCAATCCCGAGCGCTTCGCATCGTTCCGTTTCGTCACGCTGCAGGGCGATCGACCGTGCGCGCGCACAGGCATCTGGAGTCGCCAAATTCACCAGATACGAGTTGTGACTCACCACACGCGATCGGTCCCAACCGACAGCGGTGATGGCCTGGGTCCATGCCTTGATCTCATCCCGATGGAGCGGTGTGGACGCCCAACGGCGCTGGTTCTTCGTGAAGACCTGAACACAGTCCAGGCCCAAGCGGGTGGCTTCCTCGATGGCCAGATGCAGCCCACCGGCGATTGAGCAGTGCGAGCCGATGAGAACAGGCGGCATGGCAGGCGGCGCGCTCACACCATGCGTGCGCCGGCGGCGCGGGCGGCCTCGACGATCCGCTCTGCCGTGCGCACCGCGGCGGAACCGGCTTCGGCGTCGACGAAGGGACGCTGCCCAGTCCGGACAGCTCGCACGAAATCCGCGAACTGCAGCGTGAGTGGATCGCCTGCGCCCACCGCGAGAGGCTCGACCTTGACCAGATCGAGGTAGTTCACGCCCGAGAGATCATCGCCGTCCTTCAGCTGTCGGCGCACCTGATCGAGCTGTTCGGCGTTGGCAGTCTTGCGGACCACCGTGCCCTGCCGCGCGACGAAGTCCGCGCTCACATAGGCATCCTCGCTGATGATGCGGATCTTGCGCTCGGTCTTGAGCGCCATGCGACTTGCCGTGACATTCGCCACGCAGCGGATGCCGTCAGGACCTGCAGGAAACACCAGACGCGCGTTGCAGATGTCCTCGGCCTCGCCGAGCACGCACACCGCATTGGCATGGATCTCCTCGGGCTCGCTGCCGACGAGCATGAGCAGAAGGTCCAGGTCGTGGATCATCATGTCGAGCACCACGCCAACATCGACGCTCCGGAAGGTCATGGGCGAGATGCGATCCATCTCGATGAAGCGCGGCGTGATGCCAGAGAGCCCGCGCACGGCCACCATGATCGGGTCATAGCGCACGACATGGCCCACCTGCAGCGCCACGCCGGAGCGCGCAGCCGCATCGGCCATCTCGGTCGCGGTCCGCTCATCGGATGCCAGCGGTTTTTCGACCAGACAGTGGACGCCCGACGCGGCGGCCTGCAGCACGATGTCGCGATGCGTGACGGTCGGCGTGGCGACGACGATCGCCTGCACGCCGACGGCCAAGAGTTCGTCGAGCGACGCGCACGGCGTACCGCCGAACTGCTCCGCCAGCGTGGTGCGGCGTTCTTCGCTCGCATCGGCGATGGCCACCAACTCCGCGCCCTCGGCCTGGCTGGCCACGCGGACATGGTGACGGCCCATGCGCCCGCAACCGACCACGCCCACTCGCAACGGTGCCGTCGTGTTCATGCGACCTTTGACCTTTTGTAGACCAGTGAGAGGTGATTGCCTGGACCGCGGTACTCGACCTCAGACATGTAGGCCTTCATCAGCATGATGCCGCGCCCAGACGGGATCTCGAGGTTGTCGTCCTGAGTGGGATCGGGCACCGCATCGGGATCGAAGCCTTCGCCCTGATCGTGTACCTCGAAGCGGGCCTCGTCGCCATCCACGCTCCACTGGACATCGACCTGTCCATCGGGCACATGGCGGTTGCCGTGACGAATCGCGTTGACGAGTGCCTCTTCGAGCGCCAAGCGGACGGCGAACAGCGCCTCGCGACCGTAACCATGCTGTGCCATGGCTTGCTCGACCGCCAACTGGCACGCGTCGATCTCCGCACGGGGGCCGCGGAGGATCGCGTGGCCTTCGGTGCGGGCCGACATGGCTGGGCTCAGGCGAACGCCTTGAGGGCGGCCTCGGCCGACTCGTCGATGTTGAAGTGCTTGTTCAGCTTCGTGATGTAGAAGACCTCGAGGATCTCGGGGCGGATCTCCGCAAGGCGCAGCTTGCCGCCCTTCTTCTTCACCAAGCTGCCCACGGTGATGAGCGTTCCAAGCGCAGCCGACGAGAGGTGCTCGACGACGGTGAAGCACATCAACACCTTCGGGGCGGACATCGGTTCGAGCTTGCGCTGGATGTCCTGTCCGATCTGCCGGATTGTCGCTTCGTCGAGGATGTCGCGATCGACGAAGTCGATGCGCATCACGTCACGGACGGCGCTGATGCGCAGGCGGGAACTTTCGTAGGTCATGGTGAATCCCAGTGGATCGTGGAGGACTGCATCAGAACCCGCCAGCGGATCCTTCGCCGAGCTGCGACCGCAGGTCTGGGAAGAGGTCGTCTTCCATCTCCTGCTGGATCATGATCTCAGGCCGGATCAGAAGCATTTGGGTCTTCTCGCTGCGAGTCGTCAGCCGGTTGGTGAAGAAGCGGTTGACAATCGGGATCTTGCTCAGCACCGGCACGCCGACCTCGATTTCGATCTCGTTCATCAGGATCTGACCACCGAGCATGATCGTGCCCTTGTCAGGAACGCTGACCGAGGTCCGGATTTCCGAACCTTGCAGGCTGGGCAGCTGGATGGTGCCGGAGAACTGCGCGGCGCGACCGCCGCCACCGTCACCACCACCGCCGCCGGCTGCGCCGGTCACGGTCACTGGGGTGAAGGACACGTTCTCGTTCAGGCCGAAGCGCACATTCATCGTGACATACCGACGATCGGCGCTGATCACGGCGTCGAGGTCAAGGACGAAGCCTTCGAACACAACATTGGTTTCCGGTTCGAAGCCTGCGGCGTTGTTGCCGGTGATCGGCTCGAGTCCCGACACATAGGTGATGCCCTTCGCGATGCTGATCCAGGACCGCTGGCCGTTGAACAGTGTCAAGCGCGGCGCGGTGAGCACCGAGTTGCGCTGGTCGGCTTGCGTTGCCTGCACGAGCAGGTCGATTTGGACATCGTCGAGGTAGGTGAACCCAGTCGACAGGGCCGGCGAACCAAGGGCCGCCAGCACGAAAGGCGACTGGCTGGCCGCAGCGAGCGCGTTGACCAAGGGCAGGCCTTCCTGCTGCACATTCACCGGCGAGAACCCGCTGCTTTCACCGCTCGAACCATACGAATCCCCATCGCGTCGGACACCGACGGGGTTGAAGAACTGGCCCGGGTAGGTGTACTCGATGTTCCCGTCACCATCAGCATCGGTGCCGATTGCGCCGCCTGAGTTGGGGAAGGCGCCGGGGATCGAGCTCGACTGGCCAATGCCGGTGAAGACCGTCGGATTGCGCAGCCGACCGATGTTGCTGTTTCCCTGCGGCGGGGCTGAGCCGGGAATGTTCTGGAAGAAGAAGTCGCGCAGCTGGAAGTTCGGATCCTGCGCCACGGCCGCGTCGTACATCGCGGGGTTCGAGTTGAAGTACAGGTCGAAGTCGATGCCGATCTGTTCGAACCATTCGAGGTCGACGTTGATCAGGCGCGCTTCGATCGCGATCTGCAGGGCGCGCACCTCGCGCATCTTGTTGAGCAGACCTTCGACTTCGCGGTGGGCCTGAGCAGTATTGGTCACGATCAGGTTGCCGTTCATCGGCGAGATCGAACCGGTGTTGCCGCCCTGATCCTTCCAGTCGCCCACATCGGCGGTCTGCATCTGGATCAGGTCCATCACATCCTGTTCGATCGACTCACGCGTCTTGGCCGGGCGCTCGTCCTTCTTCGCGCCGAACAACTGGCCACCTTGCGACGGCGTGAGGCCATCACCCGTGCCCTGGCTGATGCCCTTCTCAAGGCTGAAGTCAGGCGCATTGTCGAAGTACGGGATTTCGAGCAAGAGGTCGCGGATGTCGTACACCTCGATCATCACATTGCGACGAATCGACTCGGGCGTGCTGACGACGACCATCCCGTCGGTGACGGTGAAGGCCGGAGTCGAACGGCCTTCGCCGTACTGTTCGAGCACGCGAGTCAGGGCCACATCCATCGGCACGCCTTCGAGCGCGTCCAGTCGCACTCGGGTCTCGCGGTCGATGCCCGCTTCGGCCAGCGCGCGCCAGTCGGGGACGATGTTGAGGCCGGGGTTGTCGGTGCGGGCGATCTTCTCCATCACATCGATCGCCTGCTCGAGCGAGTAGTCGGCCGCGGCGAGATTCACCGGCGTCGACTCGATCGAGGCCAGAACCTGCGAATCGGCCGCCGAATCCGAGAAGCCCGCGGCGCCTGAACGGCGCAGCGAGAGTTGGCGCCAGTCCTCGGGGTAGACCATCTTGCCGTTGGTCGACTTGGGGCCTGCGCCGAGCACATTGCGGCGCGGGGCGATCATGCCTTCGATCGCATCCTTGGACATCTGCGTGTAGCCGCGCGCGCGCTCGCCGATGGCCGCGCTGTAGTCGCGGTAGCTCTTGGCGGTCTCGATCGCATCGCGCAGGGCAAGGGCCGCCTGGCTGTAGCGGTCGAGCGTGAGCGTGGCGTCGAGCAGCGTCAGCGCCTCGTCATACTTCTGCTGCAATTGCAGCTCGCGGACGCGACGAATGTTCTCGTTCACAACCTGATCGCGCTTGGTCTGCTCGGCGCGCTGCTGGTCGCGAGCGGTGCGGCTTGCCTGTTCGCGGGTCTTGTCCTGCTCGACCATGAGCGAAAGCGTGCGGCTCTCGTTGATGTCGGCGATGAGTTCGTCGATCTGCACCATCAGCGAGTCAACCATGCCCGGAGTCAGGTAGTCGCGGGCCTGTTCGATCTTCAGGCGGGCAGCCGTCATGATGCGCATGGCGCCATCGAAGTCGCCCTTGCGCTTGAGTTCCGCGGCGCGACGGACGGCCGACTGGGCCTCGACCTCGCGGCGCTGGCGCAGCAGCGAAATGTCGTCCGCGACCGTGTCGACCATCGAGCCTTGGTTCATCGCCGCGCGAGCTTGCTCCACGCCATCGAGCGCTTCCTTGTCACCGGGCACCGACTTGAGGACTTCGTTCCAGTAGTCGAGTGCTGCTTCCCAGTTGCCCGACGATGCCTGCGCCTTGGCTTCCGCGCGAAGCGTGTCCGTCACCAAGCGCGCGCGGCGAGCCGAGGCCGCCTCGCGGTCGGCTTGCGCCTTCGCGGCGGACGACTGCGCGGCGCTGCGCGGAGCGGGCTGGTCGGCTGCTGGATCATCAAGAGCGGGGCGTCCATCCTGAGCGGTCGTCGGCATGGCGAGCAAGGTCGCTGCGACGGACGAGGCGATCAGGAAGCGGGCGAAAGGCTGGCAGTGCATGCTGAGGGCGCTCCGTGGGGGCAATCGTGTCGGTCTGTCGTGGGGCTGTCGGTCTGGCCGCACGCGGCGGGTCGCAGAGCGTACCGCCATCCACCGAACATTCGCAAGACAGGTCCGGATGGCTCCGCCCAATCGCTACCATCGGACATCGATGAAGCAGCATGCGTCGACTCCGGCGCGCCTCGCCTTGGCGAGTGGCGCGGTCTTCCACGGCACGAGCTTTGGGGCCACCTCGGTCCAGGGCACCGGCGAGGTCGTCTTCAACACCGCCATGAGCGGCTACCAGGAAGCCCTCTCTGATCCGAGCTACACCGGCCAGATCTTGGTGATGACCGCACCCCAGATCGGTAATTATGGGATCGCTGCCGACGATGTCGAGAGTTCCAAGCCCTGCGTGGCCGGGTTCGTGGTCCGCGAGCTCTCGCGCATGACGAGCAATTACCGGGCATACAACGATGTGTCCTCGTGGCTCGCCTCGCACGGCATCGTCGGCATCGCCGGCATCGACACGCGGGCACTCGTCCGCATCCTGCGGATCAGTGGCGCCATGAATGGCGTGATCAGTACCGATCAGTCCCTGTCCGACGCCGACTTGGTGTCGCGTGCACAAGCTGCCGCGTCGATGGCTGGGCAGGACTTGGCAAGTGCCGTCAGCCCATCGTGCGCGAGCGCATGGGAAGAAGACTTGGGCGAGTGGGTGCCACGCGGCGAACACTTGGTGCGACGCGCCGTGCGCCGGCTCAAGGTCGTCGCTCTGGACTGCGGCGCGAAGCGAAACATCTATAGGAATCTGGCCGAGCGCAACTGCGAGGTCATCGCCATGCCGCACAACGCTGCGGCGGCTGATCTTTTGGCGCACCGACCCGATGGACTCTTCATCAGCAACGGCCCCGGCGATCCGGCGGCGGTCCAAGCAACCATAGACACGCTTCGAGCTGTGGCAGGCAGCGTGCCCACCTTTGGCATCTGCTTGGGCCACCAACTGCTGGCCCTGGCGCTCGGCGCGCGAACCTACAAACTCAAGTTCGGTCACCGCGGCAGCAACCAACCCGTGCGCAATCTGCTCACCGGGCGCATCGAGATCACCAGCCAGAATCACGGTTTCTGCGTGGACCCCGCGTCGCTCGAGGCTGCGGGCGGTGAAGTCACGCACGTGCACCTCAACGATGGCACCTGCGCGGGCTTCCGTCACCGGACCAAGCCGATCTTCAGCGTCCAGTACCACCCTGAAGCGTCGCCTGGTCCGCACGACAGCGACTACCTCTTCGATTGCTTCATCGCCATGATGGAGTCCGGTCGTCCCATTCAAGCGCAGGACATGGCGGTGGCCCAAGCGGCGCCTGCCGAAGCCGCAAAGGCCGTGCCGGCGGGAGCATGACGGCCGGGGGCACGACAGATCCGATCGGGGGTCTCTTCAAGGATGACGGTGATGCACCGCACGACTTCGTGCAGGTCGCGATCGAACGCGGCGTGGACCGCTATCCGGATGGGCTGACGTATTCCGTTCCTGCATCGCTCGCTCATGTGCGCGAGGGCGACCGGGTCAGCGTTCCACTTGGTCGAGGCAACGCCACGGTCGACGGATATGTCGTGCAGCGTGGCGGGCCGGAACTTCTGGGATCGCTCGATCCGTCGAAGACCAAGGCGATTCGGAGTCTCGACGAAGCCGCCATGCCGCTGCCGTCGCAACTCTTGGCGCTCGGTCGCTGGATCAGTGCGTACTACGGCGCGCCGATCGGCGTGACGCTGGCGAGCATGGTGCCGTCGGCTGTGCGCAAGCGTGTGGGCACGGTGACCCGGCGTTCGTGGACGATCGTTCCTGATGTTGCGCGAGGCGGACGATTCAGTGCGCAGCAGCGCGCACTCCTGCAGTGCTTGGAAACCGTCGCGGGAGAACTCGATGAGTCAGAACTTCTTGAACGCTCGGGCGTGGTGACGAAGGAGCCGCTGCGTGGTCTTGCGCGGCGTGGCCTGGTGCGTGCGATCGAGCGAACTGAAGTTCACGCGAAGTGGGCGGACGAGGCTGTCGGCACGCTCGCCGTGCCGGTGCTGACGGACGAGCAGAGCGCGGCCGTCGATGCTGTGGCGGCGAGCGCAGAACGCGGCTTTTCCAAGCATCTTCTGTTCGGCGTCACGGGAAGCGGCAAGACCGAGGTCTACCTGCAGCTCATCGAGCGCACGCTCGCCCGCGGCAAGAGCGCGGTCCTGCTCGTTCCCGAAATCGCGTTGACTCCGCAGACGAGCGGACGCGTCATGGCGCGGCTCGCTGCGCATCGCGTGCTCGTGCTGCACAGTGGACTGACCGCTGCACAGCGCAACGAGCAGTGGGGACTGGCCGCGCAACGCGGGCCGTGCGTCGTGGTTGGTGCGCGCAGCGCCGTCTTCGCGCCGATCCCTGATGACGACCTCGGACTCGTCATCGTGGATGAAGAGCACGACACGGGGTACAAGCAGGATCAGCAGCCGCGCTACCACGGTCGCGATACGGCGATCCGTCGCGCGCAACTTGCGAGTTGCCCGGTCCTGCTCGGCAGCGCCACGCCGAGTCTGGAGACCTGGTGGAACGCGACCGAGCGCGGCACCGTGAGTTTGCATCGACTCTCGCGGCGCGCGCCCGGGCTTCGCACGCCGCGCGTCGAGTTGGTTGACTTCAGGGTCGAGCAGCGTGCGTGGTCTGATCGTCGCGTGCACTTGGTGGGCCCGACGCTCGAACGCGCGCTGCGTCGAACGCTTGACGAGGGTGGACAGGCCATCATCCTGCTCAATCGACGCGGCTACGCCAACTCGATCGTGTGCGCGGCCCGGGACTGCGACTGGTGCATGGAATGCGACCGATGCGACGCCGGCATGGTTGCCCATCGCGACGCGCGACTCCCCAAAGGTGGCTTCGTGCGATGCCACCACTGCCTGTCCGAACTTCGGCTGCCCGAACGGTGCCCGGTGTGCCGCGGCCCGATCAGCATCTTTGGTCTTGGGACGCAGCGCGTTGAAGAGGAGTTGGAACGCACCTTCCCCGACCTCGCCCCTGGCGCGCTGGCGCGAGTAGATGGCGATACCACGCAGACGGCAGCTCACTTTCACGATGTGCTTGGGCGCTTCGGACGGGGCGAGGTCCGGATCCTGTTGGGCACCCAGATGATCGCCAAGGGGCTCGACTATCCAAACGTGCGCGTTGTTGGCGTAATTAGTGCCGATACTGCATTGAACTTGCCCGATTTTCGCGCAACCGAACGGACCTTCCAACTGGTGAGTCAGGTCGCCGGTCGCTGCGGCCGGGGCGACGCGGCAGGCCTGGCCATCGTCCAGACCTTTCAGCCCGACGCCCCCGCGATCCAATGGGCCGCCCGCCAAGAGTTCGAGGCGTTCGCCGCGAGCGAACTTGAGGCCCGAAAGGCGTTCGGACTTCCGCCCGCGAAGCGGCTCGCGCGCATCGTGCTTCGTGATGCCGACCACGATCGTGCGCTTGCTGCGGGTCGGACCGTGGTGGCGCGGTTGGTCGCGTTGCCCGCGGCATCGGGAGTGCTCATTCGTCCCGCCGCGGACTGCCCGATTGCACGGATCAACGATCGGTTCCGCGTCCAGGTGGAACTGCTGGCCTCGTCCGCAACCGCGCTCCAGCAGCTCATCGCGGCGGGACGCTCAGCCGGCGCCATCGTGCCGAGTGATCACCTCGCCGTGGATGTCGATCCGGTCGCTCTGCTGTGATGCTGCGGGGCAGTGATTCCCGGACGCATCGGGGGCCGCGGCGTGGCGGATTGAACGGTGCATCCACCGCGCTTTGGGCATGAATCCGCCGCGGATTTGCCCTATCCTCGGACGCCCGGCTGACGCTGTCCAACGCCGGTTTCGCACGCCCCCGCAGGAGCACCCCCGTGTCGACCCATTCGTCGGCGTCAGGTCACTCGTCCGCCCAAGCTGCCCGGTCGGTGAACGCCTGGGATCCAGCGTTCCTCGAGCAGCAGTACGCATCGTGGAAGCGCGATCCGCAGTCCGTCGATGCCAGTTGGCGGCAGTTCTTCCTTGGCTTTGACCTTGGCTTGGCCCGCCCCGCAACCACCAAGGCAGCGACGACTGGTCCCGCGACCACCCCGACCGCGACGATCACGACCACGGCGACCACGACTGGCGTCAGCCAGGCGCAACGCGGCGTCGATGCGATGATCGTTCGCTTCCGCGAGATCGGACACCAAGCGGCGCAACTCGATCCGCTCGGCACGACCCGCCCGTTCCCTGCCGACTTGGCGTTGGAGGCCTTCGGTCTGGATGACTCGAATCTCTCGCAGTCGTTCGACCCGGGCACGCTGCCGCTGCCCAACCCGAGCCCGCTCTCGTCGATCCTCGAGACCCTCGAGGCAACCTATTGCCGCAATGTCGGTGTCGAGTTCATGCACATTCAGGACTCGGCCAAGCGCGCGTGGCTCACGCAACGCATGGAGTCGAGCCGCAATCGACCGGTGCTTTCCGAAAACGGTCGTCGGTTCCTGCTTGAGCAGCTCATGAAGGCTGAGTCGTTTGAGCACTTCCTCGCGACTCGATACATCGGCAAGAAGCGCTTCGGCATCGAGGGCGGCGAGAGCGCCGCACTCATCATGGAGACCTGGATCCAGCTGGCTCCGCGCCTAGGAACGGCGGAGCTCATCATCGGCATGGCCCATCGTGGCCGCTTGGGCATGATGGTGAATCAGTTTGGGCAGAAGCCCGAGCAGATGATGTCGAACTTCGAGGAATCCTGGCAGGCCGACTTCGAGCACGGCGCAGGCGATGTGAAGTACCACCAGGGATACAGCTGCGACCGCACCACGCTCGATGGCGGCAGCGTTCGCGTGTCGTTGTGTTCGAACCCATCGCACCTAGAGTTCGTGGGTTCGGTCGCCCTTGGTCGCACGCGCGCTCGCCGCGATGGTGATCGCGACCTTGACGGCTTGCTGCATGTTCCGATCGTCGTCCACGGCAACGCGGCGTTCGCCGGACAAGGCACGACGGCCGAATGCTTCAACATGATGGGGCTCGCCGGCTACAGCGTGGGCGGCACGCTGCACCTGATCATCAACAACCAGGTCGGCTTCACGACCGACCTTGAGGATGGATCGACTGGCGAATACGTCACCGGCTACGCGAAGAGCGTCGATGTACCGATCTTCCATGTGAACGGCGGTGACCCCGAGGCGTGTGCTTGGGTCGCGCAGTTGGCCTTCGAATTCCGTCAGGAATTCCGAACGGACACGGTCGTCGACATGTGGTGCTGGCGCAAGAACGGCCACAACGAGGCCGACGAGCCGAACTACACGCAGCCGATGCTCTACCAACGCGTGAAGGCTGCCGGCTCGGTCGTCAAGCGTTACGCGGACCGCCTTGCGGACGATGGCGTGCTCGATGCCGCAGCGTTCGAGGCGCAGACCAAGGCCTACTGGGCCACGCTCGACCGGGCGCAGGACGAGGCCAAGACCACCGTCATCGATCCGATCCGACCAGGATTCGAAGGCGCGTGGAAGGGCATCACGCTGCGGCTCTCGACCGACGATGTGCCAACCGGCGTTCCGGAGAAGGCGCTGAAGTCCGTCGCAAAGGCGCTCGCCGCCAAGCCCGACGGCATCGTGGCGCACAAGACGATCGAGAAGATCGTCGCTGCGCGCGGCTCGTTTGCGAAGGGAGAACGCGTCGACTGGGCCCAGGCCGAACTCCTGGCCTACGGAACGCTCCTGTCCGATGGCGCGCGCATCCGGCTCACAGGTCAGGATGTCGAGCGCGGCACCTTCAGCCATCGCCACGCCGTGGTCACCTGTCAAAAGACAGGCGCGACCTGGAACGCTCTCGCCGACTACGCGGGATCGACCGGCGGCATGTTCCACATCTTCAACAGCCCGCTGACCGAGAGCGCGTGCCTGGGCTTCGAGTACGGCTATTCGCTGAATGATCCGAACTCGCTCGTGATCTGGGAAGCGCAGTTCGGCGACTTCGCCAACGGCGGCCAAGTCTTCATCGACTGCTACATCACGACCGGGCAGGTGAAGTGGCGGCGCGCTTCGGCGATGACACTGCTTCTTCCGCACGGCAACGAAGGACTTGGCCCGGAGCACTCGAGTGCGCGCATGGAGCGCTTCCTGCAACTGGCCGATGGCGACAACATCTGCGTCTGTTCGCCATCGACCACCTCGCAGATCTTCCACCTGCTGCGTCGGCAGTTGAAGGCTGCTTGGCGCAAGCCGCTGATCGTGATGAGCCCCAAGAGCATGCTTCGACTGCCTGCGGCGCAGAGCCTCGGCGCTGAGTTCGTGGAGGGTTCGTTCCGCAAGGTCATCGACGACGAGAAGGCCGACCCCAAGGCCGTTCGCAACCTCTGGCTCTGCCACGGCAAGTTCTTCCACATCCTTGATGCCAAGCGACAGGAACTGGGCGACACCGCCAATGCGTTCGTGCGCCTGGAGCAGATCTCGCCCTTCCCCGAGGAGGCCCTGCGCGCGGTGCTCGCCCGGTACCCCGGCGCCACGGTCGGGGTCGCGCAGGAAGAGGCTCGCAACTCGGGCATGTACCGCTTCGTCCAGGCGCAGTTGATGGACCGTTTCGGGATCAACCCGATCTGCCGCAGCCGCGTCGAGTGCGGGTCGCCTTCGACCGGCAGCGAGACGATGCACAAGAAGGAAGAGGCCGCTCTCGTCGAGTGGGTCTTCGCGCCATCCGATGCAGACGGCACGCTCTTCGATGCGGCGCACGCCAAGCCCGGCACGACGACCGCCACCCGCTCCTGATCCGCCCGCTCGTGCAGACCTGCGCGAGCCATGACACAATCCCCTGCGAGGAACCATGGCACAGATCACCGACGTCAAGATCCCCAGCCCCGGCGAGAGCATCACCGAAGTGCGTCTTGGACAGTGGAAGCGTGGTGATGGCGACTGGGTCGAGAAGGATGAGCTGCTCAACGAGATCGAGAGCGACAAGGCCACGCTCGAACTGCTCGCACCCGCTGCGGGCGTGCTGCGCGTGAAGGCTGAGTCGGGCAGCGATCAAAAGGTCGGTGCCGCCGTGGCGCAGATCGATACCGCCGCCTCAAAGCCCGCTGGCCAGAGTGCGGCGCGCCCGATGGGCACCGCCGCCGCCGAAGCCGCGAAGTCTGCGTCCTCAGAACCTGCGCACAAGGCCACGCCGACCGCGCGCAAGATGGCCGAGGAGCACGGCATTTCGCTCGCAGCCGTGCAAGGGTCGGGGCCGGCCGGCCGCGTCACGCGCGCCGATGTCGAGGGCGCGATGGGCAAGCAAGCGCAGTCCCCTGCGGCCGCCACGGCTGCGACGAAGACTGCGCCCACTGCGCCGATGGCGCCAGCTGGTCATGCCTCGACGCCCGGATCGCGCGGCGCTCGACGCGAGAAGATGCCCAAGATCCGCCAGCGCATCGCTGAGCGCCTGCTCGAGAGTCAACAGACGACTGCAACGCTGACGACCTTCAACGAGATCGACATGACCGAGGTCATGGCGCTTCGCGCAAAGCACAAGGAAGCCTTCGAGAAGAAGCACGGCATTGGCCTTGGGTTGATGAGCTTCTTCGTGAAGGCGGCGTGCAGCGCGTTGCGTGCCTATCCACGCGTGAACGCCTTCATCATCGGCGACGAAATCGAGTTCCACGACTTCTGCGATGTCGCGGTGGCCGTGGGCACCGACCGCGGTCTGGTGGTCCCGGTCCTTCGCAACGCAGACACCATGAGCTTTGCGCAGATCGAGCTGGCGGTCCGCGACTTCGCCACGCGAGCGCGCGACGGCAAGCTGACGGTCGATGAAATGACCGGTGGCACCTTCACCGTGAGCAACGGCGGCGTGTACGGATCGCTGATGGCCACGCCGATTCTGAATCCGCCGCAGTCGGGCATCCTGGGCATGCATGCGATCAAGAAGCGCGCGGTCGAGGATCCGGATCACGCCGGCCAAATCGCGCTGCGACCCATGATGTACATCGCGCTGTCGTACGACCATCGGATCATCGATGGCGCCGAAAGCGTTGGATTCCTCAAGCACATCAAGGACTGCGTGGAGCGGCCTGAGCGGCTGCTCCTGGGCCTTTGACCAGACTCGACGCGGCCAGGCCGCAGGACGAACCATGACCAAGACGATTGCCTCCTGCGTGCTTCTCTCGTTGCTCGCCGCGTGCTCCGATGACGATGCCGCCCAACCACCGGCGCCCGTGCCGATGAAGCCCGCTGCCTCAACGGCGGCAAGCGTGCCTGATGCGCGCATCGACGATCTCTCCAAGGCGCTCGCCAAGGCGCTCGAGGAGAAGACCGTGCTCCTGAAGAAGGCCGGCTCGTCGGGCACACTGACTGGCGCCGATGCCGAAGCGTTCTGGGCAGCCGACGCTGGGTTCATCAAGGGCTTCATCGATCTTCAAGCGCTGATGCAGTCCAACGGCCGGCTCACTCCACGCATCGTCGAGAGCGTGAGGAAAAATGCGTACTCGGCGATGGAGTCGTACGCCTACGCCGAGAAGGCCGCCGGCGTCGCTCGCGCCTCAGGGGCGGGTATCGCGGGCAAGCCGCCTGCAGGCCACCCACGCCTTGATCCCGCCGTGATGAAGTCCTTTGAGCTCAAGCGCATGGAGATCATGACCAAGTTCACCTTCAAGATCCAGTGAGTGCATCGCCAGCCCGGTAGGCTTGCGTGTATGCACACCGCCTTGGGGATGGCGCTCGATGCGCACGGTTTCGTCCGCATCCGAATCACGGGGGGTCTTGCCGCAACCGCGGTGATCATCGCGACAGCTGCTTGGTGCCAAGCACCCAGTTCTCCACAAGGTGACGCTGCATCGCAGTCCGCGCCCGCGCAGGCAACAACACCAGCGACCGTGACCGGCGAACCTCGTGCTCCTGCCGCGACCGGCACGCTGAAGGGACGCGTGAAGGTCCCAGCGCCGCGGCCGCCCGTGAAGACGCGCTCCGATTACGTGGCGCCGGCCGAGACGACACCAGCGGATCCGCCAGTGACCGCCATCTGGGTCGGCTCAGGTGCGCCGCCGCGCGATCCCGCCACCACCGAACCCGTGCGGATCCGGCAGGAAGGCATCCAGTTCCGTCCGGGCACGATCGTGGTGCAGACCGGGACGCCGGTCATCTTTCCCAACGAAGACCAGGTGCTGCATGCGGTGCGCTCGCAGAGTTCGGCGAAGAAGTTCAACATCGGTCGTTTCATGAAGGGCGAGGAGCCGCCGCCGGTCGTCTTCGACAAGGCAGGCTTCGTCTTCCTGCTCTGCGAGGTGCATGAGCACATGCAGGGCAACCTGCTCGTGGTCGAGACGCCGCATTTCTGCATCAGTGCGCCCGATGGCTCGTTCGAACTCATGGGACTCCCCGCTGGCACGCACACCGTCACGCTCTGGCGCGGCCGCAAGGACGAGGAAACCCGCCAGATCACCATCAACGCGGGCCAGACGCTCGAGGTCGACTGGAGCAAGTAGCCCATGCGTTTCAGCCGACGCATCACGCTGAGCATCCTCGCGATCGTCGCGGGAACCAGCATCGTCGGCGCGGGCATCGCGCGCCAGCAGGTGCGCCGTGCCGAAGCCGACGGCGTCTCGGCCGTCTTCGGCCTCGAGGCGCGTGCGATCCGTGAACGACAGGCGCTCCGCTTGGAAGCGACCCGACAGGCCATCGGGCAGCTCGATACGAACTCATTCCTGTTCGGTGCGCTCGTCGAGGAGGACTGGGCCGATCTCTACGCCAACGCGGAATACGAGCTGCGGTCGCTTCGGGCGCTCGATGCCCACTTCCTCGATGCGGCAGGCAAGCCCGTGGCGCGCCCCGGCACCGAGACGACAGCGATCGCCCGTGCGATCGATGCGAGTGCCCTGCCCGTGCGCGACGAGCCGCTTGACCAGCCACCGCGCCCCATCTGCGTGCTGCACGATGGTGGTCTGGTCGAGGCGCTGCGCCAGCCCGTACTCGACGTGACGACCGGTGAAGCCGTCGGATGGATCGTCGCTGCGTGGCCCTGGACCTGGCCTGCGCGGGCGAACGATGCCACGAGCGCCGAAACGCTCTACGCGGTCGCGGTGAATGACCGCGTCGCCCTGCCGCCTGGCCAAGCGATGGCCGAGTGGCTCGCACGCGCGATCCCGCCCGCGCTCGGGGCTGACGGCATCGAGCTCGTGAGCCCGGACGGCGAACCCTTCCTCGTTCGCTCCTTCCCGATCGAGAGCGCGCTGCGCACGCCAGCGCGTTTCGTCGTGCTGCGCAGCCTGGCTGCCTCCCAGCAGGCCGAGCGACGGACCAACGCCTTCTTTCTCGGCACGGCCATCGTGGCGATCGCAGTCGGCGGAGCCATGAGCCAGTGGATGGGACGGAGCCTTTCGCGACCCGTGCAGCAACTTGGCGATGCCGCGCGCACGATCGGGCATGGCGACTATTCGATCCGTGTGTCGGTCTCGGGCGCCGATGAGTTCGAGTCGCTCGGCTCGACCTTCAATGACATGGCACAGGGCCTGGCCATGCGGGACCGCTACCGCAACGTGCTCGATGCCGTCGCGGACCCTGCGGTCGCCGAGGAGCTGGTCTCGAGCGAGCTTGACTTGAAGGGTCGGACCGTGGACGCAGGCATCCTCTTCTGCGACATCCGCGGCTTCACCGCCACCACGGAGTCGATGACGCCTGATGAGGTCATCACCATGCTGAACGCGCACATGAGCGCGATGTGCGAGGTGATCTATCGCCACGGCGGCATGGTCGACAAGTTCGTGGGCGACCTCGTCATGGCCGTCTGGGGTGCACCCAAGTCATCGCCCGACGATGCCCTGCGCATGGCACGATGCGCCCTCGCGATGCAAGCCGAGCGCGAACGGCTCGATGCAGCCGGTGGTCGCCCCATCCGCATCGGGATCGGCATCGCCTACGGGCCGGTCGTGGCGGGCTGCATGGGCTCGACGAGCCGAGTGAACTACACAGTGCTCGGTGCGCGCGTGAATCTGGCCAGTCGCCTGTGCAGTGCGGCCAAGGCCGGCGAGGTGGTGGCCGACGATGCGGTGCGTGCACGGCTCGATGGATCGATCGCAGCAATGGCGCTCGAGCCGTTCCCGGTCAAGGGTTTCAGCGAACCGGTCATCGCTCATGTGCTGCGCATGGCCTGAACCATGAGGAGGACGCATGCTCGCCACCACGACCCTGATCGCCTGCTCGCTCGCCCAGCTCCCCGCCGATGATCCGTCCTGGTTCGATGCCCTCTCGCAGTCGATGCAGGACCTCGGCGATGCACTCGTTGCTGGTGATCCGGATGGAGCATGGACCGTGGGCATCGATCCGTGGATCGACCAGACCGGTTGGTTCTTCACGCAGCCGCCGCCGGGGTTCATCCAGGCCGACGGTCATGCGCTGTATGCGCCCGTCATCAACCTGATGGGGACCGCAACCGCCGGCAAGGTGCTCGACTTCACCGTGTACGCCATGGCCTCGCGAGGCTTCGATCCGACCGAAGCGCCGATGGAGATGATCCTCAACGAGTACTTCGTCAATGTGCGACCGTTCGAGAACCAGCTGCTCACCCTGCGTGCCGGTGCGTTCGGCACGACCTTCGGCCAGTGGAACAGGCGCTACCTCTCGTTCGAGAACCCGCTCATCGATGCTCCCCTGCCGTACGGATGGATGACGAGCATCGGCGACGGGACGCAGCTGCCCGCGAATCCCGGCGCTGCCGCCCAGCTCGGCCGCAAGAACCGCGCCGACAACGTGCCCGACTGGAACCCCATCATCTGGGGACCGGCCTATGCAAGTGGATTCAGCGCCCTTGGCACATTCCCGGCATGGCAAGGGCCGCTCGTCGATTGGGCGGTCGAAGTCAAGAACGCCTCGCTGTCGTCGCGCCCCGAAGAGTGGGCGTGGTGGGATCGCAACATGGCGTCGCCCACGATCACCGGCCGAGTGGCCATTCGGCCCGACGCACGCTGGACGATCGGTGGCAGCGTGAGCCAGGGCAGCTACCTCATCGCGGATCCGACGGTCCGAACGGGGACCTCGATCGGCGACCCGGGTCAGTACGACCAGACGACCTGGGGCATCGACATCAGTTACGCTCATCGATGGGCGGAGATCTGGGCCGAGTTCATCTGGAACACGTTCGACCAGCCGGCGCTGGGTGATCTCACCAGCTTCAGCTGGTTCGTCGAGGGACGCATCAACGTGGCGGTCGACACCTGGGTCTCGGCCCGGTGGAACTCGCAGTTCTACGGCGACTTGAACGGGGAAAGCTGGGACAACGATGTACAACGCTTCGACATCGGCGGTGGCACCCGACTGAGCGAGTCATTCACATTCAAGCTGCAGTTCAGCCACGCCAACGAATCAGGAAGCGTCGACCAGGGCCAGTGGTACGGAGCGACGCAGCTCATCATGGAGTTCTGATGGTGGCACGACCGACCGTGCAGCGCGCCGGGCGGCCGTCAGGCCAGGCTCAATCCGCGCGTGCCACGGGCTTCGGCGCATTGGGCTGGTCGGGTGCAACGCCCAGATACTGCAGCGCACCTTCCATGATGTCACGCGCAGCCGGGCCCGCGACCGA
>VGXL01000038.1 GCA_016873315.1 Phycisphaerae bacterium | reverse complement strand
GCATCGGCGAGCACGCCAAAGACTTGGTCAAGCGATTCCGCACTTTCGCTGAACTCTTGGCGAAGGTTGGAACGCAGCTCGGTTCAGCGACGAACGCCTACAACAAGGCCGTTGGATCGTTCGAGTCGCGGCTGCTCCCTGGCACGAATCGCGTGGCCGAAATGACCGCCATGGAATCGGTCGAGGCCCCTGAGCAAGTCAGCGCATTGCCGCGGCAACTGGAGCTGCCGGAAGGACAGCCGGAGCATTGACCGGGTTCCCCTGCGCGGGATCACTGCGCGGGATCACTTGAGCGTCGTGGTCAGGACCTTGGCCGATGAATCTGCGTACTTGTCGGGGTCATCAGTTTCCAATGATGCCTTGAACGGGCGGAGGAGTTCCGAGAGTGCCGTGAGTTGTGCCTGCTGCGGGACCACCGCACCCTTCGCCGCGGCTTTGATCATGCGGATATTGCGATCGATCGACTCTGCGAGTTGGCGCATCTTGGTTTGCAACTCCCTCGAGATCTTCTTGGTGGTCTGGTCCTTGGTCATTTCGCCGGTCTTCCAGACTTCCTGGATTCCCTTGGACTTTTCGGTCCAGTTGCCCTTTTTTGCCGTGAAATAGTTGTTGAACTCCTCGATGGTCTTTTTCAATGCTGACAAATCCGTTTGAATATCAGCTAGTTTCTTTGCGGCAGCTGGCGGCAGCGCCGCAGCGGCTGGCGGAGGCGGCGTGGACTTGCTGACAGGTGGCACGGTCGGCGCACGGCCTGTTCCTGAGCTCCGCGTGGGCCCCTTCGGCGGAACCTTGGCCTGGCCTGCGGCAATCGCCGCCATCGCCGAGGCAACATCAGCTTGCGGTTGCCCGGCCCAGCCGATGAGTTGCAGCGCCGTACCGTCGAGCTTCATCGGCTTGCCCGTCTGGGCCAGGACGATGCTTCCGGCACCGCCCTGCTGCGCGGACTGTTGCGGCCCCTGCGTCGGCGAGTACGAGAGCATCGATGTGCCACCGAGCAGGCGTGCGGCAATCTCAGGATCACGACCGCCGACCTTCGTCAGTTGTGCCGCCAGCGCCTCGCGGCGCGATGGGCTGCCGCACCACGCATCGGTGCACCCTGTCAGCGATGCGTCGCCGACCGTGACCATGCCTTGGCATGCGGCGGCCACCACTGCGCTGCCGTCTTCGATGTCCGACTCCACGATCGCGATGACATCTCGTCCAGACGACTGGGCGTCCTGCACCGCGAAGATCGCAGCGTGTGCATCGGTCGCCGACAAGTTCTGCGCATCCAGCAAGAGAGCAATGTCTCCAGAACTCGCGGCCTGCCGGAGCGCCTCACCGCCGCTTGAGACGACTTCAGTGAGGAGGATGGGAGAGGATGGACCTTGACGGCCTGGCGACGCGGCAGCGATCGAACTCGCGGCCATCGACCAAGTCAACGCCAGAACGGTTGCAACGATTCGGACCCCGGTGGACATGATGGACCCTTCTGCGGCTCGCGAGCCGTGACGAGGCATTCGAGCAACGCAGGAATACTTTAGCAGTCGGTCGCCTCAGGTCCACCACGGCGTGGCGGGTTTCTCTTCGATGATCGCGTCGGTCAGGAAGTCGATCGCCTTCGTCAGGCCCTCTTCGATGCTCATCAGCGCGTCCTCGTGCTCGATCGAAAGGACATGGTCGTAGCCGTAGCGGCGCAGGGTGCTCACGAAGGGCTTCCAGAACTCGTGTCCGTGGCCGTAGCCGCAGGTGCGGAAGTTCCAGCTGCGCCGCGTCAGCGCCGTGTACGGCCGCGCATCGAGGTACCCATTGAGCGGACCCTCGTGACGATCGAGCTCGGTGTCCTTCGCATGACAGTAGAAGAGCAATCCGCGCTCGCCAAGTTCGCGCGCTGCCAGAATCGGATCGATGCCCTGCCAGAAGAAGTGGCTCGGGTCTAGGTTCGCACCAAGCACTGGCTTGCCCTTGAGTCCGCTGGCCTTCGTCGCGCGCTCGCTCAAGCGAATGAGCGTGTCCGTGTTGTACGCACAGAAGCCAGGGTGCGCCTCCCACGCCGTCTTCACGCCATGCTTGGCGCAGAGCTTCGCCTGCTTCGCCCAGTACGGCACGAGCACTTCGTCCCACTGGTACGCAAGAATCCCCGAGAAGTCATTGGGCCACGGGCAGGTAATCCAGTTGGGTGTGGCATCCTTGCGCGACCCGCCGGGGCAACCACTGAAGGTGATCACGATGTCCGTCCCAAGGATGCGGGCAAGCTTGACCGCCGTCTCGTACTCGTCGTGATGCGCTTTGGCGACCTTTCGATCGGGGTGCACGGGATTGCCATGCACGGCAAGGCCGCTGAGTTCCAGATGATGATCGCGCAGGAGCCCCTTGATGCGGTCCTGCTCCTTGGCACTCGCGAGCACCTTGCGCGGGTCGAAGAACGGCCGCCCCGGATACGCGCCCACGGGCAACTCGATCGCATCGAGCCCCATGTCGGCGCAGTCGCGCACGGCGTCCTCCAAGGTGCGTCCCGTGAACACCGCTGCCATCACGCCGAGTTTCATCGAGGCCTCCTCAGGTTGAGCCCGAACGATAGTGGTTCGGAAGCCCTTTCGTCCCGGTTGCGCCGGGCCGCGGCTTCACGGACAATCGGGCAATGCCCTGCCCACGCACCCCCACGGTCGCGGCGCTCGCCGCGACGATGGCCCTGCTTGCCATCACTTGCGCGCCGTGCCATGGGCAAGGGTCGACCGCGGGCCGATCGACCGATCAGACTGCACCCGCACCGACACCTCCACCATCCACGCCGAGCACGCCGGGCGCACCCGCCGCCGATGTGCCGCCCCCGCCAACGATCGAGCAGCACGAACCAACGATCGAGCAGCCGCCCGAGGGCGCCATTCGCCGCGTGCATGTCGTCGAGAGCCGCTCGCGCGAGTTCGGCGGCTGGGTCATCGCTGACGACGACACCACCTTCACGATGCAGCGCGGTTCGACCGTCGTCACCTTCGAGCACGGACGCGTGCTGAATGTGATCGAGCTCGTCGATGTCCCTGCAAGCGGCGCGACGGGGCTCATCACGATGCGCGACGGCACCAGCGTGCGCGCGCACATCCTCGACGATGGCTTCGATGCGGTCGTGTATTCGATCGCCGGGATTCGGACCGTCGTGCCACGCGACCGTGCGTGGCAAGTCACGCTCGATATCGGCTTCGACGAGCGCTACCGCAAGCTCAAGGCCGCGTTGCGGGACGACGATGTGGATGGACGCCTGGCCATGTGCCGATGGCTCTTCGAGCAACGCGCGTACGACGAAGCGCTCGCCGAAACGCGCGCGCTCATCGCCACGCGACCGATCGACGAAGCGAAGCGGCTGCTGGCCGCGATCGAGGCGCAGGTCGCTGTCTTCCGCAGTTCGCCGAGCAACCACAGCGCGTCATCCAGCGGCAGTGCAACGCCATCACCTCGCGCGCCCTCGTCGGCGCTCCCCGACCGACTCCTCACGCCGTCGGAGATCAACCTGATCCGCGTCTACGAAATCGATTTCAATCGCCCCCCGAAGGTCACGGTCTCGGCCGACACGATCAAGGAACTCATCGCCTCGCACGCCTCGAGCGATCTGATTCCCGAGTCCGAAGCTGGCCGAACTCGACTCTTCACGCAGGATTCCATCGAGCTGGTCAAGCTCATGTTCGACCTGCGCGCTCGCGATCTCTACGACCGGATCCAGGTCGACACCGAACCCCACGCGCTGAACATGTTCCGCACGAAGGTCCACAACGCGTGGCTTCTGGGAAACTGCGCAACGAGCCGTTGCCACGGCGGTCTCGATGCGGGCGAGTTCTTCCTGCATGCGCGCAACGGCAACAGTGACGCGGTGCGCTACACGAACTTGCTCATCCTGCTCGAGTCGAGCTTCGACGGTCGACCGATGGTCGACTTCGATCAGCCTCACGACTCGCTGCTCGTGCAGCACGCGCTGCCGCGATCCAGCGCGCGCTTTCCCCACCCCGATGTGCCGGGCTGGAAGCCGGTCTTCGACCGATCCAACGAACGCCTGATGGCCGATTGCGAACGATGGATCGCCACGATGCATCGTCCCCGTCCGCAGTACCCTGTCGACTTCGATCCACCATCCCTGGGCTCGCCCGACGCCGGCGACCTGAAGGATGTCCCCGAGTCCCGCTGACCCCGCCTTCTCCACGGCACCCACCATGAACCGCACCATCGCCGCCTGCTGCCTCGTCACCCTGCTCGCCGCTTGCACCGATCCGCAAGCCCGCAATCCCGAGGACGCCACCAACGCGATCCGCTCATGGGGCCAGAAGCTTGCCGCAGCGAACGGCGCTGAGACGCTCGATGAACGCATCGAGCAGTGCCGCACGGCCGCTCAGCGTCTGGCGTCGATTCCCGGAGCGAGCAGTGAGCAGCAGAATGCCGCCGCCCTCGTCGCCGCTCGCGGCTACCTGCAGGCTGCGACCTTCGGCATGCAGAAGATCGACGAGATGATGGCGCAGGACCGCGCCGCCCGCGCGCTGATTGCTGGACTGCTGCCCGACATGGTCGTTGCTGGCGCCGCGCTGGAAGCGATCGGCGCGACGGATCTTGGACCCATCGCAGCCGAGCTCGAACGGCTCGCCACGACCTTCGAAGCCGGTGGCGTGCTCGAGGGCATCGATGCCGTCGCGCTCGCGGAAAAAGCTGATGAACTCAAGACTGCGGCGGCCACGCTCCAGGCCACCTCCGAGACGCAACTGGCCGAAGCCCGCGAACGCTTGCAGGCATCGCGCACCGAGTCGCCCATGAACCGCGTGATCGCGAACGACGAAGCCTTGGGCGTGACGCTGCTCGCCCGCGAGGCCGCCCGCGATGGCATGGTCGCCGATGTGACCTACGAAGCACTGGCTGCCACCGCCATGGAACTCGCCGCCATGGCGGATGCCGACGACAACCTAGGGGCCGCACTCGAACGCGCCGCGGCGTCGGTCGCTGTTGAAGCGAAGCGTCTGCAGGATGTTGCCCAAGCGAACGCCGAGGCGCTCGAGGTGATGTCCGCGCAAGTGGCCGAGGCGGTCAAGGGCATCGAGGATCGACAGGGCGATGCGCTCAAGCAAGCCGTCGATGCCGTGACGCAAGATCTGGATCAGGCCGCGACCAATGCCGGGCGCGCCGCCATGATGCAGGGCGCAAGCGCGCAGAGCGGCCGCAACGAGCAGCTCACGATCGCCCTGCTGCAGGCGCGTCTGGCCGACCTTCGCGCCAGTGCTGCGCTGGCCGATGCTGCGATCGCCGACATGGCAGGCAAGGCAGGCGATGTTGCGGACGAGATTGAGTTCCAAGGGATCGACCCAAGCGAGCTCGTGAGCGCCGCGGTGACCTCGTACAAGAGCGCCAAGGAATCGATCGACGGCAGCAGTGCAACGGAAGAGTCGAAGACCGCGATGAAGGCGCAACTCGACACCGCGATCAAGTCGCTCGAGAGCCCTGAAGACTTCGCTGCCGAAATGGCCGCGAAGAGCGGCATCAGCATCTCTTCCGAGGCGAGGAAGTCGGTCAAGCGTCCCGCCCGCGCGAGGCCAACCGTTCCTGCACCCGCGCCCCTGCCCGATCCAGTCGGTTTCGAGAGCGCCGAGGCGTTGCTGGAGACCATGAAGACCAGTTACGACTCCGTCGAAGACTTCGACCGCATTGCCAAGTGCATGTCGGGTCGCAACGACGCGTCGCGCCGCGACGGACAAGTGCTTGGAACGCTGAGTTCTGCGATGGCGCCGATCGTCGTGGCCATGAAGGCCTCGTTCGGACCCGAAGCGCTCGCCGCACTCGGTGAGTCGACCGCCGGCGCCGCCGATGCGGGCAATGCCTCGCTGACCGATGTGACCGACACCGAAGCCACGCTCGTCACGGGTGCAACGAACATCACGCTCTTCAAGGACGGCGAAGCGTGGTTCATCGATGTCGCATCGCTGCCTCAAGAGGCGATGAGCAATCCCATGATGAAGCAACTCGGCGCGCAGATCGGCATGATCGCGGGACCGATGCGTGACGCTGCTGAAGCGGTCGCCGCCAAGATCACCGCCGGCGAGATCGCCGATCCCGGAGCTGCGATGCAGGCTTTCCAACAGGCCATGATGGGTGCGATGATGAAGGCCGCCAGCGGGGCCATGGGCGGCTTGGCAATGCCGCAGGACGACGGCGACGAGGCGACTGAAGGCGGCGACGCGACCCCTGAAGGCGGCGACGGCAACGCGATGCCCTGATCGACTGGATGCGCTGAGCCCGACGCTGCACGCAGCGTCAGGCGTTGAGTCCAGTGACCTGCCGCTGCGCCGCCGCACGCACGATGTCCGGTTGAGCAGGATCCGCCGCGAGTTCACGCAGTTTCTTCGCGAGCGCGCGTCGTCCGACTTCACTCCCTCGCCTCTCCCGGATCGCCGCGGCCGCCACATGCACCGCGTTGCGACGAGCCATGCCGAGCGAGACGCGCTTGAGCGTGCCCGCGAGGAACGCCTCGGTCCGATCCGCTTCCGTCCAACCGAGCACAGTCAGCAGATCATGGCTCGCGCCGCGCCCGTCGAAGTCAGGGTGGATCCCCGCCTCGCGGCTGCGCACGGTCGGAGCGTTGTGCGGACACACTTCCTGGCAGAGGTCGCAGCCGAAGAGCCAGTCGCCGACTGAGTCCGCGAGCCACGCGCTGCCGTCGCCACGCTCCTCGAGTGTGAAGGTGCTGATGCAACGCGATGCATCGACAGACCACGGCGTGATCGCCTGCGTCGGGCAGGCCTCGATGCAGGCCGTGCATGCACCGCAGGGATCGGCGCCCAGTCCAGCAGCGCTGCGCGTCGGCTCGAGTTCAAGCGTCGTCAGCAACTCGCCGAGCAGGATCCACGAGCCGAGCCCGGGGGCAATGCCCAGCGTGTGCTTCCCGATCCGCACGACACCTGCGCGCTCAGCATGCTCGCGTTCGAGCACGGGTTCCAGATCGCCGCATCGACGAAATCCTTGGCCTGGAAACGCTTCGTCGAGCGCCTTGTGCAACTTGAGCAAACGCTTCTTCATGCGCCGGTGGTAGTCGCGGCCACGGGCGTAGCGCGCCGTGCGACCACGCGGTGCCGCGCCGTCATCCACGCGATCGGGTCGACCATCGGCATAGCGATCGGCGACGACGATCACGCTTCGTGCGCCGGGCAGCATGGTGCACGGATCAAGCCGAGCCTCAAGCTGCTCGCGGAACCACTCCATCGGACCGTGACGCCCGGCAGCGACCCACTCGCGAATCACCTGTTCGCGCGACGATCGCTCGAGCCGCGCCACGCCGACGGCAGCGAAGCCAAGTTCGCGCGCCCGGGCCACGATCCACGATGTGAGCTCGGGGCCGCCGCTGGGAATCATGCGCGAAGCCCCAAGAGCGACGCCACGCGCCCTGGCGGAACATCAGGCACGACACCACCGCGCCCCGTGCACGCCGCAGCGGCGGTGTACCCCGAGCGAACGGCGCCTTCCATCGTGGCGGGCCAACCGGTTGCGATCCAGTCGCCGGCCAGAAACAGGTTTGGGACGCCACCGACCATCGGATCGGGAACGGCCTTCGGTCGCAGTCGATCAATGCCCGGCACGCAGCCGAAGGTTGCGCGCTTCTCCTTCACCGCACGCACGGCCACGGGATCGAGGCCACGCACCCGCGGCAACGCCCACGCCATGTCGGCGAGCACGCGACGGACGATCTCGTCCTCGTCGAGTGCCATCCAAGAGTCGGCGCCGCTGATCACGGCATGAATGTGTTCGCGGCCCTGCTCGCCGGACTTGCGGAAGAGCCACTGCGTCGCGCGGCCCGGCAGCACCAGGTGCGGCGTGTCCATGACCGGATGATCGAAGAAGAGATGCACGCCGAGAATCGGGCTGAACGGGATGGACTCCAGTTCCTTGAGCCGCGCATCGGCTCGACGCAGCGTGTCACTGCAGAGCTTCGCCAGTCGATCAGGGGGAACGCTCGAGATCACGGCAGCGCACTCGACCACGCCCTCATCGGTGGTCACGCCCGTGATGCGACGACCGTCGAAGTTCAACGCGATGGCGCTGGTCGACTCACGCAACTCGCCGCCGGCCTGCACGATCGCTTCGCGGGCTGGGTCATACAGGCGTGCGAGCGGAACGGTGCTGATCCCCATGCACGGACTCCACGCATCCTGCAGGAAGCCATCCTGGAAGACCTTCATCGCGTAGCTGGCATCGCACGATGCGCTCGGCACATTGCATGCGCTCACGACCACGGGCTCCCAGAAGCGCTCGATGGCGGCAGGCGTCTGGCGGGTCTGGCGCAAGTACGCGCCGAAGTCGCGACCCGACCACGACGCGCGGCCGTGACGACCGAGCCGGATCATTCGCCACATCGCGCGCGCGATCGCGACCTTGTCCTGCAGGTCTAACTGTCGCATGCGTAGGAACGAGCCCGTGAAGTGCAGCGGCGCTGGCCACCACGACGGCGTCAGGCGATCAGGATCCAAGGGCGGGTTCGCCCAGAAGGTCGTGTCATGCCACGCGACCAGTCCATCGACCCCCAACCGACCGTACAAATCGATCAGGTTCGTGCAGCAACCCATGAGCACATGCTGGCAGTTGTCCAGCACATGCCCCGTCCGCGCATCCTCAAAGCTCGTCGCACGACCGCCGAGCTTGCCGCGCGTCTCGATCACGATCGGACGATCACCGGCCTCAGCCACGCGAAGCGCCGCAGCGAGTCCCGCCAGGCCACCACCGATGATGGCGACCGAGCGGCTCATGGCACGAACGACGCTCCGTGCCAGCCCAATCGCGCGCGAAGCGCGACCAGCAGCTTTGCAGGCGCCGGCAAGGCAACACGCACTTCGACGACCGAATGCGGACGATCGCGGATCCGCCGCGCGATGCCACCATAGATCGCAGTCATGGCCCAGAGCGTCGGCCTGCATGCCCCATCGATCATGCCATCAAGCGGCGCGCTCGAGCGGTAGTGCGCCACACATCGCTCGACCTGCGACCGCATGAACGACTCGCACCGCGGCGCATCGGTCCAGGCCAGCAAGCGTGGCAGATCGAGCCCCGCGCGGGAGAGTTCATCCACCGGCAGGTAGCAGCGACCCATGCCGTGGTCTTCTCGGAGATCACGAAGGATATTGGTGAGTTGGAACGCGATTCCACGATCCGTGGACAGTCGCATCGCCTCTGGATCGCTCGCGCCGAAGATGCGCGTGCAGGTCCGCCCCACCGTCCCCGCGACGAGGTCACAGAAGTGCCGGACCTCGGCCCACTCGCGACACGGTCGATGATCCGCATCGAGCAACTGGCCGTCGAGCATGCCGTCAAAGTCAGCGAGCTCAAGGGCGTGATCCCTGATCGAACGGACCAAGGCAGGCCACATCGGATCGCGGTCTGGCAGATCGCCCGCGAACGCACGGACGGTCTTCGCGCGGAAGGCAGCGACTTGTTCGATGCGATCGGCGCCTCCGTCATCCACCAGATCGTCGGCCTTGCGCATCCAGGCATAGACCGCATACAGCGCCGATCGACGGGGTTCAGGTGCAAGCCTGAGTCCGTAGTAGAAGTTGCGAGCCTCGCGTCGGACGATGCTGGCGCAGTGAGCTGCACTCATCAGCAGGGCCGGCTCGCTCCAGGACTTGACCACGCTCACCGCGCGTTCCTCCGCGCTCGGATCACGGCCTGCAGCACAATCCACGCCTTCTCCGCTCCCCACAGGCGCGGACGATCAAGGCAGGTCTCGAAATTCCACGCCTCGATCCGCGCGAGCGTGCGACGACCGCCCTCGGCGAAGAGCCAGAGCAGCGCTCGATGCTGCGGCGCCACAGCCTGCTCGAGCGCCCCAATGGAGTCAAACATCGGCGCCGTGCGCGCCACGCACTCGCCAAGGCACTCCCGCCACTGGGACAGGAACTCACGATCGGGCGCGTGTCCGACCTCGATCGTCGAGCGGAACCGCTCCTCCAGTTGCTCGCCCCGAAACAACTCCGCAGGAAGGTAGATCCGGTTGCGCTCGACCAGATCGCGTCGTGCATCCTGCCAGTGGTTGGTCAACTGCAGCGCGGTGCAGATCGCATCGCTGGCGGCGAGCGCGGCCGGGTCGTGTTCGTCGAGCACGCCCAAGACGAGCCGACCCACCGGATCCGCGCTCTCGCGGCAATACGACAACAGATCGTCCCAGCGCTCGTAGCGATGCTGCACCTGATCGCGCAGGAACGCACGCAGCAGTGCATCGAACGGTTCGCACGCCAAGCCGTGCCGCTTGACGACTGGTTGCAGGGCCACAAAGATTGGATGCACCGCATCACCAGCGAAGGCGCGATGCAGCGACTCGCGCCACCAAGAGAGCCATGCGGTCGCCGTCGCGCAATCGCCTACCTCATCGCCAAGATCATCGCTGATGCGACAGAACGCATAGATCGCCTGGAAGGCAACACGCGCCGTCGTCGGCACGAGACCGCTCATCACACTGAAGTTCTCAGCAGCGCCGCCGGCCACTCGTGCGCACCACGCCTGTGCATGCTCGATGCTGCACGGCGCGCTGGATCCCGGCCCCCAACGATCAAGGCCGGCCCGGACAGCGAGCGTCCGCGGCAGGTCCGGCATCGCCGTGGCTCGGGCCGTCGAGGCGTGTCCGGTGCGGTCGTCCATGGGATCCCGCACGATACTGCCCCACGCCGGAGCAGGGCTATCATCTCCGGGCTCATGAAGTTGATCCTCGCCAATCCCCGTGGCTTCTGTGCAGGTGTGTACATGGCCATCGATGTCGTCGATCAACTGCTCGACATCTGCCCGGGCGAACCGATCTTCGTCTACCACGAGATCGTGCACAACACGCATGTGGTCGGCCGCTTCCGCGACCGTGGCGTGCAGTTCGTCGAATCGATCGACGAGGTGCCCGAAGGTTCCACCGTGGTCTTCAGCGCGCACGGCGTGAGCCCCGCCGTCCGGAAGCAAGCTCGCGATCGACGGCTCACTGCCATCGATGCGACCTGCCCGCTGGTGACCAAAGTGCACGCCGAGGCGATTCGCTACTCGCGCAAGGGATTCCAGATCCTGCTCGTCGGGCATCGCAACCATCAGGAAGTCGTGGGAACGCGTGGCGAGGCGCCCGACGCGATCCAGGTGGTCGAGAGCCCCGCCGACATCCCAAGCCTGCGGATCGACGATCCCGAGAAGCTCATCTTCCTGACCCAAACCACGCTCTCGACCGACGATGCTGGAGTGATCATCCGTGCCCTCAAGGCAGCGTTCCCGTCGATCAAGGAACCCCCCGCGAGCGACATCTGCTACGCGACGACCAACCGCCAAGAGGCCGTGCGTGCGCTCGGTCCCAAGTCGGATCTCGTCATCGTCGTCGGCAGCCGGAACAGTTCCAATTCGGTTCGGTTGACCGAGATCTCCGAGAATGTCGGCTCGCGGGCGATCCTCGTCGACGATGCCAGCGAGATGCAGGATGCTTGGCTCGACGGCGTGGAGACCGTCCTGCTCACCGCCGGTGCCAGCGCACCCGATGACCTGATCCGTGGCGTGATCGAGTGGATCGCCGCGCGTCACGAGCTCACCGTCGAACAGCACGATGTCCGCCACGAGGATGTTGAGTTCGGACTGCCGGGCACGCTCAAGGAGATCATGCGCCAACGCGGGATCGATCCCACGGGCCGACGCGTGGTGCGCGAAGACTGCGGCGTCCGCAACGCCAGTTGGTTCAGTGGCCAAGCGATTCCCTTCACGACCGTCGACCTGACCATCGGTGCCAGCAGTGGCCGCTGAGCGACCGCACCTCTTCGATCTGGACCCTGCTGCGGTGCAGGCATGGTGTTCGGAGCGCAGTCTGCCCAAGTTTGCAGCGTCACAGATCCTCGACTGGGTCTATGCGAAAGGCGTCGGCGACTCCGCGGCCATGTCCAACCTCTCGAAGGCCGCTCGCGCTGCGCTCTCCGAGGGCATGACCTTCGTCCGAGGCCGACCGTTGCGTCATCAACTCGCCACCGATGGAACCCAGAAGATCCTCATGGGCTGGCCGGACGAGGGCGAAGTGCTCCCCATGGCGGAGCCGTCGCGCCAGACCGAGTGCGTGATGATCCCGACCGACGACCGGCGGACCGCGTGCATCAGTTCGCAAGTCGGCTGCCCCGTCGGCTGCCGCTTCTGCGCCAGCGGCATCGGCGGGCTCGATGGCAACCTCACGGCCGGGCAGATCGTCGAACAAGTCTGGCACCTGTCGCGCCTTGAAGGAGTGGGCCGCATCAGCAACATCGTCTTCATGGGGATGGGCGAGCCGCTGGCGAACTACAACGCGGTCACGGCGGCGATCCGCACGCTGCATGCACCCTGGGGCTTCGGAATCAGCGCGCGACGAATCACGGTGAGCACCGTCGGCCTGCCCGCAGCGATCCGCAAGTTCTGCTCGTTTGAATTGCCGGTCACCCTTGCACTCAGCCTGCACGCCCCCTTCGACGACCTTCGCCGCGAGATCATCCCGTGGGCGGAGTACAGCACGATCGCCGAACTGCTTGAAGCCTGCCAGGAGTGGTTCGATCGCACCGGGCGCGAGATCACGCTCGAGTACATCCTGCTCGGTCGGGTCAACGACCGGGCCGAGCACGCCCACGAGTTGGCGCGATTGGCCCGCACGCTGCGCGCCAATGTCAATCTCATTCGCTACAACGAAGTGCAGGGCATGCCGTACGAGCGTCCTTCCTCCGACGATGTGCTCGCTTTCCAGGAGATCCTGCGCTCCAAGGGCGTGAATGTGCACATCCGCGCCAGCCGCGGACGAGACATCGCTGCTGCGTGCGGGCAACTGCGCCACGAGAGCCTTCGCCGCGATCAGTCAGCCGCGTAATCGACCGCACCATCGGCCGCACCAACGGCCGCACCAACGGCCGCACCAACGACCCACGACGACGCTTCGACCCTCACTCGTCGCGGGGGGCAAGCGATCCGGGGCGCAGAGCATCGATGTCGCCAGCACTCATCGCGCGGATTGATCCATCGAGCGCCTTGGCATGGAGTTCGCGCGCCGACTGCAGCCACTGGTCATAGGTCGACTCGCTCGCTGCAGCGTCTGCGACGAATCGGTAACCCGCCTCGCGGGCGTCCTGTCCCAAACGACCGCGCCACGCGAGCGGGACGAACGGCATGATGAGTTCGACCACGCGTGCGGGCCAATCGCTTCCCTTGACCTCGGCCTTCCAACGCCGCCCGGGGACCGCCACATCCACGCGGTAGAGATAGCGCCGCGACACATGATCACCGCGGCTGCGGACCTCCCCAAGCCAATTGCGAACGCGGCGCCGGTGCTCGTCGCCGACGGTCATGACGCAGAGATACGGAAAGTCCCGGATCAGACTCAGTTCAGCGATCGGAAGAACGCACGCTGCTGTCAGCGGCATGCCCTCGATCCCCCGCTCGCGCTGGGCCAGCGCGACGATCGCCTCGCCATAGCGCTCGGCGTATCCACCGCCCCCCCAGATCACGCATCGACGGAAAGCCAGAACGAAGTCATGGAGCGGCTGCCCGCCATCGATGTTCCCCAACGGTTGCAGGACATCGAAGAAGGGTCGCAGCAGCGATGCCGCGCGCCGCGATGTGCGCCGTGAGCGCGGATTGGCGTAGACCCGCGCCTCGAACTCCATGCGCCGCATCATGTCCTGCGCGCGTTCGCGATCGTTGGCACTCACACGCTGTTCGGCTTGCTCGCTTGCGACCAACCGACCAAAGCGCAAGGCTTCAAGGCTGCGCGCGTAGCCACGCTGCTCCATGCGTCGCGCAGCGGCTTCAAGTGCCTCAACCGTCACCGGAACGAGTCCGAGTTGGAACGATGCCCCGAGCATGGCCACATCGAGCACACGATCGTTCAGGAAGGCATGCCGGATCCGACGGCCCATGTCGAGTGCAAGATCCGCTGGCTCACCCAACGCCTGTTCGATGGAGGGTTCGAGCGCGGCGGCAGCCGACTCGAACGGTTCGCGCAACTGGTCCGGGAAGGCACCCGTGTTGACGCACGCGCGTGTGCGTCCCGCCGCTCCGATGCGTAGGTACGGATCGGGCCCGAGCGCGCGGAGCGCTTCCACCGGATCCATACCGATGAGCACATCACCTTCGCCGAATGGGATCCGCGCCGGCATGGGTAGGTCGTCGCTGCTGACCGCACGCGTGTAAAGCACTTGCGCCCACGAGCGCCGGCCGGGTCCGATGGGCGTGGCGTGATGGACAGCCTCGACGCGGTAGCCCATGGATCGCCCTGCTTCACAGAGCATTTGCACAGCAACACCTGGCGGATCTCCTCGCCAACCAGCTAGGTGGGCACGCCAAGCTCCCTGCGCAGCGTGCCTGGGCGTCGGCACGGGCAAACTCGCCGCCCGCCGCGCCGTCTCAGCCAGCGCCGCGGGACGCTCACGCTCCAGTTCAACCTGCTCGAGCAACGGTTCGACCCGCAAGCGCCAGCCGTGCCCGGGTTCGGGTGTCACACGCACGATCTCAGCGGTCGCGCGCAGAGGATCCGCGCCACGCTCTAGCCCTTGATCGATCAGCGTCGCCAGCGGCGGATCGCGAAGGTCGCAGGCCGCGCTCACTGGCCAGATGAATCGTTGCATCGGCAGGTATCCCAGCCGATCGACCTCGATCAAATCGCGTTCGAGCACATTAATGTCGCGCCGTGCCGGTGGCCCGTCGCGCGCGATGACGATGGTCACGCCGCCCTCGTCTGCGGCCTCGACGATCGACCTGATCACCGCATCACGGTCGTTCACATCAACGCGAACCGTCCGGGGAAGGCTCCGTGCATCGCCGGGCGTACACGCTTCGGCAAGACGCGCGACATCTGGTTCCTCATCGGCGGCGAGGTCGCACACGACGAACACCCTCGACCCCGTGCGCACGGCATGGCGCACGGCGGCGCTGCCCTCGATCGACCAGCGACGACGGTCCCACACTTCGATGACGGTCGACCCCGCGCGAGCTGGTTCGGGACCGCCGGCGAGCACGGCATGGCGCGGCGTCTCGCCTTGGTCAGGTGAGCGTGCGGCAAGTGCCTCGATCGCATCAAGTGCCGCTTCCGTGGCGGCCGATCGCGCACTGGCAAGCCCAAGGTGCTCATCGCGTGGCGGCACCACGACGCCATCCAGGTCGACATCCCGGGCCAGCAACGCCTGAGGATCCTTGCTCGGTCGAAGTCCATCGAGCAGATGGATCATCTTGCGCACGAGCGTGGAACTGCGCGTGCCTTCATTGGGTTCAAGCCTGACGCGCGGGTGACCCTCCAGCGGCGGAAGTTCGGTCCACCACACTTGCGCTGCGTGGCCGTGCGCACGACGGAGCCGCTGCGCCAAACCGACCACGCGTGGCGCTGTGCTGCCAGGCCGCGGCTCGACCACGATGGCGTGATCGCAGCGCTCCAGGAACCGCTCCAGCGCGCTCTCGTCGATCGGCGAACTGGCACCGAGCCGGAAGACCGGCACGCGACCGGTGAAACCAGTGGCGTCGAGCATGTGCAGCGTCGCAGGAACGCACGGCCCGATGGCGATGATGCCGTAGCGCTCCCGTTCCCCAGGACTGGGCATGAACCATGCGTGGTTGAACTCGTCGCGCCGAAGGTCGCGCAAGGGGTCGCCGCGATCCACCACCAACGCATCGGGCTCAACGGCATCGAGCATCGTGACCACACGATTGGGCCGCATCGCGAGCGTGGCCCACGACCGCAGCATGGTGTTGTGCACCACGATGCCCACCGGAAGTCCCGCGGCGCTCGACATGCGCAGTGCCAGACCAACGCTGCGCCGCAGGCTTTCCAAGTCCCACGGCTCGAGCGTCGGCATGCGCAGGCGCCAGCAGATGCGCCGCGGGCAGGTGGACGGAGAGAGGTGCGGATTGTCTTCAAGCACCAACGCCACGGGCCCGCCGCACGCGCGCGCCAAGCGTTCGAGCGCACCCATCCCGCGATCGACCTGGTCGTTGGGCAACAGAGCGATCGCCCCACGCCCCGCAGCGGATTCGATCGCGGCCAAGCTGATGCTCCGCACGGCATCGACCGCCGCTTCGAGCCGAAGGCCGTTGCGCTCGAGCGCAGCGTGCGTGGCAGGATCGGTCGTCATGCGGAACATCGGCTCGAACGGTGGCCGTCGAGGACCGAAGACCGCCACCGCTGGCACGGGCGATTCGAGCGCACCCTTCAGCAGCGCCTCGGGTGCCGAGAGCAACGCATCCCCATCGGTGCGCGCCAAGGGCGGTGTCCACGCATCACGGGGGTCGTGCTCGCGGCCGATCACGGTTGGATCCTATCGATGCCCGAGCACGAGTTCGACGGCCTCGGCGAAACCATCACGATCATGATGCCCGACCCGAATGTCCGCGACAGCATGCGCGTGTTCATGCGCGTTCTCCATCGCGATGCCGAGATTCGCCGCACGAAGCATGCCAAGGTCGTTCAAACCATCGCCGACGGCAGCGACCTGATCCGTGGCGAGCCCGCGCAGACCGCAGACATGCTCGATCATGGTCCATTTGTCAACGCCCGCCGCGAAGATCTCGAGCACATGCGTCTGCGTGCCGATCGACATGTCCTGCGTCACGGCACCCCAGTGCTGCATGGTGACCGCATCCCGCACCTGGTCCCGCAAGCGATCGACCAACACCGGAAGGTCGCGTGCGCTCGCGACCGTGCCAGTGCGCAGCACAGCGTGAGCGTGCGTCGTGGGCCGCCAATGGGTCGGACACGCGATGCGCTCGACCGCCACTGGGAACTCCTTGAACCACCAATCGCTCACCGGATGCAGCTCGTGACTTCCGACGAGCAGGTAGTCATGGCCGGCACGGGATGCATCCCGAAAGACATGCGCCACATGGCCGTGCTCGCTGATGATGCGTGCGCAGTCGTGGGCTGCCTGCGGGCACATGTCAAAGGTGTGCTCCACGCCACCATCGGTCGCTCGGTGCAGGCTCGCACCGCCGACCGCGATGCACAGTCCATCGATCCCCGCCTCCTCCACCACCGCGCGAGCCTCCATCCAGCTTCGACCGGTCGCGACAACGATTTCCAGCCCAGCATCGCGGGCCTTGCGGATGGCCAACTGATTCCCTTCACTCACCCTTCCGCGCCGGTCCAGGAGCGTGCCGTCGAGGTCCGTGACGAGGAGTCGGTAACGCATGATGCGGGGCCCGTTTGGGCGCGGTCGATGCTACACTTCCCGCCCTCATGGCAGACCAAAAACGACCCGCTGGGGATGTCTCCGACCGCAAGCGACTTGCGCAGATGCAGCAGACTGATCTGGCCGAAGGTCGCCTGAACGAGGACTTCGTTCTCTGGCTCAAGACCAGCGGACCCAACTGGCTGCTCGGCGTGCTGGTCGTGCTCTGCGCGTTCATGGGTTGGAACTGGTGGACGCAGAAGAAGGCCAACGCCGTCGCGCTCGCGTGGGAAGAGCTCGCCGGCGCGAGCATCCCGCCCGCGATGGTCGAGATCGCCAGCCGCAACGAAGGCGAGCCCGGCGTTCGGATGATGGCGCTCCTCACGGCCGCCGACACATACATGGGCTGCATTCAGTCCGGTGTGCGCTGGGACCGCAAGCCCGAGGACCCCGACAAAGCCGTCACGCCCGAGCTCCGCACCGAGTATCTGGGCAAGGCCGATGAGCTCTACGCGCAGGTGATCTCCTCAGCGACCACCTCGACAACGAACTTGGTCTTCGCGATCCCCGCCGCGTTCGGTCGCGCTACCGTTGCCGAGAGCGAAGGCAAGTTCGCGCTGGCCAAGGAGCATTACGAGCAGGCCGCCGCACTGGCCAAGGATGCGTACCCGCAGCTCGCGGCTCAGGCGAAGTCGCGCATCGAATCGCTCGCCTCTCTCGAGACTCCGGTCTTCATTCCTGAACCGCCTGCGCCACCAGCCGCGCCCGCCCCGGCCGTCGATGTGCCCGCCACAGCCCCGGCACTCGATGTGCCTGCGACGGCCCCCGTCGCCCCCGCTGCTCCGGCGAGCGACGCCCCTGCAACCGCTCCGGCAGCGCCCGCTGCTCCAGCACCTGCGCCTGCCCCGGCCGCGACGCCCTGAACGCGCTCGCGCATCGGCGCGCCGCCGCAACGCACGCCATGTCCAGTCCATCCAGCCCACCCGATGACGACTCGATTGTGTCGGGTCCTGGCGGAGCTGTGCAACTCATCGCACCCGGCGGTCAGGTCGATCGTGAGGCGCTCTTCGCGCTCTACGAATCCAGCGGAGAATTCGACGACGACCATCCCGTCAGCGTGACCTTCGAACTCACGCGTGATCTCGAGAAACGGCTCGATCGCTACCTCGTCGACCGCGTGCCGTTCCTGTCGCGCACGCAACTGCAGCGACTGATCGACGAAGAGGCCGTCACGGTCAACGGCCGCATTCCGAAGGCCAGCACCAAACTTCGCAAGGGAGACCGCGTGGTGGCCACGCTCCCGCCGCCCCCGTCGAGCGAGATCCCACCCGAGAACATTCCGGTCGAGGTGCTCTACGAAGATGCGGAACTCATCGTCGTGAACAAGCAACCCGGGCTGATCGTGCATCCCGCGCGCAGCCACAAGACGGGCACGCTCATCAACGCCCTCGCGTGGCACTTTCGCCACCGCTCTGGCGGACAGCTCTCGAGCGTCGGCAAGGACATCGCGCGACCGGGCGTCGTGCACCGGCTCGACAAGCTCACGAGCGGCGTGATGGTCGTGGCCAAGAGCGACACGGCCCACTGGCGATTGGCCAAGCAGTTTGAGCATCGTCAGACGGGCAAGCGATACCTCGCGCTCGTGCACGGTCGCATGGAACCCGAAGCTGATCTGATCGATCTGCCCTTGGGCAAGCATCCGACCATCAAGGAGAAGTACGCCGTCCGTCACGACGAAACCGGCAAGCCATCTCGCACGGTCTACCGCGTGATCGAGGAGTACCAGGGCGCATCGCTCGTTGAGCTCGAGCTGCTCACCGGCCGCACGCATCAGATCCGCGTGCATCTTTCACACATCGGCTACCCGATCGTGGGCGATGACCTGTACGGCGGCAAGCACTCGAGCGAGGCCGACTTTGGCGGAACGGGGACCGAGCCGTTCCTCTGTCGTCAGGCCCTGCACGCGACGATGCTCGCGTTCCGACATCCGATCTCCAACGAGCCAATGCAGTTCATCGCGCCGCTCGCGCCTGACCTTCACCGCGCCGTCCGACTCCTTCGTGCGCACCGCTTTGTGCGCGCGCTCTCCGCACCCGGCACGATCGTCCCCCGTCCCGCAGAGTGACCTTACGCCCGCGCGCGCGCGGCTTCGGCCATGCGCCAGACCGAAAGCATGACTTCGCGCACGCCCTCGCCGGTCGCGCCGCTCATCATGGTCGGCTTCACACCGCGGCTTGCGAACCGCTCGAGCACATCGGCCAAGAGTTCGGCGCGGTCTTCAGCCGGCAACAGATCAATCTTGTTCAGCACGACCATCTCAGGCTTGCGCGCGAGTTCATCGCTGAACTCCGCGAGCTCCCTACGGATCGTGCGGTAGGACTCGACCGGATCGCTGCCGTCGACGGGCAGCGCATCGACCACATGCAGAATGCATCGCGTGCGCTCGACATGCCGCAGAAAGTCGTGGCCCAAACCGGCGCCCTCGGCAGCACCTTCAATCAGACCCGGCAGGTCAGCAAGGACGAGCCGACGCTCATCACCAAGGTCCAGGATCCCAAGCTGCGGACCAAGCGTGGTGAACGGATAGTCGGCCACCTTCGGATTCGCGCGCGTGCTCGCCTTGAGCAGCGTGCTCTTGCCCGCATTGGGCAGGCCGACGAATCCAACATCCGCGATCAGCTTGAGCTCGACATCAAAGGTCTTCTCGACCGACGGTTCGCCGAGCGTTCGTTCAAGCGGCGTCTGATGGACGGCGCTCTTGAAGTGATCGTTGCCGAGTCCGCCGCGACCGCCGGCTGCGATGACCACCCGCTGCCCGGGTTCAAGGATGTCCGCGACGATGTCGCCTGACTCAGGGTCGATCACCTGCGCACCGAGCGGCAGTCGGATCTCGATGTCGGCGCCATCGCAGCCGTGGCACTTCTTCTTCTGGCCGT
>VGXL01000037.1 GCA_016873315.1 Phycisphaerae bacterium | reverse complement strand
CGATGCCTCGAATGGTGTCCATGGGGGCTCCTGATGCGGTCTCCGAGCCTCAAGGCGCCGGCCTTGATTCAAGGGAGACGGTCTGGCGAAGGCGCAACCCTAGCAGTCGGGCGGGCTTCTGTCGATGTCCGGGCGATCCGCGGACGGGGCGACCTTCCGGGCGCTGATTAAGGAAGCGTGGTTTCCTTCCCATCGGCTCGGTTCCGTGTTTGCTCGTTGAAAAACTGGTGGTAAAGTTCCGGCAACTGATGGGCCGCGTGCTGTTTCGGTGCGCCCGACGAACCTCTCGCCCGCACCTCCCTGCGGGCGCATAGGGAAAGGGACGGCCGCGGCCCATGGGGGCCGCGGCTCATTTTTGCCCTGTTTGCTTGCCCGCGCTGCCATCGCGCCGCGAGTTGTGCGCTCGCTCCGCGATTCGCTGCTGGACGCGCTTAGTTCCCGTCCTTGACCTCGTACTCGGCGTCGATCACATCGTCGCCCTTCTTGCCCTGAGGTTGCGCGCCGCCCGGCTGGTCCTTGGTCGACTCATAGACGACCTTTCCCAGTTCCATCGACGCATCGTTGAGCTGCTTCATCGCAGCTTCGATCGCCGCGCGGTCGTCGCCCTTCACGCGCTCGCGAAGGTTGGACACTGCGGACTCGACTGATGCACGCGTTTCGGCGCTGACCTTGGCGCCGTGCTCAGCAAGTGCCTTCTCGGTGGCGTAGCAGACTTGTTCGGCCTGGTTCTTCAGGTCGACCAACTCGCGACGCGCCTTGTCCTCGGCGGCGTGCGTTTCGGCTTCCTTGGCCATGCGCTCGACTTCGTCCTTCGTGAGGCCGCTGGAACCAGTGATCTTGATTTCCTGCGCCTTGCCCGTGGACTTGTCAGTCGCCTTGACATTGAGGATGCCGTTGGCATCGATGTTGAATTCGACTTCGACCTGCGGCACGCCGCGGGGAGCGCTGGCGATCCCGGTCAGGTCGAACCGGCCAAGGCTGCGGTTGTCCTGCGCGAACTGCCGCTCGCCCTGCAGCACATGAATGGTCACGCTGGTCTGGTTGTCGGCCGCGGTGGAGAAGACTTCCTTCTTGGCGGTCGGGATCGTCGTGTTACGCGCGATGAGCGTGGTCATGACGCCACCGAGCGTTTCCACGCCGAGCGAGAGCGGCGTGACGTCGAGCAGGAGCACATCCTTCACTTCGCCTTGCAGCACGCCACCCTGGATCGCCGCGCCGATCGCCACGACTTCGTCGGGGTTGATCGACAGGTCAAGCTTGTCGGTGCGGAAGATCTCCTTGGCCACCTGCTGCACCCGCGGAATGCGAATGGAGCCACCAACCATGACGACTTCCTGGATGTCACCAGCCGAGAGCTTGGCATCCTTCAGGCACTGCTCACACGGCGTGCGCAGGCGATCGAAGAGGTCGGCGCAAAGACTCTCGAAGGTGGCACGCGTGACGGTGCACTGCAGGTGCTTGGGACCGTTCTGGTCAGCCGTGATGAACGGCAGGTTGACCGAAGTTTCCATGGCGCTCGACAGTTCGATCTTGGCCTTTTCCGCTGCTTCCTTCAGGCGCTGCAGGGCCATCGGATCCTTGCGGACGTCGATGCCTTCCTTCTTGCGGAAGTCCTCGGCGATGAAGTCAATGAGGCGCTGGTCGAAGTCATCCCCGCCGAGGTGGCCGTCGCCGTTGCTGGCGAGCACTTCGAAGACGCCGTCGCCAACATCGAGCACCGAAATGTCGAAGGTGCCGCCGCCAAGGTCAAAGACGGCGATGCGCGCGTTCTTCTTCTTCTCGAGTCCGTACGCGAGCGCCGCAGCGGTGGGCTCGTTGATGATGCGCTCGACCTTCAGGCCGGCGATCTCGCCAGCGTCCTTGGTGGCCTGACGCTGGCTGTCGTTGAAGTAGGCCGGCACCGTGATGACCGCGCGCTCGACCTTCTCGCCCAAGTAATCCTCAGCGATCTTCTTCAGTTCCTGCAGCACCATCGCGCTGATCTCGGGCGGGGTGTACTGCTTGCCGCGGATGTCGACCTTGACCAAGTCGCCCGATCCGCCGAGCACGGCGTAGGGAACGGTCTTCTGCTCATCCTGGACTTCGCCGGCGCGCCGGCCCATGAAGCGCTTGATGCTGAAGACGGTGTTTTTGGGGTTGGTGACCTGCTGGTGACGGGCGGGCTGGCCGACGAGGCGCTCACCCTTTTCGGTGAAGCCGACGACGGACGGGGTGGTTCGGTTGCCGCTGGCGTTGATCAGCACCTTGGGCTGGCCGCCTTCCATGATGGCGACGACGCTGTTGGTGGTGCCGAGGTCAATGCCGATGATCTTGCCGGTGGACATGGTTCGTGTTCCTTCTGCGTGAGCGGGGTTGCCGCGGGCGCGCCGCTCCTATGCAACAGCCGTGCCAATCCACGACGACCCTTGAAGGTCCGGTAACCAAACTCGGCCCTCCGGACGCCTCGCCGGTGACTGGGATCCGTCATGGACACCTCTATGCTCCGACCGATGCAGTCTTCTCCGGAGTTCCAAGCCGCCTTGCATGCCGTGAGCGCCAGCGTGCAAGCGATCGCCTTCGTCACCGAACACCCGCTGGGCCGCGTGCCGTGCATCAAGTCGGATGGTTCGCCCGTGACGGCGGGTGATGTGGCTGCCCAAGCGGCCGCCGCGATCGTGCTTCGTCGGGAGCTCGGGCTTGCGGGCGTGGTCGGCGAGGAATCGCCCACGAGTCTCGAAGGTCCGGACGCTGAAGCGATGCGAGCCGTGGCGAGTGCGGCGGTGACTCGGGCGGTCGGGGGCTTCGACGGCGATCCGCTCGAGGCGCTCGCATGGAAGGCGCCCGCCGACGCGCGAGCTGGGTTCTGGACGTTGGACCCAATCGACGGCACGAAGGGCTATCGCAGCAGCCGCCACTATGCGGTGTGTCTGGCACATGTGGATGCGCAAGGCGTTTCCCACGGCGTGCTCGGACTGCCGACGCTCGTTGGGGAGTTTGATCTCTCGAAGATCGGTGAACCGCCCGGGGTGCTGATCGCTGCGACTCGCGGGGGTGGGTCATGGGTGCACGACCCTGCCACCTTGGCACCGCTTCGTCGCGTGCAACGCGGCCCGATGCACGGCGCGCTGAGGCTGTTGAACAGCGTCGAGCCCGGCGGCCGCACGGCGCGCGCTGAAGCCGTGGTCGAATCGCTCGGTCGTCCTTGGGAGACGATCGCGGTGGACTCGCAGCTCAAGTATGCACTCATCGCGCTTGGGATCGGCGATTGCATCGTGCGCGTTCCTGGAAGCGTTCCGCGTGCCGAACACGGTTGGGACCACGCTGCGGGTGTCCTGATCGCGGTCGAAGCGGGTGCAGTGGCCAGCGATGCCGATGGTCGCGCCTTGGACTTCACGCTTGGTCAGGACCTGACGGCCAACGAAGGCATCATCGTCTGCGATCCGAGCGTGCACCGAGCGCTCGTCGACGGCGTGCGTTCACAACGCTCCGCCGCGCGCCGTTGAACATGGCGCGTCGACTGGCCATGCTGCCGTGCGCTGGTGCAGCCTTGGTTTGGCTGGCGTGGTGCGCCGGTTGCGTCCTGAATGATCAATGGGGTTGGTCGCAGTGGCTGTGGTGGATTCCAGCGCCCGTGGCCGCTGCGGCAGCGATCGTGTGGGTCGCCGGCGCGCAGGGTCTTGCGCGGGGGGCGCAACGCAATCGTGCCACGATCCTCGGATGCGTGGCGCTGGTGATCGCTGCGCTGGGCACATCGCGATCGCTCAGTTTGGTCAGCCATGCGGACCCACCGGACTCCTTGCACCTCGTGTGCTGGAATGCGCGATGGCCCGGCGAGCGTGCTCAAGCGAGTGCTCAAGCACTGGTGCCGTGGGCGGGTCGCGTGATGATCATCTCAAATCCCGGCCGCATCGCCGAGCACGCGTCGATCTGGATGCGCGATGGAGAGCAGCTCGCCGAGGCGGGCACCTTCCTGCTCACCGGTCCAGTCAAGGTGCTCGAAGCGCGGCCGGTCGTTCAGGGCGACGACGGGTTCGCCGCGCTCTTTCGGTTCGAGGCATCCGACACTGGCCAAACCAGTCTGCTCGCGATCGACCTGCCATCTGATCCGTTCCGCCCACGGCATGCTGTGCTGGCGCGATTCGCTGCGCAGGTGCGAGCATCGGTCGACCTTCGCTCGGTCGACATGATCGTGGGCGACTTCAACGGCACGCGCGGCAGCGTCAGCATTCACGATGCGTTCCCTGGGTTCCGCGATGCATGGTCCACGGCTGGTCAGGGGTGGGGCGCGAGCTGGCCTCGCGAGACGCCGATCCTGCACATCGACTTGGCGCTCGTGTCCGATCGCATGAGGATCGACCGTTGTGAGTTGGTGGATCCCGGGGTCGGACACCATCGACTGAACACGCTGTCGTGCTCGCGACCCAAGCGCTGAGCGCGCGCCTCGCGCTGTCGACCAACGGCTTCGTCCGGAGTCAGTGCGCCGACAGGTCAGTCCAGAACATCTCGTACCACTCGGTGGTGAGCGCCGAGTTCGACATGAGGCTGTCGCGCGATGCGGACAGGCGGGCGCGAGCGTCGTACCACCAACTTGTGGATCCATCAGCGTGCAGGGCGCAGCAGCCGCAACCGTGATTGATGTCGGTGACTTCACGAATGCCGTCGGCGACAATCGCGGTGCGGGGGTTCATCCACAGTCGTCGCACGCGGCCACGGGCATGATCGATGTCCCCGCAGTAGTGGTAGTTGATGGTGATCTTCTGGTGCCCGCCACCAGCCCACGCGCCCGCGTAGCGCTCCACAGTGTGTTCGCCATGATGACTCGGGCAGTACAAGGTGCGTGGAAGCACATAGTTCATCGGACCAGCCAGAATGCCCAAACCATCCCAGCGCGACCCCTCGTCGTTCTGAAAGATCTGCTCGGCGCCAAGTCCGGGGGGCAGGGGATCTGAGATGACCACATTGGCCGCCATCATTTCTGCAGGAAGTCCCTGACCGCGCGAATAGACGGTCTCGGGAAGGCGGTCGTCGTACGACGATCCGTACATCGCCACCGCGAGCCCGATCTGATGGAGATTGGAGCTGCACTCGATGCGATTGGCCTGCTCGCGCGCCGCTCTGATGGCCGGCATGAGCAGGCCCAAGAGCAAGGCGGTGATCCCAATGGTCACGAGCAGTTCGACCAGCGTGAACGCGCGCACGGGCGGAGCGATGGCTCCGCACCCACGCGGTCGGCAAGGCCCAATCTGTCGCAAAGGAGGAACAGGCATAGAGGGAACCGGCCGTTATGGCCCCCAAATGACCCCTCCACACTGATCCGAGTATGCCACGGATGCGCAATTGTGCGAAAGTTTCCCTCAACAATTTGCGCATCCGGTCGGAGGTGGCATCGTTCTGCCCAGAGTGGAGAGAGACGCCGCCCCGCACGATGGGGGAGGTGCCACGGAGAGTTGATCGCCAAGTTCGGCGAATCAGGGATAGGGTCCGCCCCTTCGGCGGATTGCGATGGGTAGCGCCTGGGTTGTCCGGGCAGGAAGAGGGAGTAGGGATGACCGACATTGATCAGCTGCTGATGCAGCGCGTTGCTCGGGCGGAAGAAAAGGCCGTCTTGGAGCTCTACGAGCGATTTGGCGCCTTGGTCTTCAAGAGTTGCTTGACCACGCTGCGCGTTCGCGCAGAAGCCGAAGATGCGGCTCAAGATGTGTTCGTGCAGATCTGGCGCACCGCCGACAAGTACGACCCGCAGCGCGCCAAACTCGTGACCTGGGTCATGCTCATCACGCGTCGATGCCTGATCGATCGACTGCGCCGCAAGATGGTTCGCCCCACGATGGCTGGCCTGACCACCGAGATGGCGAATGAGGTCCGCGACGTGTCGTCGCACGAACCGGCGCCGAGCGATCTTTCCCCTGACATGCGACGCCGGCTGTCTGACCTTCCGGAACAACAGCGGGTCGTCATCGAACGGGTCTACATGCAGGGCTTCAGCCTGCGTGAAGTCTCGGAACAGACCGGACTGCCCCTGGGCACGGTCAAGAGTGCCCTGAGCCGGGGCTTGCAACGGCTCCGGGACCGATATGGAATCGATCGCGCAATCGGTTGATTGCTGCGTCCTATCGGAACAGGCCTGCGTATAGGCAGGCGAAGAAAGCTGGGTTGGGCGGCCGATTCGTCGGCCGGGAACGAAGAGGACAAGCGTGCTGTGCCATGTCGGTACTCACGAGGGAGCTGTGTCCATGACGGTGCCACCGACCCGCGACGAATTACTCGAACTCGCCGAACTCGATGCCCTCGGGGCGCTCGAACCTGCCGAACAGGCTCGGTTTGAACGCGGCCTTCGCGATGCATCGCCCACGCTCCGTGCTGAACTGCACGCGGTCCAGGACGCAGCGGTGCTTGACCCCATCGGCATGTGCGATGTCGAGCCTGAGGCTGGACTGAAGTACAAGGTGATGGCGCGGATCGCTGACGCGGTCACCGCCAGCGAGACCGAGCTCGCGCCGATCGCTTCGATTGGCCGACCAGCTGCGCCGCAGCGTGTCGCCCCCATCGCTGCTCCGGCGCCGGCGACCGTGTCGCTGCCTGCCCCTGCGCCACTCGCGCCAGCCGCGTCCGCTGCCACGACGCGCGACGCCGATGTGCTCGAGCGCGTGACGCAGGCTGCGGAACAGACGGAACTCGAGCGACTTCGCGCGATGTTGGACCGCGCTCGGAACCATGGCTACATGCTGCGCGCTGCATGCATCGCACTCGCTTCGTGCTTGGTCGTGGCTGGCTACGCGCTCGCGAGGCAGGACAGCTACGCCAAGGAAGTCACGATCGCTGCGATCTCGGCTTCGTCGCGCGAAGACCTGAAGGCGCTGCTTGGACCGAGCGTCGAACCATTCCTTCGCGATGGCATCCCGAGCACGGCCCTGTCCGGCGCGGCGCCATCATCGACAGGCGGGGTGATCGTGTGGGCCGACCCAGTGACGGGTTCGGCATTCCTCGCGATGGTCGGCTTGGACGCCTCACGAAAGTTTGAACTCGTGGCGCGTGATGCCGGCCAGGGAACTGACCTGACGATTGTCGCGACCGGTGTGAAGGCCCACGGTCCGCTCTCGGGCATGCTGCTTGAGCAGGCGACCGACCTGATTGGGCGGATCATCGAGTTGCGTGATCCGAACACTGGCACGGTCCTCTACCGCGGTCAACTCCGCTGAGTTCAGCGGCGCGCCTCTGCGACTCAGGCGTCTGCATCAACCGATGCTCAACTCGCCCGGCGCAGCCACTCGTCCTCGAGTTCGGACAGTCGCGCCTGCAGCATGGATCGTTCTTCGTTCAGGCGCTTGACCTTGTCGCCGTCGCGGTAGACCGCAGGGTCCGCCAACTCGGCATCGAGTGACTCCATGCGATCGGTCGCCTTGGCGATCTCGGCATTGAGTTTCTCATCCGAGAGTTTGGAGTGAGCGCCCTTCGCAGCCGCGGGCTTGGCTGCGGTCTCGGACCGAGGGGTCGGCGCGGGTTGCTTGGCCGGCGAGGGGCTCGCCGCCGGGGTCGTCGACGCGCGAGCAGGGGTCGGCGCAGACTTGCGACGATCACGCTCGGCCTCGGCACGACGACGGGACTCGGCTTCCTTCGCACGCTCGACGCGTTTGGCTTCCCACTCGGAGAATCGACCCTGGAAGAATTCGACACGACCTTCGCCATCGAAGGCGATCAGTCGGTCGCATGTGGTTTCCAGCAGGGCTCGGTCGTGACTGATCAGGAGCAGGGCACCGTCGTAGCCGCCGTGTTCTGAACGCGGCGCCAAGGACTGCTCGAGCCGCTCGGCGCTGGGAATGTCCAGATGGTTGGTCGGTTCGTCGAGCACAAGGATGTTGTTCGCGCCAGCGACGAGACCCGCGATGACCGCGCGTGTTCGCTCGCCGCCCGAGAGCGCGCCCAGGGGCTTTTCCTGCGCTTCGCCGCTAAAGAGGAACGCGCCCGCGAGATTGCGCGACTCTTGCTCATTGAGTTTCTGTCCGTTGGATCGCGGCGGCACCGCCTGCTGGAGGTACTGCCAGACGGTGAGCGAGCCGTCGAGGTGATCGTGGGTCTGGCGGAACCAACCGCTGCGCAGGCGCGGCGCGCGCTTGATCTCGCCGTCGTCAGGTTCGAGTTCGCCAAGCAGGATCTTCACCAGCGTGCTCTTGCCGCACCCGTTGGGTCCGATGATCCCAATGCGCTCGCCCGGCTTGATGAGGACATCGAGCCCGGCGAAGAGTGTGCGCACGCCGTAGGACTTGCCGAGACCGTGGGCTTCGATCGCGCGGTCGCCCAGTTCGGGCGCGCGCGGCAGGTCGATGTCCATCGCATCGAGTTCCATGGGGCGCTCGACGAGTTCGCTTTCTTTGTAGCGCTCTAGGCGCGTGGCGCGTCCACGGGCTTGCTTGGCGCGCTGGCCCGCCTTGTAGCGAAGGATGTACTCCGTCTCGGCACGGATCCGATCCTGCTGCTTTTCGTGCACGCGCGCCTGGAGTTCCATGCGCTCGCGCCGCAGATTCACGAAGTCAGCGTAGTTGCCGGGATACTCGTGAATCACGCCCTGATCGATCTCGACGATGCGATGCACCACGCGATCGAGCAGCCAACGGTCGTGGCTCACCACGAGCACGGCGCCCTTGAACTCATCTGCGAGGAAGTCCTCGAGCCAGCGCCGACCATCGATGTCGAGGTGGTTCGTGGGTTCGTCGAGCATGAGCAGGTCGGGCTGCTCGAGCAGCAACTTTGCCAAGCCAAGGCGCGCGCGCTGACCGCCACTGAGCGAGGTCACGGGCGTGTCGAACTGTGCATCGACGAAGCCCAAACCGTGCAGCACGGCGTCGACCTTGTGGTCCGTCGCGTGGCCGCCGAGCCGATCAAACTCTGACTCGAGAACGACCTGCCGCGCCATGAGCCGATCGAGCTCCGTGCCCTGGGCAGCGGCCATACCGTCGAAGACTTCGTGGAGCTCCTTCTGGATCTCGTCGAGTCGGCTGAAGGCTGCGGCCGCGGCACTGCGCAGCGTGTGCTTTGGGTCGAGCTTGGGTTCCTGCTCCAGATACCCGATGCGTATGCCCCGCTGCAGACCGACGCTGCCGTGGTCGGGCTGCAGTCGACCCGCGATGATCTTGAACAGCGTGCTCTTGCCGCAGCCGTTGCGACCCACGAGACCGATCTTCTGTCCTTCGTCCACGCCAAGCACGACATCCTCAAGGAGGATGTTGACGCCGTGTCCGAAACGGACATGATTGACCGTGACCAGGCTCATGGGGGCGGAGAGTGTAGGGGTGCTACATTCGGAGCGTGACCAGCCCCAGCATGCAGGACGCCGCGAAGGCCCGCCGCGACCGCGCGACCCGACTGCGCCGCATGCTGATCATGCCCGTGCTGGTCTTGGGCGTCGGACTTTGGATCAGCGATGCGTTCAGCGGCCGAACGGTGGACCACGAGCGGTTTGCTGCATCACGCGTGCGCGAACTTGCCACGCAGTATTGGGCCAAACGAATCGTGAGCCCCGGCACGCTGCCGACCACCGCGGCGATCGCGCCGATCGATCCCACGCTCGCACAGTGGCTGGTCGCTCGCTGGGATGCGGCGGCCCCCGCGCAGGGGGGCGGCACGATCGTGGTCGAGCCGATCCCAACCTCGCCAGCATCGGTGGCCGGTGCGTCCGTCACGCTTCGCGTTGTGGTTCCGGGCGACGCGCCCATCGAGATCGATGCCGATGTCATCGACGGCATCGTGCATCTGCTCGCGGTGCGTGAGGCGCTCGAGCCCGCCGCCGCCGACGGCGCGCCGCCGCTCCCGGGCTCGCCGCCGCTCCCGGGCTCGCCGCCGGTTCAGTCCATTTCGGAGCCCTGACGCATGCAGGTCTGGATCAACGGTCAGTTCCACGATGCCGACGATGCAAGCGTTGGCTTCTTCGATGCAGGATTCCAGCACGGCGTTGGCCTGTTCGAAACGCTCCGCGCGCGCGACGGACAGGTGTTTCGCCCACTGGCGCACCTCGAGCGACTTCGCGCAAGCGCCGTGGCGCTGCGGCTGGTCGAGCGACTGAACATCGAAGCGATCGCCGACGCGATCGACGCAACGCTCACGCGCAATGGCCTGCGCGATGCACGGATCCGCGTCACGATGACGGGTGGCGACTTGAAGATGCTCGCTCGGGCACGAGAGGGAGGCGGCGCCGAAGCGATGCATCCCACCATCGCCATCGTGGCGCAGCCTCCGACGCCGTACCCCGATGCGATGTTCACCGACGGTGTTCGCGTGATGGTCGCCGAGGGCCGAATGAATCCATGGGATCCGATGGCCGGGCACAAGACGCTCTCCTACTGGCCGCGGCTCTTGGCACTGCAGCAGGCCGCGGGGCACGGCTGCGGCGAAGCACTGTGGTTCGATGTCGCCAACGCGCTGGCGTGCGGTTGCGTGAGCAACGCCTTCATCGTGAAGGACGGCATCGTGCGCACGCCGGTGGCGCGTGGCGACAGCGAGACCTCGCCGATCCCGAGTGCAGTGCTTCCCGGCATCACGCGCGCGTTCGTGATCGAAGCTGCGCGTGCGCGTGGCATCGAGGTGCGCATCGAACGCGTCTCGGTCGATGACATCCTGTCCGCTGATGAGTGTTTCTTGACCAACGCATCGTGGGGCGTGCTCCCGGTGACTGGACTCGAACAGGAATCGATCGGGCGCGGCGAGCCCGGCGACGTGGCAGCGACTCTGCGCGAGGCGTGGATCGAAGCTGGAAAGGGCTGATTTCGCCGTTCGGTTGGTTGACCCGTGGGCGGTACATTCGGAGCCGGAGAACGATGCATGGACGCGACCGCTCCATCCCATGATTCCGCGAAGGGTGGCTTCGTCCACCTGCACCTGCACAGCGAGTACTCGCTGCTCGATGGTGGCAATCGCATCGAGCGACTCGTCAAGCGCGTCAAAGAACTGGGGATGGACGCCGTTGCGGTCACCGACCACGGCAATCTGCACGGTGCCGGCGAGTTCTATGCGGCCGCGAAGGCCGTGGGCATCAAGCCGATCCTTGGTATCGAGGCGTACATCGCGCCCGACCGCGATGGACTGGCGGGCGATCGCCGCGACCGAACGAGCGTCAAGGGCAATGATGGTGGGTTCCATCTCGTGCTGCTCGCCGAGACGCAGGCGGGCTGGCGCAATCTGATGCGACTCTCATCAGACTCGTTCGAGCATGGCTTCTACTACAAGCCCCGCATGGACAAGTCGACCCTCGTCCAGTGGAACGAGGGCCTGATCGCGATCAATGGGCACCTCGGTTCGAGTTTGGCGGAGTACCTCGAGCAGTTCGCGTTGACGAACGAACAGCGTTGGTGGGATCGCGCCGTCGAGGAAGCGCGCTGGCATGCGGCGACCTTCGGTCCCAACGAGCAGGGCGAGCCGCGTTTCTATGTTGAATTGCAGCGTCACAATGCCGAACAGGAGCGGATCAATCCGCTGCTGCGCAAGCTTGCGCGCGAGCTCGGCCTGCCGATGGTCTGCGACAACGACGCGCACTTCATGCGCGCCGAGGACCACGATGTGCACGACACGCTCTGCTGCATTTCGATGGGCAAGAACAAGGACGATCCGGACCGGTACCACTATCCCGAGTCGCTCTATGTGAAGAGTCCGGCGGAGATGCACGCTCTGTTCCCCGAGGATCCCGAAGCGCTGGCCAACACGGTGCGCATCGCCGCGCGCTGCACGGTCACGCTGCCCAAGGGCGAGAAGCACGCGCCGGTCGTGGACATCTCTGGTCCAGCGACGGTTCCGGACTACAGCGGCGGCGATCTGACGGAGTGGTTCAAGGAGTACTGCGCGAAGTTCGAACTGCGCCCCGCGGGCGGCGCCGATCGCGCCACGCTGAAGGCCGGCTGCGACCAGGCGCTTCGCAACCTCTGCGAGGCCGGGCTCGTGTGGCGCTACGGACCTGAGAAGGGTGGACCGCAAGTGCGCGAGCGACTTGAGCGCGAGCTCACGGTGCTCTCGGACAAGTTCATCAGTCCGTACTTCCTCATCGTGTGGGACTTCGTGAACTGGGCGCGTCAGCATGGCATTCCTGCGCTCGCCCGTGGTTCGGGCGTGGGAACGATGACGGGGTATGTGCTCGGCCTGTCGAACGCGTGCCCCGAGCGTTACGGTCTGCTCTTTGAGCGCTTCACCGATCCCGACCGCACCGAGTACCCCGACATCGACATCGACATCTGCCAAGATGGCCGTGGCCGAGTGATCGAGTATGTGCGGCAGAAGTACCGCCATGTCGCGCAGATCATCACCTTCGGTCGCCTGAAGGCGAAGGCGGCGATCAAGGATGTGGCCCGCGTCATGGGACTGCCGCCCGCCGAGGGCCAGCGCCTGGCGAACCTCATTCCAGACAAGCTCGACATCACGATCGAGGAAGCGCTTGCGCAAGAGCCACGGCTCGCGGAAGAGTCCTCGCGCGATCCGCTCATTCGACGGGTCCTGGTGCAGGCGCAGGCACTCGAAGACCACGCGCGAAACGCTGGAATCCACGCGGCCGGCGTCGTCATCGCGACGCAACCGCTGGAGTCCATCGTGCCCCTTGGCCGTGCAGCAGGAGCCGGCCAGGAAATCGTGACGCAGTGGGATGCGCCCACCTGCGAGAAGGCCGGCCTGCTCAAGATGGACTTCCTCGGGCTGCGCACACTCTCGACGATCGAGCGCGCGAAGGCCAACATCCGGAACTCGCTCGCGCCCGAAGCGATACTGCGAGCGGTCGGTCGCTCCGCTGATGACGGCGGCGCCGACCCACTCGATCTGGATCGCATTCAGCTCGATGACCAACGCGTGCTTGCGCTCTTCCGCCGCGGCGAGACGAGCGGCATCTTCCAGTTCGAGTCAGGCGGCATGCGCAGGCTGCTCGTCGACATGCAGCCCGACCGCCTCGAGGACCTGATCGCGGCGAACGCGCTCTTCCGGCCGGGCCCGATGGATCTGATCCCTGATTACAACGCGCGCAAGAATGGTCGACAGCATGTGCCGAGCGTGCACGAGGTCGTCGATCGATTCACGGCCGAGACCTACGGGATCATGGTCTATCAGGAGCAGGTCATGCAGGTCCTGCATCACCTTGGCGGGATCCCGCTGCGCGAGGCGTACTCGATCATCAAGGCGATCTCGAAGAAGAAGCAGGATGTCATCAACGGCGCGCGCGCCGCGTTCGTCAAGGGCGCCAGTGAGCGCAGCATGGATGCGCAGCAGGCCGACGGGCTCTTCGATCTCATCCTGCGGTTCGCCGGATACGGCTTCAACAAGAGCCACTCGAGCGGCTACGCGATCGTCGCCTACCAGACGGCGTACCTGAAGACCTACTTCCCGGCGCAGTACATGTCGGCGGTGCTCAGCTTTGAAAGTCAGGCACGGAAGATCGAGGAATGGTCCGTCTATCTGGATGAGTGCCGCCGCGCGCCGTGGCCCGATCACGATGCTGCGCATCCGCATGTGGGCATCGAGGTGCGGCCGCCGGATCTGAATCTGTCGCAGCAGGACTTCGCGGTGGTGTTCGGAGCCGATGAACCGCGTGATGCATGCCACGGCCACATTCGCTTTGGGCTGCAGGCGATCAAGGGCGCTGGCGAGTCGGCGATCCGTGCGATCCTCAAGGCCCGCGAAACTGGTCCCTTCCGCGATCTCTTCGACTTCTGCGAACGGTGCGATTTTCGCTCGGTGAACAGGGCCACGCTCGAAGCATTGGTCAAGGCGGGCGCGTTCGACGGGCTGCACGGACTCGATGCGCGCGCCAGCTTGGCGGCGAGCATCGAAGAAGCCATGCGCAGTGGTCAGCGTGCAGCAAGTGACGCAGCGAGCGGGCAGGGGGCGCTCTTCGGTGGGTTCAACGAAGCGTCGACGCCGTCGAGCGGCGCCACAGCCGGCGCGCTCCGCAAGGTCGCTCCTTGGGATCGCCTGACCACGCTTCGGTTCGAAAAGGAAGCGCTTGGATTCCATGCCAGCGGACATCCGCTCGATGCATGGAAACATGTGATCAGCTCGATGTGCTCGTGCGACATCGCGGGCGTCGCGACGCGCGGCGCCGAAGAACCCGTGGTCGTTGGCGGGCTGTTGACGCGCGTGCGCCAAGTGGTCACGCAGAAGGGCAAAGACCCCGGACGCAAGATGGCGGTGATTGCGATCGAAGACGCCGGTGGTTCCATGGAGTGCGTGCTCTTTCCCGATCAGTACGCGCGCTATGGAGAACTGCTTCAGGTCGATCGCGTGGTCGTGCTCACGGGATTCATCGATCGCAGCCGCCCTGAGCCGCAGGTCAAGATCGAGCAGGTGATTCCCGTCGAAGACGCAACCGCGCACTTGGCAAAGTGCCTAGAAATCAGGCTCGATGCGTCACGCTGCGCCGCGGCCGATGAACCGATCGCGCCGCTGCTGCAGATGCTCTCAGGCGCGTTGCGCCAGGCTGCCGGAAGCGTGGCTGCGCTGCAAGGTCGCCCAGTCGAAGTCAGCGTGATCGTGGAGTTCCCCGAAGCCGAGGTCGTTCACGGTGTCGCGGGCTGCCGCGTGGTCGCCACGAACGCACTGCTCCACAAGCTGCATGGGCTCGTGAAGGGCGTGGGCAGCGTGGCGCCGATCGGCGGGTGGCTCCCGCAGAAGGCCGAACGCCCGCGTTGGCGCAGCCGCGAAGCCGTCGAAGCCTGACGAGCGCGGATCAGGGCATCAAGCGCGTCACGGACCAGCCCGAACCCGCGCGTGTGAACGCCAAGCGGTCGTGGAATCGGAACGCGTAGCCCTGCCAGAACTCGATGCGCTCCAGTGCGATCCGGTATCCGCCCCAGTGCGGTGGGCGCGGCACGGTCTTCCCCTCGAATCGTGCGAACGCCTGCTTCTGCCGTTCGCGCATCGCTTCGATGCCCGAGACGGGGCGGCTCTGATCGCTTGCCCAGGCATTGACCTGCGAGTCGCGAGGACGCTGCGCGAAGTACGCATCACTCTCGGCGTCCGTGGTGCAGGTCACCGCGCCCTGGATGATCAGTTGGCGATCGATGTGGTCCCAGTGCATGAGCAGGGCCGCACGATGCGTGGCATCGATGTCGTGTCCCTTGTCGCTCTGGCGGTTCGTGAAGAACACGGCACCGTCGGCGTTGAAGTTTCGCAGAAGGACCGTGCGAACGGACGGGCGACCATCGGCCGAGGTGGTCGCGAGGTAACTGGAGTTCGGGTTGGGCGTCGGAAGCCGCATGGCCTCGTCGATCCACTGCATTGCCCAAGGCACCGGATCGGTCGGTGGATGTTCAAAGTCGGTGGGTGCTGGCGTGAAGCCCGCGGGTGCGACGGTGCGGTCTGCGGTGGGGAAGATGTAGCTCAAGTGCGGGGCCTTCGTGCTCGGCGTGGTGCGGGTCCGTGTTCGGTGACGCGAAGTTGGGGTCGAGACGGTGCGACCGGCGCCGGCGGCGGCTCGACCGGATCGACCCCGAAGTATTGCAGCCATGCCTGCACCTGGTCGCGAGAAAGTGGACCACTCGGCTTGCCGCCGAGCCGATCGCGGGGTGGGCCGTGCCGCACATCGTGCACGAGTTGTGTCAGGAAGATCCCGCTGTCAATAACCTTGCACCGGCGTCGCCGCGCGGTGCGTTGCACCGCGTGATCGCTGCTCACCACCAACAATCGCGTGGGCGAACTGCTCCGCGACACCAGTTCGGCAATCACGGCGTCGGCATTCGATCGCGGCCCGCTGAAGTGGTAGACAGCGTCGCCCACCTGCATGGGTGCGGGGCGGTACGCGTCGATCATGCGCGGAATCTTGCCCTGGATTGGGGTGGGAAGTCCATCAAAGACCATCCAGATCGCCTGTCCGCGATACCGGGAGCCCATGATCGTCGCCACAAGGTCGTCCGGCCCCATGCCGGCCATGTCAGGGGGAAGCACCCCCGAGACATGCAGCACGTTATAGGCATCGAGGACCAAGGGCATGCTGACCTCCGCGAGCGAAAGCCTAACCTGCGCGGGGTTGCGGTGGCGGCTCGGCCGTGGTCTACTGCCCGACTCGGAATTCCCGATTACCCCTGAGGACGAACGAATGCCCATTCGAGTGAAGTCACGCGGCAATGAGACGGTCGAGCAGATGGTCCGTCGCTTCAAGAAGCTCTGCGAGAAGGAAGGTCTGACCAAGGACCTGAAGGCTCGTCAGTTCCACGAGAAGCCCTCGGAAGTCAAGCGCCGCATGGACATCCGCCGCGAAGGTCTGCGCATGGCTGCGCGACGCGCCGCTGCCGCCAAGGCCGCTGGTCGCTCCGCGCGTCCTGTTCAGCCCGCCAAGTCCAAGCTGAAGCGCGGCCCTGGTGGCCGTGGCCGCAGCAAGGACTGATCCGCCGGCATGGCCAGGCGGACCGCCAAGCCCGACACCTCGGCATCGCGCGCGCTCGCCATCGAGTTGGCGCGGCTCGCGCATGACCTCAAGTGCACTGATGTGCTGCTGCTCTCTGTCGGCGCGCAGAGCCAGGTGTGCGACTTCTTCTTGATCGCCTCGGGCACGAGCGCGCGTCAGTTGGCTGGCGTGGGCGAGCAACTCGCCAAGCACGGCAAATCCCAGGGATCTCCAGCCTTTCGATCAAGCGCCGATACGGGTTCGAGCTGGATCATCATCGACTTTGTGTCGGTGGTGGTGCATCTCTTCGAACCGAACCAACGCGCCTACTACGACCTTGAAGGTCTGTGGGGGGATGCCGAGCGCGTCACATGGCGCGCGTCGGCGGAACCTGCGACGCGGCTGGGCTCGTGATCCGTGACGCCTCGTGAGCGACGGATTCGGCGGGTTCGCGCCGCCGGAGCGTCATGGCATGGAATGGCCGCCCCTCGCGGCGGAACTTGCGTTCGAAGTTGGTGCCCACGACCTCGCCGCTGCCTGCGCTGGTTGGTCGATCGAAGACCGACCGATCGAAGAGGTGGGCGTGCCGTGCAGCATGCTCTTCGTACCAGGCCCAAAGTTCGACATGATCGGTCACGATGCGCAACTCGCCGCCGGGCGTGAGCGCGGCGTGCATGTCGGCGAGCGACTGGTCCTGCACCACGCGACGCTTGTGGTGGCGCGTCTTCGGCCACGGGTCGCTGAAGTACAGATGGATCACCGAGCAGATGCCCACCGGGCACCAGTGCCTGATGAACTCCACTGCATTCGCACGCATGATTCGCGCGTTGGCGGTCTGGTGCCGGCGAAGGCGGTCTGCCGCGTAGCGGTAGAACTCGTTGGTCCATTCCATGCCGAGGAAATTGGTCGTCGGTTCGAGCGGTGACTGCTGCAACAAGAAGGTGCCCTTGCCGGAACCGATCTCGAGTTCGAATCGACGCTCGGGATGAGCGAACCATCGTCGGGGGTCCCACTTCCCTTGGTCGAAGGGCGGAAGGTCCTTCTGGTCCATGCCCCATTCGCCTGGGTCGAGATCGCGTCCGTGTCCAAGGCCGAAACTCATGCGGCGATTGTACGGATGGGGCGCGTCGAGACGCTCACGCGTGGTCGCGGACGCTCACGCGTGGGGCCTCGACCAGCCGGCGTCGGGGTCGCGTTCGAGCACGACCGCGGCCATGCGCGCACAGCGGCGACAGATCCGCGCCGCGTCCCGTGCGGGGCTCTGCCAGTGTGGCTCACCGCGGTCCTCAAGGCACATCGTGCACGGACCTTGACCGACCGGTTCGCGCGCAGGCTGCGGCGCGAGTTCGGCGTATGCCACCGCGAGGCACGCATGGCAGATGCACGAACCACGGTGCCCCTCGACCATGGCACGCTCCAGCGTCCACGCCGCCGAGCAGAAGTCGCACAGCACATCGTCCATGCCAAGATCATCCGGATGTGCGCCGGGGCGATGCACGGGGGGGAGCCTAGCCACCCACTATGCTCCCTGCGCGATGCGGCGCGGCATCTCACTTTCCAGCAGCGCGACGCTCCTCTTCGGTGCAGCGTCGGCCGCCATCCTTGCCGCGGCGCTCTGGGTTCCGTGGAACCGCTTCACGGTCACGGTCTCCGAGAGCCAGCGCGAAATCGCACGACAGGTCGCCGAGACGTGGTTGGCCAACGGTTTTTCGCTCGGCAGCACGCAGGATGTTCCGATGGCGATGCGGCTGGTCGAGGCATCGTCGTTCTCAACCGATGAACCATGGATCGCCGAGGCGGCCGAGGAGTTCGAGCGCGATGGCGCGTCACGCGAACGATTCAGCTGGGTGACCGACGATGGCAGGACGACCTACCGATACGCGCGAGCCGTGCGTGAGGCGGAGTGGCGTCGCGTGCTCGATCCGTCCCGCATCGATTTCTCGACGACCGTGCGCAGCGATCAGGCGCTTCGGGCGGTCATCGTCGTCGAGCGCAGCAGTCCGATCAGCGATGGACTCGTGATCGCCAATCGGGTCATGGTCGTGGGCGTCGGGCTTGGAGCCGTGTCCGCCCTGGTGGCCGTGTCCATGGTGATCCAGCGGCGCGTCTACGGGCCGCCGCTCGTTCGATTGCGCGAGACTGCCGAGCGTGCGGCGCGTGGCGACCTCTCTGCTCGTTCGGCGATCGAGACCGGCGACTCCATCGGTCGGCTGTCCGCAGCGCTCGATGCGATGCTCGGCGAGATGCAGCGGGCTCAAACGCAGTTGCATCAACTCAACGAAGGCCTCGACTTGAAGGTGGTCGAGCTCAAGGAAGCCAATGTCGGCCTCTTCGAGAGCAATCGGCTCAAGAGTGAGTTCCTCGCCAATGTGAGCCACGAGTTGCGCACGCCGCTCAACTCGATCATCGGTTTCGCAGAGTTGCTCGACGAGATTGCGCGCAACGACCCCAACGCAGATCCCAAGCGCCGTCGCTACATCACGAACATTCTCCAGAGCGGCCGCATGCTGCTCGACATGATCAACGGGCTGCTGGACATGGCGAAGATCGAGGCCGGCCGCATGGAGGTCACCGTGGCGCCGACCTCGGTCGCCGACATCGTCGAAGGGCTGCAGGCGCTGATGCGGCCGCAGGCGATGATCAAGAAGATCGAGGTCCAGACGCAGATCGACGGCGACCTGCCGCCGGTCGAGACCGATGGTGGCAAGGTGCGGCAGGTGCTCTACAACTTCCTGTCCAACGCCATCAAGTTCAGCCCCGAAGGATCCACCGTGCGCGTGGTTGCGCAGTTGGTCCGTTCGGGCGAGCGGGGCCAGTCGGTCCGCTTGAGCGTGGTGGATCGCGGCCCGGGCATTCCGCCTGACATGCAGGAGTCGATCTTCGAAAAGTTCCGACAAGTCGATGCAAGCCACACGCGCCGCCACAGCGGGACCGGCCTTGGTCTGTCGATCTGCAAGGAGCTTGCGGGGCTGCTGGGCGCGGTCGTGGCGCTGGAGTCTGCACCAGGAGAAGGCAGCACCTTTTCACTCGAGGTGCCCGTCTTCTTCAGACGCCGCGAGTTGCCGCCATTGATGAAGGTCTGAACGAACTGCGTGCGCGGCTCGAACTTCGCTGACTCAGGGGCCGCCGCCGGAACCGAGCCGGCGCCGAACCAACGCGTCGGCATCGCCCACGCGTCGGCGGACCGTGGCGGCATCGAATCGTTGGGGCAGGGGTTCTCCAGCAAGCGCGTGGTGCATGACTTCAGCGACGGCCAAAGCGACGCGGCTGGGTTCATGGATCCCTTCCGGGCTCCACCAGTCGTAGTCGGCCCACGAGAGTTTCATGTCGTGGCTCGTGCACGCGCCGTCGGCATTGAGTGAGCGCAGCACGAACTGCCAGCCTCGCTCGGTATCGGCTTCCGTGACGACTTCGACCAGCGCTGGCATGGGCGCGATGCTATGGCGCGCGCCCATCAATCGTGGCGCAGTGCTTCGATGGGGTCCTTGCGACTGGCGACGACGGCGGGATAGATCCCGAAGACGATGCCCACGCCGGCAGCCACGGCGACGCTGGCCACGATCGACCAGAGCGTGACCTCGGGTTGCAGTGAGAAGCGGTCGTTGAAGGCGCCCTTGAGACCCGGCAGGCGACTGGCGATGCCCACAATCGTTTCGAGCAGTCGGCTCGTGATCACGCCCGTCATGATGCCGATGATGCCACCGAGCACGCTGAGCGTGCCAGTTTCGACCATGAACTGCGTGACGATGTCGCGGCGCGTGGCGCCGAGCGCTCGGCGGATCCCGATTTCTCGCGTGCGTTCGGTCACGCTCGCAAGCATGATGTTCATGATGCCGATGCCCCCGACGAGCAGGCTGATCGCCGCGATCGCGATGAGCATGATGTTCCAGACGAGCAGCGCCTTCTTCGCGCTCTCCAGCAGTTCCCACGGCACGATGACTTGCGCGTCGCCGGTTGCCTCGTGCCCGACATCGATGATGCGTTCGACGCGCGAGGCGATCTCGGTCACGACATCGGTGTTTGGCGCCACGACATAGAT
>VGXL01000036.1 GCA_016873315.1 Phycisphaerae bacterium | reverse complement strand
AGCACTGGTTGCCGTCATCGTTGCAAGCGACCAACGCCGCAGCGAGATTGTTGTAGTCAAAGCCCGCAGGGGTCGCACCCAGGTTGTAGAGCGCGAACTTGTTGTCGTACGGGGTCAGACCGCACGAACTCGCGGTCATCACGCCGTTGGCCGGAGCCACGAACTTCCACCACACATCGTTGTAGAAGAAATCGTTGCCGGAGCTGCAGGTGCCACCGTCGTGGTCGGGGCCGTCCATCGTCGCGCCAGTGGTGTCGAACGCGTAGGTTCCATCACCGGGGATGTTGGTCGGGTTCGTCGCGCAGTTGTTGGCCGGGCCAACGGGGGCGCAGTTGTAGAAGCCGCACTCGGGGATCGCGATGTCGACGCACGACTGGTCCCAGCCGGTGTCGCAGCACGACGGGAGGAGGTTGCAGACCAGGTTGCAGCAGGTCACGTCGTCGCAGCCTGGGGTCGCGTGGACCACATTGCATGCGCCGGGGGTGCCGCAGCCCGCTCCGCCAGCGGTGAAGGTCAGCGTCAGGGCGCCGGTGCCGACGGCACCGTTGTACCCACCGATGCGGACGTAGTACGTCGAGCCGGGGTTGACGACGAAGCCGAGCATTTCGGAGTGGTACGCCTGGCAACCACCGCTGTTGGCGGCGTCACCGTTGCAGCCGACCTGAGTCAGCGAGGCGCATGCACCTTCATAGAGGACGATCGACGTGTCGTACGAACCCGACAGGCAGGTCGTGATGTCGATGGTGCCGGAGGCCGACGGGGCGACCCACTTGAACCACACATCCTGCTGGGTGTTCACCCAGTTCAGGTAGGTGCCGGCGCACTGCGCGTCGGTGACGGCAGGGCCAGCGCTTGCGGTGGCAGCGGCGGTGTCAAATGCCGAGGCAACGCCAGAGACCAGGGACGGAGCGCTCGCGCACTCATCCTGGGCCAAGGCAGTGCTGGCGGCACACAGAGCAGCGGTCAGGCTGCCGAAGAGACAGAGACGATTCATGGTTTCAGATCTCCTTCAGATCACGAGTTCGGACTCACTTCGTGCGAGAACACGCTTCCCCACCACGCTGTCCGTGGGCGTGGTGGGACACGTCGTCGAAACATGGCATCGTCGCGAGCGAAGGGGCGAAAAAGTTCGTAAAAAAACGCAGTTCTCGGCAATGGAACGGGCTGCGCCGAACTCGTGGGGGGGAGAGGGGTTGTGAAATTGTGGGGACTTGCCCGGCGCCGAAGTAGTCCTATAACCAACGAGCCAGCCTCCTGATCCCGCGGTTCGGTCCGGTCCATCCATGCGGGCGGCCCGGCTCCGTCCGATAGATTCGACCTCATGCGCGAGTTGGCCGATCGGGTTGTGGTGGTGACGGGGGCGAGTTCCGGCATCGGGGCCGCCACGGCCCGAGCGTGCGCTGCGGCTGGCATGCATGTGGTCCTGATCGCGCGTCGTGCGGAGCGATTGGGCGCTGTTGCTGCAGCGTGTCAAGAATACGGCGGGCGGGCTCTGTCCATTCCGATTGATGTGGCTGGGGCGGGCGCGTCGGACGAGATTCTGGGACGGGCGATGAAGGAGTACGGCCGGGTGGATGTCGTCGTGGCGAATGCTGGTTACGGCACACGCATCGGCTTGCTCGACATGAGCGAGCTGGATCTTCGGACGATGTTCGAGGTCAACTTCTTTGCAGCACTCTCGCTCTGTCGGGCTGCCGCTCGGCTTTGGATCTCAGCTGCACAGCCGGGGCACCTGATCATGTCGTCGAGTTGCGTTGGCAAATTCCCGCTGGCCTATCACGGGGCCTACTGCGCGACGAAGGCATCGCAGGCGATGGCGTGCGCAGCACTCCGCGCTGAACTGCAGGCGCATCGCATTGCGGTGAGCAGTGTGCATCCGGTGACGACGCGGACGGAGTTCTTCCTTGAGTCCGATCGGCGGTCTGGGTCGGACGGTCTTGGCGTCGAGGTCCCCGATCATGCGCCGAGGTTCTTGGTGCAGTCGCCGGAGCGGGTCGCCGCAGCTGTGGTGCGATGCATGCACCGCCCGGTCCCGGAGGTTTGGACGAGTTCGCTGGTTCGGCTGAGCGCGGCTCTCTTCACAGCCTGCCCGTGGGTCTTGCATCAGGTGCTGGATCACCAGGCCAGGAAGGAACGGCAGCAGGATGCGCGGAGTCGGAATTCCGACCCGTCCGCCCCTGCGTGAGCGTCAGCCGCACGGCGGACGATCGGCGCTGGCATCAAGATGAAGTTGTCGTCTGGCGCACTTGGCCGCATACATCGCCGCGTCGGCGTCGTGTAAGGCGGCGTCCACATCACGCGAGCCATCGAGCGATGACCAACCAACGCTGGCTTCGATGCCTGCGATGGACAGTGACTCTTGCACACGAGCTGCGGTCCATCTCGTTGCGGGGCCATCGGACTCCATGAGCAGCACGGCGAACTCGTCGCCGCCAAGGCGCGCGATGACATCGGAGTCGCGGAACGATGCGCGAATGACCTGAGCAGCGTGGCGGAGCAGCGCATCGCCGGCGCGATGCCCATACGCGTCGTTCGTTCGTTTGAGTTCATCGAGGTCGATCATGATGAGCCCGGCCGAAGATCCGTATCTCTGGATGCGACCAGCTTCCGCGTAGGCGATCGACTGCCACCCACGGCGGTTGTAGAGCCGCGTGAGATCGTCGACCGTGCTCTCGCTTTCGGCTCGTTCGGCACGCCGACGCAGGACATCTGCATCGTGCGCCGCTTGGAGCGCGAAACCGATGACCGAGGCGGCATGATTGATGAGCGGAAGATGTGGCGCGAGGTCGTGTTCGTTGGCATGGCGACCGATTCCTGCGAGCGTCCCGAAGCACACCGAGTGGCCGTCGCTGGGCGTCCAGATGATGGGAGTGCCGGCATAGATGGTCGCGCCGCACTCATGCAGCAATCCCTCGCCGGGAGGCGTCGCCCATCGGCCGGTTGATCGCGTGACGAGCGGACGACCGGTCTCGACCACGGTTCCGCACGGGGTCGCCGACGACGGATAGACCTGGCCCGGTGCCAAGCAGTCGTCGGCCTCGTGCGAGACATGGAGCACGATGTGCTCGTCGTTTCGAGAGCGGGAGACAAACCACGACTTGAGCGGGGTCGAGGTGGCCAGAAGCGCCAAGGTCTGTCGGATCATGGTCCCCGGATGCGCTGCCGATCGTCCGGCACCGTCCGTCGAGCACTGAACATCCATGCGCAGACCATGCGATTGGGGAGCCCACGATGCAAGTCCCGGTTTGGCTCGAATCGCTTGGCGCGGCGACGATCTGGACTAAGGTAGAGCGGATGGCGCTCCTCCCACGACTGATGTTGGGTGGTTTGATGCTGGCCTTGGGCAGCGCGTGGATGGTGTCGACCGGCGGCGAATGGCATGGGCGTGCCGTGGCGCGCCCGAGCCCGGCAGCGATGGCCACCCAGATCCGATACGGCGAGGACATCCGCCCGATCCTGAGTGATCGATGTTTCCAGTGCCACGGACCGGACCGCGCCAAGCGGCAGGCTGATGTGCGGCTCGATTCCTTCGAAGCCGCGACGGCACCGCGCACCGGCGGAGCGGCCATCGTTCCTGGCGAGCCGGATCGAAGTGCCATGTTGGTGCGGATTCACGAGACGGATGCTGACGAAGTGATGCCGCCAACCGACAGCGGCAAGCGCCCGCTGACTGACGACGAGCGTGCGCTGCTCACGAGATGGATCGAGCAGGGCGCACCGTACGAAGCGCACTGGTCGTTCGTCCCGCCAGCGACCAGTCGGAACGGCCCGTCGCAGAGTTCTTCAACTTCGTCGTGGGGGCGCACGCCGATCGATCGATTCATCTTGGATCGTTGGCAGGGCGCGGGGATCGCACCCGGCCCCGAGGCTGATCGCGCCACGCTGGCGCGCCGGGTGTTTCTGGACCTGACGGGCCTGCCGCCGACCGATCGCGAACTCGCTGCGCATCTGGCCGATGATCGGCCGGATGCCTACGAGCGTCTGGTGGCGATGCTCCTTGAAGAGGAGCCCTACATCACGCGATACGCCGAGCGCATGGCCGTGCCCTGGCTCGATCTGGCACGATACGCCGACACCTGCGGCATCCATATGGATGCTGGTCGGCAGATCTGGCCATGGCGCGACTGGGTGCTGAAGGCCTATCGGTCGAACATGCCGTACGACCGATTCATCATCGAGCAACTCGCGGGAGACCTGATCCCCGGTGCCACGCAGGATCAGGTGATCGCCAGCGGTTTCAACCGGAACCATGTCACGACGGATGAAGGGGGCGCGATCCCCGAGGAGTACTTGGTCGAGTACTGGGTCGACCGGACCAACACGACGGCGTCAGTGTTTCTTGGTCTGACGATGGGCTGTGCGCGGTGCCACGATCACAAGTTCGATCCGGTGTCGACCGAGGACTACTACTCCATGCTGGCGTTTTTCAACAGCATCGAGGAGCCTGGGCTGTACTCGCAGCTGCCTGACGCGAATCGTGCATTCGAGCCCGCGATGCTCGTGTCGGACCCGCAGATGGAAGCGGCGCTCAGCGGACTAGCCGAGGAGCGCTCTCGCGCCATTGCGGCGCGGGACGAGGGGGCGGTCGAGGACCGCGCTCTGCTCGACGGGTTCTTGGCGCGCTGGCGATCGGATGATGGCATCGCATGGTCGCGACCGGTCGTCGAGCGGGCCGAGAGTGCCGGCGGTGCGACCCTGACGACGCAGGATGATGGATCAGTGCTTGCGTCGGGCACGAATCCCGATGTTGACGAACACACGATCACGCTCAGATTTCCGCAGACCGGCGTGCGGCTCGTGGCGCTTGAAGTGCTCACCGACCCAAGTTACGGCGATCGTGTGGGGCGCGCGCCCAACGGGAACGCCGTCCTCAGCGCGATCAGTGCCGAGGCTGTGAGTCTTGAAGATCCGCGCGTGCGCGTGCCCGTGCGATTCATGTGGGCCTGGGCCAGTCATGAGCAGCCCAACGGCGACTTCCGCGCGATCAACGCGCTCGACGCTGCCGACGGCAGGCAGTGGGCGCTTGAAGGACATGTGTATGGCCAAGGCCGCGTGGCGTACTTCCTGACCGACGCGCCCATCGGATTCGTCACGGGAACGCAGCTCGAACTGAAGCTGAGCTACAAGTCGCCGTACCCGAAGCACTCATTCGGACGCGTTCGTGTGCAGGTGGCGCCGGCGGACGATCGCGTCCTGGCCCAACTCCCGATCGCCACAAGCGATTGGTATCTGAGTGAGGCCTTCGGCAGCGGCTCGCGGGATGGGGCCCTCGCTGAGCACGGGCCCGGTCTTGAGACCCGATTCAATCGACACGCTCAGTTCGGCAACAGCGGATGGCGGCATGCGCCGGGCGTTCGTGAAGCTCAGATCGTCGGGCTCGCGCAGGGTGTCGGTGCCGAGTACATCGCGCGGCAAGTGTTTGCGCCGACGGCTCGCACGCTCGACCTTTCGCTCGGGAGCGACGACCGCCTGATCGTGTGGCGCAACGGCGAGCAGGTCCACGCGAACGACACGGATCGTGGCGTTGCTCCGGATCAGGATCACCTCTCAGTGGCGTTGCCTGCCGGCGAGAGCCAACTGATCTTCAAGGTCGTGAACACGGGCGGCCCCGGCGGGTTCTACGCGCGCTTCGATCGCCCCCAGACCGTGCTTGACTCTGTGGATCTTGGGCTTCTTCTGCCGGATCCTTCGGTTCACGATGGAGCCGTGCAACTAGCGCGCGAGAGTTGGCGGACGCAGCATTCCCCGAACTACCGCGAAGCCGCGCAGCGGATCGCATCGATCGATCAACGCATCGAGCGGACCAAGTCCCAGTCGCCCCAGACCATGGTCATGCGCGAACTCGGCGCTCCGCGTGACACCTATGTGTTGATGCGTGGCTCGTACACCGCACCTGATGCCAACCGAAAGGTCACGCGGAACATTCCCCGCGCGCTCGGCGCGTGGCCCGAGGAACTGCCGCGCAACCGGCTGGGACTGGCACAGTGGATCGTGAGTGATCGCAACCCGCTGACCGCGCGCGTGACGGTGAACCGCGCGTGGGAACTGCTCTTTGGGCGTGGGTTGGTGCGGACCAGTGAAGACTTCGGCGTGCAGGGTGAGTTGCCCACCCACCCTGAACTGCTCAATTGGCTCGCCGTCGAGTTCCGCGATGGGGGCTGGAACATGCGCGAACTCGTGCGACTGATGGTGACGAGTTCGGTCTATCGACTCTCCAGTCGCACGCGGCCCGAGGTGGCTGCGTTCGATGGGGACAATCGCTTGCTGAGCTGGTACCCGCGGCAGCGGCTGGGCGCGGAGCAGATCCGTGACCAGGCGCTGTTCGTGGGCGGGCTGCTGGTCGAAGAGCTCGGTGGCCGCAGCGTAAAGCCCTATCAACCCGAGGGGCTCTGGCAAGAAGTCGCGATGCTGCAATCGAACACGCGTGCGTACGAGCAGGGCAGCGGTGACGATCTCTGGCGACGGAGCCTCTATACCTATTGGAAGCGGGCGGTTCCACCGCCGTCGCTCTTGACCTTCGATGCGCCGACGCGGGAGTTCTGCACGACTCGGCGCATGTCGACCAACACGCCGCTGCAGGCGCTCGTGCTGTGGAACGACCCGCAGTTCGTCGAAGCGGCGCGCGCCGCTGCGGCTCGCGTGCTCGCTGAGCCGGGCAGCGATGCCGTGCGCATGCGCTTGCTCTTTGTGCGGGCCACGGCGCATGAACCCGGACCAGGACTGCTCGAGCGACTGCTCGAGGACCTTGACCTGTTCCGTTCACGCTTCGCGCTGAGCGCCGCCGATGCCATGAAGTTGGTGTCCGTCGGCGAGCATCCTGCGGGGCGCACACTCGAACCGGCGGAGCTCGCGGCGTGGACGATGGTGGCCAACGCGATCCTCGCCAGCGACCCGGTCATCGTGAAGGATTGACGAGGAGCGACTTCATGCGCAAGGACCCCATCACGAACGGACCGGCGGACCCGCTTGAGGAATTCCTGCTGAACCTGACACGACGCCGATTCTTCGGCAGGGTCGCGGGCACGCTCGGCGCCGCACTGGGTGGCGCGGCACTGGCCGACCTGACGATGGCTCACGGTGCGCTGGCGGGCTCGGTGTCGAACGAGGCCGCGGGCATCCTGTCCAAACTGCCGCACTACGCGCCACGGGCCAAGCGCGTGATCTACCTGCACATGGAAGGCGCACCGAGCCAGCTCGACCTGTACGACGCCAAGCCGGGACTGGTCGAGCGATTCGATCAGGACCTGCCGGACTCGGTGCGCAATGGGCAGCGCATCACCGGCATGACCAGCGGTCAGGCGCGTTTCCCGGTCGCTCCGTCGATGTTTCGGTTCGATCGTCACGACAACAACGAGGGCGGCGTCTGGCTCAGTGAACTGCTTCCCCACACCGGCAGCGTGGCGCACGAGATCTGCTTCATCAAGTCGCTGCACACCTCGGCGATCAACCACGAGCCAGGCATCACCTTCTTCCAGACGGGCACTGAACAGCCGGGCCGACCGAGTCTTGGCGCGTGGGTGAGCTACGGGCTCGGCAGCGCCAACCAGAACTTGCCGAGCTTTGTGGTCATGATCACGCAAGGCATCGGCAACATGCAGGCCTTGAGCGCCAGGTTCTGGGGCAGTGGCTTCTTGCCAAGCGAGCACCAAGGCTGCAAGTTGCGTGCCGGGCGCGATGCTGTGTTGCATCTGCGCGATCCTGATGGATTGACCCGCGACGATCGGCGCCAAATGCTCGATCTGGTCAGTGAACTCAACGCTCGCGAGTTTCAGGACAGCCTGGATCCCGAGGTCCAGGCCCGCATCGCGCAGCATGAGATGGCGTACCGCATGCAAATGTCGGTCCCAGAATTGACTGACTTCAGCAACGAAAGCGAAGCCACGCTCGCGATGTACGGACCCGAGGTGCGTACGCCGGGCTCGTTCGCTGCGAACTGCCTGATGGCGCGTCGGCTCTCGGAGCGCGGGGTGCGATTCGTGCAGCTCTACATGCGCGGTTGGGACCAACATGGCAACCTTCCCGGCGAATTGCGTGCCCAGGCCGGCGCTGTCGACCAACCGCAGGCCGCGCTCATCAAGGATCTTCGTCAGCGGGGTCTGCTCGACGACACGCTGGTGCTCTGGGCCGGAGAGTTCGGGCGCACGGTGTACTGCCAAGGTCCGTTGGCGCGCGAGAACTACGGTCGCGATCACCACCCTCGCTGCTTCACCGTTTGGCTCGCCGGCGGTGGCGTGAAGCCGGGCATCAGTTGGGGCTCGACCGACGACTTCTCCTACAACATCGTCGAGAACCCGGTCGAGGTTCACGATCTTCACGCGACCATGCTGCACCTGCTCGGGTTCGACCACAAGCGCTTGACCGCTCGACACGAGGGGCGCGACTTCCGCCTGACCGATGTGCACGGCAGGATCGTGCGCGGCATCCTGGCGTAGTCAGTGGACGCCCTGGATCACACGGATCCGCGCTTGAGGGCACGAAGTGCGAAACGCTGCGGCATCAGGAAGGGCAGGAGTTCGTTCGTGATCACACGCGGCGTGCCGTACGCCAGATCGGCGATCAGGTCTGCCGCGAGCGGCGCGGTGATCATGCCATGCGAGCCGTGGCCGATGGAACACCACTGGCCCGAGAGATAGGGGCACGCCGGCCAATCCTGTGCAGCGGGGCCGTGCTTGATCGCCCGGTATGCGCCGGTGAACGCCTCGTCGTCCGCGATCGGTCCGATCATCGGCAGGTGATCCAGACTCGCCGCTCGCGTGCCCGACCATCGCGCGATCAGCGGATGGTGTGCCTTGAGCAAGCGCGCGGTCATGGCGTCAAGGGCCCGTGCCTCTGCGTCTGCGTGCATCGGATGGCTCGGGTCCGCGTGCGCGTCCGGAGCCGTGATGCCCGGGTGATTCGTCCCACCGATCCACGCGTGCGAGCCGTCCAAGCAAGGCAGGGCGTAGCCGTCGTCCATGACCGAGGAAGCAAGGGCGAACGAAAGCGGGACCAGACCGACCGATCCGCCGTTGGGGAGGGGTCGCGCGCGCGCGCAGACGGTTCCATCGAGTGCTGCGGTGGCCAAGCCAGTGGCGTGGACCACGAATTCATCGCTTGGCGCGCAGCTGGTCAGGCGAATCAACGCGTGATCCAGCAGCGCCTTGGTCAGCTCCTGCGGCGCGGCGACGATCGCCGTTCGCGCGGTGGGACCCTTGGTGGTCACGATGGGCAGTCGTCGATGTGGAAGCCCAAGATCGATGCAGCGATCAGCAAGAAGGTGCCACGCCGCGTCATGGACCCGAACCTGCTCCGATTGCCACGATCCGTCGGGCTCGGCGGCGGCCGCAAGCGGTACATCGCTCGCGCGGGTCGCGCCACGGGCCGGCTCGACCACGGTGACTCGGGCGCCGCGTTCGGCGAAGGCGCGAGCACACCACGCCCCGGCCAGTCCTGCACCAAGAACCGTCACGGTTTGGGGATGTGCGGGCCTTGGCGGCGCGAACCACGGCGCTGTGAAGCGATCAGGTTGATGCTCACGCCGTGTCGCCACGGTCATGTGACGCTTGGTGTCGAAACCCGGCACGCGCGCGACTTGGAACCCCGCTTCGTGTAGGACCGCGCGCACGGAAGCCGCGGCGGAAAAGGTCGACGCCGTGCCGCCCGGTTTCGTGAGGCGAGCGACATGACCGATGACCTCCATTGACCATAAGTGCTTCTCGATCGCCGGCTCGTAGGCATCGAGGAACCATGCGTCGGCCTGCAGTCCAACCTGCGGGAGCCACTGGGCGGCATCGCCAAGGACGAGCGTGACGGTGGCTCGACCGTCCAACAACCGCCAGCGGGTCATGCCGTGGGTCGGTCGGATCGGGCGGGACAGCATGGCCTGGAGTGCGATGCGCTCGGGGTCTGGAATCCGTTCCTGACTCGCCGGGTCGCGCCACCAGTCGAGCATGGATGGATCACGCTCGAAGCCGACATACTGCAGGCGCTGAGTCGAGGTGGCGTGCCGCTGGAACGCCGCGAGCAGGCACGCGAGGGCACAACCCGTCCCGGTCCCGAGCTCTGCGAAGGTCCACTGTTGTTGGGCCGCCCATCGACTTGCGCTGGTTCCATCCGACGCCGCGGCAAAGCCCTGGGCCCGAAGAGAGGTGTGGGCCTTTTCTCCCCAGGGGTCCGCTAAGTGGAAAGGGCGGGGGCGGGCTTGACCCGGCCAAATCGCGCCGGATTCGCTGATCACAGTGCCGTTTTCAGCCGGGCATCCGGCCATCCAGCGGTTTGGGGGTGGTGTTGACGGTCCCGACATGGGCGGAAGTATCGGCGGAATGCCCCATGCGCGCCGGATCGTGCGTCCCGGGTCTCGGATCCTATCGCCAAAATTGTTCCAACAGAAATTTGCAACGTTTGGGAACCCGGGCAGGATTACTCGTCCCGGAGTTGTTTCCGGGACGGCCGGTCCCTCAACCGGCGCCTTGCAAGGTGGTGGCAGGTCCAAGGAAACCGAAGCCACCCGACCCTTTCCTTATCCCTTCCTACGTTTGGAGAAAGACATGAAGAACCTGAAGCTTGAGATGCACTTCGCGGCGGCGGCCGCGCTGTGCGCCGCCGGCGCGGCAAACGCGGCAATCGTCGCGTGGGAGAACTGCAACCTCCTGATCCCCGCCAACATCGACGGCATGTACATCAACGTCGAAACGCAGATGACCGGCACGGCCGGCTCCGCGGTCGCTGGTTGGGACATCAACCCCTACGGCTCAAATGCCCTGACGTGGTGGAACGCTGCCGGTACGGGCATGATGCGGTACCCGGGCGTGGTCACCGGTTCGGCCGGTAGCCTGGCGAACGGCGCGTCCGTCAGCGCGACGGCATCGTACGGCAGTGGTTCGGTGACCTTCGGCTCGGCCGCTGGTAACTGGCAGTACAACGCCGTCAACAACTTCGGCTTTAAGTTCGTGGCCGCCGACGGTTCGACGAAGTTCGGCTACGGCACCATGTCCGTTGGTGCGAACGCCACGATCCGCACGATCACCAACCTGTACTACGAGAGCTCGGGTGCAGCGATTGCGGTCGGCGCAGTTCCGGCCCCTGGCGCGCTTGCGCTCTTGGGTCTGGCTGGTCTCGCCAGCCGTCGTCGCTGATCGAAGCGACGCGACCAACCAACTTGGTTGATCACACACGGGCGGCCTTCGGGCCGCCCGTGTTCATTGGTGGGGTTCCGCGTGCACGATCGCTAGGATTCAGCCATGACGACGCGCGCAGCACGGCGGCTGCTCATGGTGGGCTGGGACGCAGCAGATTGGCAGGTGATCGATCCGCTCCTCAAGCAGGGGCGGATGCCCGTTCTTGCAGGGCTGATTGCACGCGGCGTTCGCTCGGACCTGTCCACGCTCGAGCCAAAGCTGAGCCCGCTGCTCTGGACCTCGATCGCCACCGGGCGGACGCCGGATCGACATGGGATTGCGAACTTTGTGGAGCCCAAGCCCGACGGCAGCGGGCTTCGTGTGTCGACGAGCACGAGCCGAAGGGTCAAGGCGCTCTGGAACATCGCTTCGCAATCGGGACTTCGATCGCAGATCACCGGCTGGTACGCCAGCCATCCAGCGGAGCCGATTTCCGGCAGCGTGACGAGCAACTTGGTGATGGAAGGGGACCCGGGCGACGGCGGAGCCTGGCCGCTGGTCGCTGGGACGGTGCACCCAGAGGCTCTTGCTGATCGAGTCGCTGCGTCACGCGTCGGGCGCGCGGCCATGCGCGCGGATGGACTGAGTCAATTGATTCCAACGTTGCCCGCGTCGCTTGCTCACGATCCACGCGTGGGCACGCTCTGCAAGTTGATGGCCGTGGCCGCCAGCGTCGAACGTGCAGCGCTCGTGGCGATGGATCACGACGAATGGGACCTGTCGATGGTCTTCTTCGAGTCGATCGACACGGTGGGGCACCACTTCATGCAGTTCCGTCCGCCGCGCATGAAGCATGCTTCGGAGGCTGATGCTCGCGCCTTCGGCGGCGTCATGGATGCGGTCTACACATGGCACGACGCTGCGCTCGGACGCCTGCTCGAGCGCGCTGGGCCCGAGACGACCGTCCTCCTGATGAGCGACCACGGATTTCACAGCGGTGCAGGACGACCCCACCTTGAGGACTTGCCGCCAGAGCGGCGCATGGAGAAGGAAGCGAGTTGGCACCGGCCCATCGGGGTCTTGGTGGCCGCAGGACCCGGGATCAAGGCGGGCGCGACGCTCGCCGCCGCAAACATCCTCGACATCGCGCCGACGGCGCTCGCCCTGCTCGGCTTGCCGGCTGCAGCGGACTTTGCGGGTCGTGCCCTCGCCGAGGCCATCGACAGTCCGATCCCCCCGCGCATCGATTCGTGGGAGGCGATCGACGGTGCGTCGGGGCTGCACGCGGCCGACGCGCGACAAGATCCCTACGAAGCGGCCGATGCTATTCAACAGCTGGTCGACCTTGGCTACATGGCGGCTCTGCCGGAGGATGCGAAGGCGCAGGTCGACCTCGTCCGTCGTGAGAGCTCGTTCAACATCGGAGTTCACCTTTTATCGAGAGGCCGTGTGCGATCGGCGCTGACGAGCTTCGAGACGCTCGTCGCTGCGCGGCCAGACGAACTGCGCTATCGCACGTGCTTGGCTTCTTGCCTCATCGGAGCGGGCGAGTCTGAGCGCGCGATCGAGGTGATCAGGGGCACGCTGCAGCGCGATGCAGGGCAAGCCGAGTCGCGATTGATGCTCGCGCGCGCGCTCCTCGACGCGGGAGACCGTGACGCATCCGTGCGTGAAGCCGACGCCGTGGCGCGCAGCGTGCGATCGCAGCCCGCGTTGCTGCCGACGCTGGCGGATCTTCTGCTGCGCCAGGGCAGGGCCAAGGAATCTGCGTCACTCCAACGGCGGGCGCACGAAGGGGAGCGCACCGCGATCGCGCCACTTCTTGGCCTGGCGCGGGCGCTGCTCTGCGATCTGCCGAGCGAACCGAAGGCCCGCAGCGCGCAGCTCGAGGCTGCCGCCCAAACGGCACTGGATGCAATGGAACGCTCCAAAGCCGTTCCCGAGGGGCACATGCTGCTCGGTGCAGCCCTCGCGTGGTACGGCGATCTGGCGCACGCTGCGCAGAGCCTTGATCTGGCGTTGACCTTCGATCCCAATCACGTTGGCGCTCTTCGGCTGCGTGCGGTGCTGGCACAACACGCGGGGGACGTGGGGCGCGCGGCGTCCTGTGTGGCACGTGCTCGAGCGGCACGCGACGACGCTGAGATGGTGGAGTCTGCGCCGCTGCCCTTCGAGTGGTCCGCGCTGGCCACCCATCTGGGCGTGGATCAAGCCTTGTTGCGGTAGAGCGACGGATCGACGGCCTTGACCATGGCCTGCTGGTCCATGGGCACGCCGATGAACGTGGCCAGGCGCGCAACCTGCTCGGTGGGGTCGTTCACGAACGATCGATAGGGGACGCGCAGCACCGTGAAGTTTGGGCGTGCGGCCAGCCACTCGTGGACCTGACGAAGTTGCTGCTCGTAGACCGCGCGGAGTCGTTCGGGCGCGAGCGCGGCGCCGGCGCGGCCGCTGCGGGCAAGCATCGTGGACTGGGACGCGAGCACTTCACCGAGTTCCCGTTCCATGAAGACGACGCGGTACGGCCGGTCATCTGGCAGTTCCGGAAGGAGCATGTGGATGACCTTGACCACCTTGCCAGCGGCGCCGTCGAGCCAGGCCTTGTCTGTGCGCAACGCCTTGACCCGCTCGAATTCGTAGTAGCCGCGGGGATTGTCGGGGTCAGCCACGCGCTCGCCATCGGTCACAGGCTCGATGCCGCCCGCGTGAATGGCCTGCATGGCCAGGCTGGTCCCTGAGCGGGGAAGGCCGCTGACGACGATGACGGGATCGGGCATCGGGCTCTCGGTGCGGCGCCCGCCCGGAGGGGCGGGGCAGAAATCGGGGTGACAGGATTTGAACCTGCGGCCTCTTGCTCCCGAAGCAAGCGCTCTAGCCAAGCTGAGCTACACCCCGTCGTCGGGGCGGCGAGTATAGGGGGAGCGGGGGCGATTCGCGCGCGCTGGTTCGGTTTGGGGGCTCTCGGCAACGGGTCGAGGGGTGGAAAAACTGGTCTTCCGCTGGAATCCCGTCCATTTGATTTGGAGATCGGGCTGACGGGACTAGGTTTGCGGGCCGTGGGCTTCGTGGGAGAGGCGTGCTTTCCCACTACCCCGGTCACCGCATGGGCACGCTCCGTGTGGCGATTCGTTCGAATAGTAGGCCGATCAACGGCCCGACCCGGCGACGGCCGGATCGCGATCTTGAATTCTGGAGAGAAGATGAAGAACCTGAAGCTTGAACTGCACTTTGCGGCTGCTGCCGCGCTGTGCTTGGCTGGCGCCGCGAGCGCCGACGTCGTGGCGTGGGAGAACTGCAACCTCGTCATCCCCGCCAACATCGACGGTCTGTACATCAACGTCGAAACGCAGACGACCGGCACGGCCGGCTCCGCGGTCGCTGGTTGGGACATCAATCCCTACGGCGCGACTGCCCTGACGTGGTGGAACGCTGCCGGTACGGGCATGATGCGGTTCCCGGGCGTGGTCACCGGTTCGGCCGGCAATCTTGCTGACGGCACCGTGGTCGGTCCGACCGGCAGCTTCGGCAGCGGCACCGTGACCGTGGGCGCGAACCCTGGCAACTGGGTGCTGAACTCGGTCAACAAGTTCGGTTTCCGATTCGTGGGCTCCGATGGCGGGACCCACTACGGATGGGGCACCTTCCAGATCGGTGCAGCGATCAACGGCGCGGATCGAACGATCACCAACCTGTACTACGAGACCATTCCGCTGACCTCGGTCACCGTGGGCAGCGGCGGCGGACCGCCGCCACCGTATGACCCCTGCGCGGCCAGCAACCCGACCCTGTCCAACGGTGCGAACAGCACGCCGTACCGTGCTGATGCGGCCAATGTGAGCGCGTCCTGCGGCACGATCTACGGCGCGAACTACTTCCAGTTCACGGCCGGCGACTCGGGGTCGTACACCTTCGAGAGCTGCGTGGCGGGCGCTGGCGTTCAAGTGGCTGTCATGTCGGGCTGCGACGCGTTCGCAACGGAACTGGCGTGCGGCGCTCCGGCGTGCGGCGGGCTGGGTTCGTCGGCGACCTTGACCTTGGCCGCCGGCACGCCGGTGTTCGTGGTCGTTGGTGGTTCGTCGTCCCCGAGCGGCCTGACCAACTCGGTCAGCGTTACGGTGACCGCTCCCCCACTCGCTGCGTGCGTGAGCGGTGTCGTTGCCGCCTACGGCGACAACGCCTTCGACACCAACGTCGGCAACAGCGGTACTCAGGCTGTGCAGAGCAACGTTGGAAACACGGCCCAGGTGACCTTCAACAAGGCGCTCTGGTTCGCGTTCACCCCGACGGCCACTGGTCCGTTCGCGATCAAGACCTGCGGCTCGTCTGGCGACACGCTCCTGGCCATTGGCACGGCGTGCCCGTCACCGGGCGCGCGATTCAACTGCATCGCCTACAACGACGATGCGCCGTCGTGCTTGAGTGGTGCCACGGGCAACCTCTCCAGCTTCATCGATGCCACCAACAACGGGGCAACGGGTACCTTCGCTGGTTTCCCCTTGCTCGAAGACTTGGTTGCGGGCACCACCTACTACATCTGCGTGGGCCAGTACAGCGCGACGGCGACCGTCTCGGTCACCGGCATGCTGAACATCACTGGTCCCCAAGGCAGTCCCTGCGGCGGTGACTTCAACCACGACGGCATGCGTGACGGTGCCGACCTTGGCGTGCTCTTGGCGTCGTTCGGCATCGATGCCGGCGGCGACATGGACGGTGACGGCGTCACCGATGGCGCCGACCTTGGCGCCTTGCTGGCGGTGTTCGGCACAACCTGCCCGTAACACAGCCCAGTCCTGAGGAATCGACCCCGAAGGGCACCCGTCTTGGGTGCCCTTCGGCCTTTTGGGCCGCTGCGGGTGGCGGCGGGGGCTTCTTCAACCGATGATGGTGTCGGTCAGTCGATCGGCCCGATGCTTCGGCAGTCGCCTCACAACCGAAAGGACGCGCGCATGTACGGCATGGTGAACCAGGCACTTGAGTCGCTCGTGACGGAACGGTTCGGTGCCGATGTGTGGACAACGGTCCGGCAGAAAGCGGGCATCACGGATCCCGCGTTCATCACCATGAAGCAGTATCCCGATGAGGTGACCTACTCGCTCGCCGGGGCACTGAGTGAACACCTTCAAGCGCCGATCCCGGACTTGCTCCGGGCGTTTGGCGTCTACTGGGTTGCGTACGCTCAACGCGGTCCGTGGGGCAAGATCATGCTGGCCAGTGGTGGCAGCACCTACGAACTTCTTGCCTCGCTCGATGCCATGCACGCGCGCATCGCGATCAGCTTCCCGGAGTTGAAGCCGCCCTCGTTCAAGGTGCACCGGGATGGCGATGCGGTGGTGGTCGACTACCACAGCCATCGCCCCGGATTGGCCCCATTCGTAGTTGGCTTGATCGAGGGCATCGGAACGCTCTTTGGCGAAACGGTGACCGTTGAGCAGATCGCATCGAAGGATGGTGGCGTGCCGGCCGACTCCTTCCGCGTGTGGGCGAAGAAGGCATCGTGAGCGCAGGTCATGCGTGACCTGATCGACGAGCTCTTCCCGTTCCAGATCACGATCGGTGCTGCTGGTGAGATCGTGTCGATGGGGCGGAGCTTGCGACGAGTCTTGCCGCAAGCTCAGGGGCGACCGTTCCTGGAGGTGTTCAAGGGCGTGCGGCCGGTCCTGAGGTCGATTGCGGATGTGGAGGGCGCGATCGGCGATGTGATCCTGCTGCAGGTCCGCGATTCGCCGCTTCAGATGCGAGGGCAGTATGTGCGGACGCCCGATGGGCAAATCTCGTTCGTTGGCAGCCCGCGCGTGGTGGGGCTTGCCTCGATCGAGGCGTGGCCGGTGGGGCTCCAGGACTACGCGCCGCACGATGCGAGCGCCGACTGCGCGATGGTGCTCGAAGCGATGTCCGTGCAACTGAAAGATCTGGAGACGATGGTCGGGCGATTGCAGTATGCCGAGCGCGTCGAGCGCTCGCTCCGGGAACGAGCCGAGGCCGCGAATCTGGCGAAGTCGAACTTCTTGGCCAACATCTCGCACGAGATTCGCACGCCCATGACGGCGGTGCTCGGCTTTGCGGAGTTGTTGCGCGATCCGGATCTTGGTCGTGACGAGCGAACCGACGCGGTCGAGACGATCGTTCGCAACGGCAATCACTTGATGCACATCCTCAACGACTTGCTCGATCTCTCGAAGATCGAGGCGGGGCGCATGGACATTGACCGTCGCGAGTTCTCGCTGGTGCGGCTCCTGCGTGATGTGCGCGATCTCATGGAAGTGAACGCCAGTGCGCGCGGCAATTCGCTCGCGCTTCGGCTCGATGTTCACGCCGCGCACGATCATCTGAGCGGGGACTCAACGAAAATTCGACAGGTTCTTTTGAATTTGGTCGGCAACGCCGTCAAGTTCACCAAGGGTGGATCGATCACGATCGAAGCGGCGACCGAGCAGCGGAGTGACCGCGTCGCCCTGCGCGTAGCGGTCAAGGACACCGGGAAGGGGATCGCTCCCGACCAGATGGGGCGACTCTTCGAACCGTTCAGTCAGCTTGACCGAGAGTTCGTGCGCGAGCATGGCGGCACGGGACTTGGGCTTGCGATCAGTTCGCGCATCGCCGAGTTGCTCGGCGGACGGATCGAGGTTGCCAGCACCCCCGGGATCGGCAGCACCTTTACGCTTCACACGGTGCTCGATGTGGCCCGTCGATCGACCGCCGCTGGTGTCAGCGAGGGCGAGACATCCGACCGGCCGCTGGCTGGCGTGCGTGTGCTGCTGGTCGAGGACAGCATCGATTCCGCACGATTGCTCTCGACGATGTTGGTCAAGGCTGGCGCATCGGTGGAGACATGCGGTGATGGGCTCGCGGCAGTGGAAGCGGCTCAGGGTCCCCGGCGACCCGATGTGATCTTGATGGATCTGCAGTTACCGGGGATCGACGGGATCGAGGCAACGCGACGGATCCGCGCAAAGGGATCGACCTCACGGATCGTGGCGCTGACTGCCGCGGCGCTTGGCGCAGATCGCGAGAGTGCCCGTGCCGCCGGCTGCGACGGCTTTGCGCTCAAGCCGATCTCGCGCGCGGATCTGGTGCAGGCGTGCCGCGGCAAGCCGTTGCCGGGGGGCTGAGCACGGCCACCATCGGATGCTGCCCGTCGCTCGCGTTCAGGACTTGACTCGGTTCACGAGTCGTCCCCAGGACATACACCAGCTGGTCACCAAGCCGAGCGCCACGCCGAGCAGCAGATCGGTGACGACGATGGCCACGACCGTCACGATGAAGGGGATGAACTGCGATCGGCCTTCGATCCACATCGAGCGAAAGAGTGCGGGACTGGCGAGCTTCCAACCGGTGTAGATCAGGACGGCCGCGAGCGAAGAGAGCGGAATCAGGTTCATCAGCCTTGGGAAAAGCAGGAGGCTGGCGACGAGGAGCCCCCCGTGGATGATCGCTGAACGCCGCGTCGTGGCGCCGGCGCTGGCGTTGACCGAGCTCCGCACGATGACGCTCGTCACCGGAAGCCCGCCCAGCAATCCAGACAGACTGTTGCCGACACCCTGAGCGACCAGCTCGCGATTGGGCGATGAAGTCCGTCGCTGCGGGTCGAGCTGGTCAGTCGCTTCGAGATTGAGCAGGGTTTCGATGCTCGCCACGATCGCGAGGGTGGCGGCCGCGATCCACACGGCGCCATCGTCGATGCGTGAAAAGTCCGGTGGTGTGATCAAGCTCGACCAGGGCTGTGCGCCGCCGCCGAGCACCGGCAGGCTGACCAGATGCGATGCATCGATCGCCATGGAGCCATCACCGAGTCGAAGCAGTTCGCTGAGCACAGTCCCGATGACCACCGCGGCGAGGGCGCCCGGGATCAACGACCGCTTGAGTGGAGTTTGGTTCCACAGGATCATCACGACGAGCGAGACCAAGCCGACCAGCGCTGCGCCCGCAATGAACGCGTGCAGCGCGTCCTTCATCGCGGAGAACATGTTCTCGATGTCGGGTTGGAGGAAGAACAGTTTTCCTAGGAACTCTTGGTCGTGGCCCACCAGGTGGGGGATCTGCTTCAGGATGAGCAGCGTTCCGATCGCAGCGAGGAGCCCCTTGATCACGCTGGACGGGAAGAACCGGGCGAGTGCGCCGGCTCGGAAGATCCCGAAGCAGAGTTGGAAGACACCCGACATCAGCACGGCCAGCAGAAATGCGTCGAACGAGCCAAGCCTTTGGATCTGGGTCAGCACGATCGCAGCAAGTCCCGCTGCTGGCCCCGTGACGCTCACATGGCTCCCACTCAGGGCGCCGACGACGATGCCACCGACGATGCCCGCGATGATGCCCGAGAGCGCAGGCGCACCGGATGCGAGGGCGATACCCAGGCAGAGCGGAATGGCCACGAGGAAGACGGCAACGCCAGCGATGGCGTCACGGGGAAGCGAGGGGGCAAAGGACGACGGCGCGGGGCTTGTTGCCATGGTTTCTTAGATCAGCAACTGGTTTGGAGCGGGGCTTGTTGCCGAAGTCTCAGATGTCCGGTGCAGAACCCTATGGGGGCGCGGGATCATACGCGCGGATGGACATCAAGGCGGTCGAGGGCGCAGTCGTTGGCGCGTCCGTCAATTGGCCCGTGGCGATGTGGTGACGGTGTTCGAACCGTGTGATCTCTTGACGCTGACACTATGCCGCACATAGTATGCCTTGCGGAGGTCCTTCCATGGCCAATGTCGACGGTGAGTTTCTGCGTGGTGCCGGTTCCGTGGCGGTGCTCAAACTGCTCGAACGCGGCGAGATGTACGGCTACGAAATCGTCGAGGCGCTCGAGCGCCGGACCGACGGCGTGCTGGCCATGGGGCAGAGCACGCTCTACCCGATGCTCTACAACCTTGAATCGAAGGGCTTCGTGGCAGCGCGCTGGGATGAGACCGGCGCTCGACCGCGCAAGTACTACCGACTGACGGCTGATGGGCGGAAGAAACTCTCCAGCGATGCCAAGATCTGGCATCGACTCACGGTGGCGATGGAGTCGCTCGGACTCACCAGCGTGCAGGGGGTGTTGGCATGAGCGGCGAATTCAACACTGTGGATGACGCGCTCCCCGGTGAAATCACTGCGCTGATCGAGCGCGTCGTGCGTGCGACGCGGTTGCGACGAGTCGAGCGTGACGATGTGCGCCGCGAGCTTGCGTCGCACTTTGCCGAGGCGCTCGCTGCGGGAACTGCGCCCGCAGCGGCGATCGCCGCGTATGGCGATGCGAAGGCATCGGCGCGTGCCCTGCGCGCTGCTGCGATCGCCAAGCGATCACCGATCGATCGGGCGCTTGGCCAGATGTTCCGGTTCGCAGCCT
>VGXL01000035.1 GCA_016873315.1 Phycisphaerae bacterium | reverse complement strand
TCAGTTCGCTCGCGCGGCGACAGCGATCCCGTCACGAGTCGGAACCGCACGCGACTGTCGCGTAAGAGCGCAACCACATTTCGGAAGTGTTGCTCAGCAAGAAGTTCAGTCGGCGCCACGATGGCGGCCTGGTGGCCGTGCGCAATGGCGAGGAGCGCCGCGTAAAGCGCCACCGCCGTCTTGCCCGAGCCCACATCACCTTGCACGAGCCGATTCATCGGTGCCGTGCCCGCGAGGTCGTTCGCAATCTCGTCGCACACCGCACTCTGGTCGGGCGTGAGGATGAAGGGGAATCGCTCGATGATCGCCTGGTGGATCGCCTCGGTCCTCGGCAGCGATTGCGCTCGCTCCTGGTGTCGCGCCTGCCACCGGCGCATCGCCAGTCCCAGCTGGAGCAGGAGCAGTTCATCGAAGGCCAGCCGGGCTCGACCACGCTCTGCCTCAGCAGCATCCGCGGGCAGATGCACCATGCGGTACGCATCGGCCAATGGCGGCAGACCGTGACGAGCCACGATGCCCGCTCGGACAGGGTCGTCAATCAATGGCAGCGCCTGCGGGAGCGCGGCCTTGATGAACGACTCGATGCGCAGGCTCGACAGCTCTTCGGTCGCGGCATACACCGGTCGAAGTCGACCCGCGATCGGTGCGTCGCCTTCGCTCGGCGCTTCGTCGCGCCAACGCGGGTTACTCATTTCGATGTAGCCCGCGCGACTCTTCGCCTTGCCTTGCGCAACGCCGCGCAGTCCCGGGCGCAGTCGCCGAGCGATCCACGGGGCATTGAACCACACCAGTCGCACGCTTCCGGACTCATCTTCGAGCGTGGCCTCAACGCGCGGCCGTCGGCCCGGGATGTGGCGGATTGCGGTGATCATTCCGCGTGCGCTCATCTCGCCGACCACGCCATCCTCGCGCGCGCTCGCGCGGGCTTGCTCGGCCGTCTGCTCGCCAAGGTCTTGCTCATAGCGAATCGGCAGGTGGCGCACGAGGTCGGCGACCGTCCGGATTCCGAGCGACCTCAGGCTTGTGGCCACACGCTCAGCCACGCCAGGAAGGACCGTGACACCGGACTGGAGCGTGATGGCGGCATCGCCTGTGGGCATCGTCCGTACCATACCCCTGTGGCACGGAAGCCTTTCGATCCAACGCTTGCGCAGGGCGCGCTCTTCAGCCAGCCCTCGGCTGCGAGTTCGGAGCAGGACCACGCCAGTGCGGATCCGGGCGCGCGCGCACCGGGTGTCGTGCCGATGACCGTCACAGCACTCGCCTCGCGCATCAAGGAAGCGCTCCGACTCGGCGTTCCGGGTTCCTTCAGCGTGCGCGGTGAACTCGGTCGCGTGAGTCGGTCGCAGCACCTGTACGCCACGCTTCGCGAAGCCGACGCCACGATCGGTCTCGTCATGTTCGCTCGCGAACTCGCACGGCTTGACTTCGAGCCCCGCGAAGGGTTGGCGGTCGTCGTGCGTGGACGGCTGGACTTCTACGGTCCGCAAGGGAAGTTGCAGGTCATTGCGGAAACGATGGAGCCGGACGGTCAAGGCGATCTTGATGCCCGAAAGCGTGAACTTGAGCGGGTCTTTCGAGAGCGTGGCTGGTTTGACGCCGCGCGCAAGCGTTCCTGGCCGCGCGTGCCTCGACATGTGGCGATCGTCACGAGCGAGGGTGCCGCCGCGCTTCACGATGTCTTGAATGTGCACCGTGGACGAGGCCGCACCTGCACGCTCACGCTCGTGCCGACGCTTGTCCAGGGTGATCGCGCGGCAACAGAGGTCGCGGCCGCGATCGAGCGCGCGAACGCTGCTTCGCCCTTGCTGCCATTCGACTGCATCCTGCTCGTGCGCGGCGGCGGCAGCAAGGAAGACCTGTGGGCGTTCAACGAAGCGGCGATCGTGGAAGCAATCGTGCGCAGCAGATTGCCGGTGATCACCGGTATCGGCCACGAGATCGATGTCAGCCTTGCCGATCTTGCGGCCGACGGCACAGCCGCCACGCCTTCCTTGGCGGCGGCGAGCGTCTTCGCCGACCGCGCGGCACTCGATGAGGAACTGAGTGTCCGGTCCGCCGATCTTGATCGAGCGATCCGCGACGCGATGGATGCCTTCGCGCTCAAGCTCGAGCGACTCACGAACCGTCCGGTGATGCAGTCGCCAGCTGCGGCGATCGTGCCGGCACGGGCACGAGTCGACGGTCTCGCCGCGCGTGCGCAGCTGGCCGTGCGCCAAGCGACGAGCACCATCGTCCAGAAGTTGACGGGCCTCGAAGCGCGACTGTCACGGCTTCACCCGAGCGCGAAACAGACCGCCGCTCGTGTTCGCGTAGACGATCTGTCGCATCGCTTGGCGCAAGCCGCCGCACGCAGCGCCGAACGACGCGCGTCTGGTGTGGATCTGATCGCGCGTCACCTTGAAGCGCTCTCGCCGACGAGTGTCCTCGAGCGTGGATACTCGATCACGCTCGGCGCCGATGGCCAACCGATCCGCTCCGCCGATCGCGCCGCTCCGGGAACCGAGTTGGTCACTGTCGTGGCCGATGGCCGCATCAGCAGTACCGTCACCGCCACAGAGAAGGAGTCGTCATGAGCCCAACGAAACCAACCAAGGAACCGACCGTCGACGATCTTGCGTCGCTCACCTTTGAGCAGGCGATGGAGCAGCTCCAGCAGCTCGTCGACCGCATGGAGTCCGGCGCGTCCGGACTGAAGGACAGTCTTGATGACTATCGTCGTGGCGCGGCGCTCGTGAAGCACTGCCGCGCGCTGCTGAAGGAGGCCGACGAGGAAATCGGCCGTCTTGCGGCAGGGGACCGCTGAGCCACTCCATGGAGTCACTGCCCGACTGGGTCCTTGTGCATGGACTCGCCGCGCTCGGAGCGGCGTTCGCGTTCTGCATGGGTGCGTGTGCTGGCAGCTTCATCAATGTCGTCGTGATGCGCTGGCCCTTGGGCATGAGCATCGTCGCGCCGCCGAGCCGATGCCCTGTGTGCGGACTGCGCCTTGCCTGGTGGCAGAACTTGCCGGTCGTCGGTTGGTTCATCGTGCGCGGTCGATGCGCAGGTTGTGGCGTGCGCATCTCACCGCAATACCTGCTGCTTGAGCTGATCGTTGGCGCACTCTTCGCGCTGCTCTGGTGGCAGAGTTTCGGTGGCACCGCCGCGGAACGAGCACGCGAGGCCGGACTCGGCTGGTTCGCGCAGCAGGGGTTCTGGCGCTCACTGCCCATGCTTGTGTCGTGGGCGTGGTGCATCGGCTCGCTGGTCGCGATCTCGATGATCGATGCACGCACATTCACGATTCCGCTGGCGATCCCGGTGATTTCGACCGTGGTGGCCTTCGCCGCCGCCGCGGTCCAAGGGTGGATGCCGCACCCGGGAACGATGGTCTCGCCGCTCCCCGCAGCGTCGATGTGGATGGCTGGCGCAGCGATCGGCGGCCTCGTGGGGACGATCAAGTTGGCCGTGTTGCTTCGAACCGGTGTCCTCCGACCTGGGTTCCACGACTACGACCAGTTCGTTCCCGAGGGCGAGCTCTTCGCGAACTACCCTCACGCTCGGCGCGAGGCAGTGCGCGAACTCGGCCACGCGTGCATCGTGCTCGTTCCGGCGGTCGTCGGCGGATTCATCGGGGCGTTCCTCGGCGACTCGATCGGGAACACGCCCCCGTGGTTCGAACCGGTCGCCGCGAGCATGCTCGGGTATCTCGTGGGCGGTGGCATCATCTGGGCGATCCGGATTGCGGGCACGCTGGCGTTCGGTCGCGAAGCCATGGGTTTCGGCGATGTGCACATCCTGGGTTGTGCGGGCGCGTGCTTTGGTTGGATCGTCCCGCTGGCGGGGTTCTTTCTCGCACCGTTTGTGGCCCTGGTGGCCATGGCCATGTTCGCGATCGCCTCGCGAAAGGGACGCCGGCGCGAACTGCCGTACGGGCCGTACTTGGCGGCCGCGGTCCTGCTGCTGGTCTACTTCCGACCGTGGTTCGTCGACCTTGGACGGTTGGCGTTCCCCGGCATCGTCGAAGGTCCTTGACCTGTTATCCAAGGTGATTACCATGCGCGCGGGCAGGATGCCCCCGGTGCCTCGTGGTGCCGTGATCACAGAGGAGTCAAGGATGACGAAGTACATGATCGCCCCGATCGCCGCGACGCTGCTGACGATGGTCGGCTGCGACGGGCAACAGAAACAAGCCAGCACGAACGAGATCAATGCGCTCAAGGCGCAGCTCGATGATCGCAGTCGAGCGCTGGAGGAGAGCGAGACCGCACGGCGCGCAGCCGAGCTTCGCGCTCGCACCGCAGAGCAAGCTGCTGCAGAACTTGCGGTCACTCCCGTCGCCGCTGCTCCAGTCAGCGAAGGCGCTGCCGAAGAGTTCAACGGCATCGAAGGTGTCAGCGCCGAGAAGGTCGGCGACGACATCCATGTGGTGATCGAAGGCGATGTCCTCTTCGACAGCGGCAAGAGCACGCTCAAGGTTGCGTCCAAGCGCAGCCTCGATCGCATCGTGACGATCATCAAGGAATCTCACGCGGGTCGTTCGCTCGATGTCGTGGGATACACCGACACTGATCCGATCAAGGCGACGAAGGATCGCTTCCCGACCAACTATCACCTTGGTTTCGAGCGCGCCTTCGCGGTGCGTGAATACCTGATCGCCAAGGGACTGTCGAAGGACGCCATCAAACTCAGCTCGTGGGGACCGGAAAAACCGGCCGACACCAAGGCGCGAAGCCGTCGCGTTGAAGTGATCGTGCTCGGCGGAGCGGGCTGATCCGCCTCCGGACGGAGACAAGGGACGCGGAGCCGCGCAGTACGGCTCCGCGTTGTCGTTCGCGCAGCGCCCGCGTCTGACTCACCACTCGACGCGCAGGCCCTCGTCCTTGATCTTCGCGACGAGCAGTTCAACCTCGGCGAGCGTCGCGGCGAGTCGGCGGCCGGCGTCCTCGAGCGATCGGTACAGATCGGGGTTGTTGACGAGTTGGCCCACCGTGCCTTCGCCCGCGTTGACCTTCTCGCTGATCGCCTGCACATGCTCAAGCGTCTGGCGCATCCGCTCGATGACTGGGCGAAGGTCGGCCGCGAGTGTGCCGGCCTGGCCCTCGATCCCCTTGGCCGCTCCGGCGACTGCGTCCATGGCCGCGCTCGCCTGATCGATCAGTTGGCTGGCCTTCCAGACGGCGCTCTTGGCATCGGCGTGCAACTGCTCATCATGCAGCCAAGAGTTGGCGCCGTCGAACGCCTCCTCGGCTGAGGCGAGCATGCGATTGAGCCGCGTCACGCTGGTCCGGATCGACCCTTGATTGGCTGGATCGTCGGGGCCGCCCTGAAGCGGCGCGACGAGCTCGTTGAGATTCCTCGCGAGCTCGGTGAAATCCTCGCTCACGATCGATGCGATGCGATCCTCAAACGTCATGAACTCAGCGGAAGCAACCCATGTCCCGTCGCGCGGTGCCATCGCCGTTCGCGCCGCAGGATCGTTCGGCATCCGGAAGTTCAGGCGCGATCCACCGCCGATCAGCGCGCTCTCGCAGGAAATCTCGCACGACTGAGGAAGGTCGATGTCGAAGTTGATGTCGGCCTCGACGCGCACCGGCGGTTCTTCAGATGGCCGAACCGTGACGGACGCGACTTCGCCGATCGGCACGCCGTTGAGTTGGACCTGCGAACCCTTGCGGAGCCCACCGCCAATGTTGGCGGCGACCGTGACGCGGTACGACGACTGCACCAACCAGCGCAGTTCGCCAAACATCAGAAGCAGGGCGACCAGCACGCCGAGCGCGCCAAGGCTCACGAGCCCAGTGATGAAGTTTCGCGTCGAGTCCTTCATGAAGTGCCCAGTGTAGAGCCGCTCTGACCGCGGATCTCGGCCAGTTCCTCGGGCGACGCCTCGCCTTGCAGGAAGCGCTTCACGACTGGGTCCTCGCACGCACGCAGTTCGGCGGCTGAGCCCTCGAAGCGGATGGCGCCATCGTGCATGAGGATGAATCGGTCACCGACCTTGAAGGCCGACTGAAGGTCGTGCGTGACGACGATGCCGGTCATGCGCAATTCGCGCTTCAACTTCAGGATGAGTTCGTTGATGATGTCCGACCGGATCGGATCCAGGCCGGTCGTGGGCTCGTCGTAGAGCATCACCTTTGGATCGAGCACGATCGCGCGTGCGAGCGCAATCCGTTTGCGTTGCCCGCCGGAGAGTTCCGCGGGCATCTGCTGCAGCGTGGAGGCGAGCCCGACCATCGTCGCGACGCGAGTGATGCGAGCGTGCACCACCGCTTCATCGGTCACGCCGTGCTCACGCAACGGAAACGCAAGATTGTCTGCGACACTCAATGAGTCAAAGAGCGCGCTCATCTGGAAGAGGAATCCGATCTGACGCCGGACGATGCCCAGGTCCGCTTCGGGAAGGCGGTCCACGCGGTGGCCATCGAACCACACTTCGCCGGCATCGGGGCGCAAGAGCCCGACGATGTGCTTGAGCAGCACGCTCTTGCCGCATCCGCTTGGCCCGAGCACCACGGTGGTCTGGCCCGCCGCAAACGAGACATCCACACCCTTGAGCACGGGAAGTCGCCCGAATCGCTTGCGCAGGCGAGCGACACGGATCAGCGGTTCGTTTGACGACGATTCCACGGCGGAACCCTATCATGCCCCACCCATTGGAAGGAGCGCGCGTGACTGGTCGAATTGTCCATCAAGCAGGCTTTCTGCGCATCGAGTGCCTGCAGGTCCAAGCGCGCGATGGCCGCATGCTTGATCGTCATGTGGTGCGTCATCCAGGTGCGGTCACGGTCGTGCCGGTGCTCGATGACGGGCGCCTGGTCCTGATCCGCAATTACCGCATCGCCGTGGGCGAGTGGCTCGAAGAGTTCTGCGCGGGCAAGCTCGAGCCGGGCGAGGATCCGGAACCGGCAGCAGGTCGGGAGCTCGAGGAAGAGTGCGGGTATCGCGCGGGTTCGGTGCGACGGCTCGGCGCGTACTTGACCTCGCCGGGCTTCTGCGACGAGCTCATGCACTTGTACGAAGCCACACAGCTCACACCGTGCGGTCAGGCGCTTGAGGCGGACGAGCAGATTGAGGTCGAGCTCGTGCATCCTGACGAGGTGGAACGACGCATCGCATCCGGCCAGATCAAGGATGGTAAGACGATCGCCGCGTTCCACCTTTGGCGCGCATCCGGGGGGCACAACCATGGGCGTTGAATCGCGCCGTTGGCGTGAACCAGGGCAAGGTGGACTTGGCGCGCTGTCCTCGCTCAGCGCGACGGCGTGGATCATCATCGCGTGCGTGGCAGTCTTCGTGGTCGACGGGTTCCTGCCGGCGCGCATGGTTCCCCTCGAAGTCAGTGTCGCGCCGGGCGTGAACATTGAGGAGATCCGCGGCAAGCAGGTCGTGCTGACCGAGCCGGTCTCGATGACTCGCGTCGAGCGCATGCCCGATGGACGGCTCGCCGAGCGGACCGTGCCAGCAATGGGCGGCGATGCGCCGATCGTCCTTGAAGGGACCAAGACAGCGGTCGGCACGATCTCGTATCAGTTGATGCCGCTCCTGAACAGCTGGCTGTACTTCTCCACGGCCAAGGCCCTGATCGTGGAGCAGCCCTTCGTCGGGTGGACCGGGCTCGAGTTCTGGCGCATCATCGGCTTCCAGTTCGTGCATGCCGATGTGAACCATCTCCTCTTCAACATGCTCGGTCTTTTTTTCTTCGGTGGCGTGATCGAGCACTACCTTGGCAAGAAGCGGTATCTGGCCTTCTATCTGCTCTGCGGAATCTTCGGCGCGCTGCTCTATCTGGTGCTGAACCTTGGCGGATGGGCGCTCCATCTGCTCAAGCTGCCGGCCATTCCCGGTCTGCTCTTCAACGATCCGACGACACCGCTCGTCGGAGCGAGCGCGGGCATCTTCGGCATCATGTTCGCGGCAGCGCGCTTGGCGCCCCACACCCAAGTCCTGCTCTTCTTCGTGATCCCGATGAAGTTGCGCACACTGGCGATTCTGCTGCTCGGTTGGGCGATTTGGACGGTCGTCCGCGCGGGCAACAATGCCGGCGGCGAGGCCGCGCACCTTGGCGGTGCGGTCGCGGGCTGGTACTTCATTGGCAACACGCATCATCTCCACGGCTTCTTCGATTTCCTCGGACGAGTCGATCCGACGAGTCGCGCTGGTGCAGCGCGCCGTGCTCGTCGGCAGGCCCCCGACAACGCCGAGATCGATCGAATCCTTGCGAAAATCCAGGCGCAGGGGATTGGCTCGCTCACGCGCTCGGAGCGCGAGACCTTGAGCCGAGCAAGCCGGGACGCCTGAAGTGCCGATTCGATACGAGCGACTGGCCGGCACGACGACGAATGCCGCGCGCTTGGGCCGCGTGCACACGCCGCACGGCAGTTTCGACACACCTGCCTTCATGCCCGTTGCTACTGCGGGCGCCATGAAGGGACTCACGCCCGGCCAGGTGCGCTCGACCAACAGCCAGATCATCCTCAACAACGCCTTTCACCTGATGCTGCGACCCGGCCACGAGCGAGTCCGCAGCTTCGGCGGCAGCCACTCCTTCATGCGATGGGATGGACCGATCCTGACGGACTCGGGCGGCTACCAAGCCTTCAGCATGAGCGACATCAACGCGCTCGATGAGGATGGCGTGACCTTCCGATCGTTCGTCGATGGCTCCAAGGTCAGGCTCGGCCCCGAAGAGAGCATGGCCGTGCAGAACGCGTTGGGCGCCGACATCATCATGGCGTTCGATGATTGCCCGCCCGCGCGTGCAGCGCTCGACGAGACGACCTACCGCCGCCGCGTCGAGGAAGCCAACGCGCGCACCGTGCGATGGCTCGACCGGTGCATCAAGGCGCACGCGCGACCGATGGAGCAGGGGCTCTTCGGCATCGTGCAGGGCGGCACCATGCACGACCTTCGCGAGGCAAGCGTGCGCGAGATCACCGCGCGCGATCTTCCCGGCTTCGCGATCGGCGGAGTGGCGGTGGGCGAGGGGACCCAAGCGATCCACGACACCGTCCGATTCACGGCGCCGCTCCTTCCTGCCGATCGCCCGCGCTATCTCATGGGGGTCGGCTACGAGCGCGACATCGTCGCCGCGGTCGAGGCTGGCGTCGACATGTTCGACTGCGTCCTGCCGACTCGGAATGGCCGGAATGCCAATGTTTTCACGCGCGCCGGGCAGCTGCGTCTGCGCAACGCCTGCCACGCCGAAGATCATCGTCCGATCGAGCCCGGCTGCGCGTGTGAAGCGTGCGCGGGCGGCTTTTCCCGCGGCTATCTGCGGCACCTCTTCATGGCCGGCGAAATGCTCGGCCCAACGCTCGCGAGCCTGCACAACATCCATCACTTCCAAACCCTTATGATGGAGATCCGCCAGGCCATTGCCCAGGACGCGTGGAACGCCTTCCTCGCGCGATGGCCCTGCCTGGCGGTGACCATTCACCACGACACCGACCATGACTGACTTCATCGCCGCCGCCATCCTGCAGGCACCGCCTCTTCCGGGCCAGCCCGCTCCCGCACCCGTCGCCGTTCAGGGCTCCGCTCCTACGGGCACTGCACCAGCCGCCGCCGCGCAAGAGCCGGGCGGGTTCTTCTGGATCCTCATCCCGATGATGCTGGTCATCCTCGTCCTGCCCATGATCACCGGCCGCAAGGAGCGCAAGAAGCGCGAGGCCATGCTCGCGTCGATCGCCAACCGCGACCGCGTGCAGACCATCGGTGGGATCATCGGCGTGGTCACCGAAGTCAAGAGCGATCAAGTCACGCTGCGAGTGGATGAGACTTCTGGAACCAAGCTCACGTTCGCGCGCAGCGCCGTGAGTGAGATCCTCGAGAAGTCCAAGTCTGCAGACTGAACCGCGCGGTACCACCATGAACAAGCTGACCACGAAGATCATCCTCATCGCTGTCCTTGCCGTGCTCGCGGCGCTCGCCGTTTGGCCGCCAGAGGAGAAGATCCGTCTGGGTAAGGACCTTCGTGGCGGCGTCAGCCTGGTCTACGCCGTCGAAATGCCCGAGGGCGTCGACTCCGCGTCGGTCCTCACGCAAGTGATCGATGCGCTCAAACGGCGCGTCAATCCGCAGGGCGTGCTCGACATCAGCATGACCCCGCAGGGTCGTGACCGCATCGAGATCGTCATGCCTCTGCCTTCGGAAGAGGGCAAGGCACTGCAGGATGGGTTCCGCACGCGCTTGGCCGAAGTGGCTGGACGCATGCAACTCACCGCTCGCGAGCTCGACCGCGCGCTGCTCGAACACGCTGCGACCTCGCTCGTGCCAACGCCGAAGGATGGCGTGACCGGCGGCCGCGCCGCGCTCCTCGCGCAGTTGCAGTCATCCCATGACCAGGCCATCGAGGACCGCGCTGCCTATCAGGCCGCCCTCGAGCAATCCGCCGACGCAGCCACGCTTGCTCCCATCGAAGAACGAATCGCCTCGGCCGAACTCGCTGAGCGCAAGGCGCGCGAGGCGTTGCTCGCTTCGAGCGTGAACGAGGCTCGCCTGAAGCGTGCCTTCCAGCTCTCCAACAAGGGCGATCGCCTGCGCGATGACCACGGCAAGGCCCTCTTCGACGAGGCCGGAAATCCGCTCTATGGCCCGAGCCCGCGCGAGCGCGAGCTCGAAGCGATTGCCAAGCAGTGCCCCGAGTACACGGCAGAGCTCGCGGACTTGGTCAAGGAGTACGACGCCTACTCGGCGGCAATGACCGGCTTCGAGGATCCTGAGGACCTCAAGCGCTTGCTGCGCGCCGCCGGCGTGCTTGAGTTCCACATCCCGGTGAGTGCCGCGAACCCGCAGGGCGTCAATGTCGGTGAACTCCAGACCCAGCTTACTGAGCGCGGACCCGATGGCACCGACAGCGTGGTGGCGAGCTGGTACCGGCTCAATGACCTGAAGCAGTGGTACGACGATCCGCGACAACTCGAGTCGCTGCTCGCCGACCCCGCAACATTCTTCCGCGGCCGCGACATGGTCGCCGCGCAGCACGAAGGCCAGATCTTCATCCTGCTCTACGACACCGATGCGATGAGCATGACGCACGCGCCGGGCCAAGTGTGGTCCATGAAGAGCGCGCGCCGCGATGCCGATGAGTTCGGTCGCCCCTGCGTTGCGTTCAACTTGGATCAGCAGGGCGGGATCGCGATGGGGCGCCTGACGGGTGCCAATCTGCAGCGGCCCATGGGCATCGTGCTCGACGGTGAGCTCTACACCGCGCCGACGCTCCAGTCGCAGATCAACGGTTCCGGCCGAATCACCGGCAACTTCTCGAACGAAGACATCACCTACCTGATCCGCGTTCTCGAAGGCGGCGAACTGGAAGCGAAGCTCAAGCCCGAGCCCGTCTCAGTGAGCATCCTCGGCCCGGCGCTCGGCAAGGACAATCTGGCGCGCGGCTTCGAAGCGCTGCTGCTCTCGACTGCGGCTACGGCCGTGATCATGATCGCGTGGTACCTCGGCGGCGGCGTGATCGCTGTCATCGCCCTGGCGCTCAACGCGCTCTTCCTGTTTGGCATCATGGCCGCGATCGACGGCGCCTTCTCACTGCCTGGTCTCGCGGGCGTCGCGCTCTCGATCGCCATGGCGGTCGACGCGAACGTGCTGATCTTCGAGCGTCTGCGCGAAGAAATGGCCGAGCACAAGGAGCGCCTGCGGGATGCAATCGACATCGCGTACAAGCGCGCCTTCAGCGCGATCGTCGACGGCAACATCACCAACTTGATCGTCTGCGTGGTGCTGTACAAGGTCGCTGCAACGGAAGTGAAGGGCTTCGCGCTCACGATGGCGATCGGCGTCATCACCACGCTGTTCACCGCGATGGTTGTGACTCGCGTCTTGCTCGATGTCTGGACCAACATCCTGCACCGCAAGAACCTTCCGTTCATCACCACGATCTTCCCGGGCATCGCCTCGGCACTTCGCCCCAATGTCGACTGGATCGGCAAGCGTGGCGTGGTGTGGATCGGTTGCATCGTGTTGACGGTGGTCAGCATCGTGGCGACCTTCTCGAGCGGTCGCGAGATGCTCGACACTGAGTTCCGCGGCGGACTCACGATGACGCTCGTCACGCGGCGCGCGACAGATGGCGAGTCGGCGAGCGCGGGCGGTCGATTGGCGCTTTCGCGTTCGGATGTCGAGCAACGCATTCGAGCGATCGGCGAGGCAGCGGGCGCCTCGGCGGCGGTGGCGCAGTTGCGCACCGCGAGTGTCCTGACGGTCGGTGATTCGACCGCCGATGGCAAGGCCTCGTCGTTCCAGATCAAGGTGGCCAATCCCGCGGAGTTCAGCGGCGACGAGACGGCCACGGAGCCGGTCGTCGATGCCGTGGCGAACGCCTTCTCCAAGGACATCGAAGTCACGCTGCCGCTGACCTTCAAGGGTGCAGGCACCGATGCTGCGGCACTCCAGACCCGACCGGTCAATGCCGACACGCTCGGCGCCGTGATCGGGCGCGAAGGTCGCAACGAAAGCGTGCGCGAGTACGCCGGCGGCGTGGCGGTCTTGATCGAGGGCATCTCGCCGCCGATCACGCTCGCCGACGCGCAGACCCGCTTGGGCCGCATGCGTTCGCAGCCGGACTTCGGACCGATCTCGTCGCGCGAGACGGAACTGATTGGGCTGGACTTGGCGCAGGCGGGCAACCCCGGCGCGGGCTACACATCGATCGTCCTCTTGACGGTGGATCCCAAGGCGCTCCTCTCGAAGGTCGACGCTGCCACATGGGATCGCGTTGTGGCGCAGCCCGAGTGGAAGCTCGTCAACGCGGCGCTCACCCAGAAGCTCAGCTTGGAACAGGTGAGCAGCTTCTCGCCGAAGGTCGCCGAGAACCTGGCTGCGAGCGCGGTCGTTGCCGTCGTCCTCAGCATGATCGGCATGCTGCTCTACATCTGGCTGCGATTCGGCAGCCTGCGGTACAGCGTGGCGACGATCATGGCTGTGGCGTTCAATGTCTTCATTTGCTTGGGTGCGTTGGCGTTCAGCATCCGCACGGAAGGTTCTGCGTTCGGCGCTTCGACCCTGATCGAAGGGTTCCGCATCGACCTCAACGTCATCTCGGGCTTGCTCACGATCATCGGGTACTCGCTGAACGACACGATCGTCATCCTCGACCGCATCCGCGAGAACAAGGGCAAGGCCGAGGTCGCGACGCGTGAGATGGTGAACGACGCCATCAACCAGACGTTCAGCCGAACGGTGCTCACCGGCGGTGCGACCCTGGCGACGGCGCTGATCCTGTTCTGGCTCGGCGGCACTGGCATCCGGCCGTTCGCGTTCACCTTCCTGGTCGGCCTCATCGCGGGTACGGCCAGTTCGGTGCTCATCGCGGCGCCGATCTGCTACGTGGCGCGCCCGAAGAATGTTCAATAATATGTGAGCCCGGCAGCAGGACGCTGCCGATGTTCTCAGTCACACCGCTTCACGGAAGGAGCAATGTCATGGCTCGTGGTACCAAGATCGCGTTGGCATTCCTGCTGGTTCTGTTCGTCGGAACTGGCATCTACTTCACCCTCATCGGTCCGTCGCCGAACCCCACCGGGGATCTGGCGAGCGGTGGACTATCGGCTGACGGTGGTCTGGGCACGCCGAGCCCGGCCGGGGCGACCTTCCCCGAGACCATCGTGCTTGGTCCGAGCACGCCTGAAGGCGCAGCGATCGAAGTGATTGCGCCGGCCCCGGGAACCGAAATCGACATCTTCAACCAGCCCGCCGTCGACCCGACCGTGGCGACGAACGTGCCGGCGCCTGCTCCGGCCGTCCCCGGCACCACCGTCCCCGGCGCGACCAACGGTGGCGGCGCGGCAAATGGCCTGGCTCCGGCATTCGTCGAGCCGGTTGCCCCAGTCGCAGCGACCACGACCTACACCGTCGCGGCGGGTGACACGCTCGGGGGCATCGCCAAGAAGACCTACGGTCGCGAGTCTGCCTGGCAGGCGATCGCCGCCGCGAACCCCGGCATCAACCCGAACAACCTCAAGGTTGGTTCGAGCCTCAAGCTCCCCGCGGCGGATCAGCTGCCCGCAGCCGATCAGGTGGCTGCTGCAAACACGCCCCGTGGCGGATCGCGCGGTTCGACTCCGCCCGCGAAGAAGGGTGGCAGCAAGTCGACTGGCACGTCCGGCCGTCGCTACACCGTCAAGAGTGGCGACACGCTGTGGAAGATCGCGAAGGCTGAGTACGGCACCGCCACCAAGGCAAACGTCGATCGAATTCGCGAAGCCAACGCGATCGGCACCGACGGTTCGCTCAAGGCTGGCCAGAGCCTGACGATCCCCGCCAAGTGACCACTTGCCGCCTGACACGGCTGCTTCAACCGATCCGCGGGCTCGACGCCACCAACAGCGTCGGGCCCGCTGTCGTTGACAGGGCGCGCATCGTCCTCGTCGCGCTCGCGTGCGCGCTTCCCGCGGCATGCACCGCTCCGCCTGCGGCGACGGTTTCTGCGCCCGTCCACACGCTCGATGGCAAGACCGTCGAACCGTTCAGTGGCCGCGCGGGTTCGCTCGTGCTCTTCATCTACCTTGTCGATGGCTGCCCGATCGCGAATGCGCTCTCGCCTGAGATCGCCCGCATCAGCGCCGACGCCCGCGACCGCGGCGCCGCGGTCTGGCTCGTCTATCCAGATCCGCTGGTCGTGCCCGCAACGATCGAGCGGCGCCATCGCGATTTCGGGCTTGATGTGCCGACGCTGCTCGACGCACACCACACGACCGTCCGCGCGACAGGCGCGACGATTTCTCCCGAGGCGGCACTGGTGCGCCTAGACGGCGCAGGGGGGATCGATCTGCTTTACCGAGGCAGGATCAATGATCTCTTCGAGGGTCCGGGGCGGCGGCGGCCGTCGGCCCGAACGAACGACCTTCGCGTGGCGCTCGATGCCGCGTTCGCGGGCCGTCGACCTGATCCGGATCGCACGGCGGCGGTGGGGTGCATCCTTGAGCCCGTCCCCTAGGGAACCGGATTGCCAGTCGGGGATCTTTTTTCTGTGTATTCCGGAGTTTCGCGGCCCTCGCCCCGCGGGATGCTGCAATCTGGGGTGATGACCAAGCCAATCCGATCCAACCTCGCCGTCGTTGTCTCGCTCGTTTGGGTGCCGCTCGTGACGGCCCCCGCGGCCCTTGCTCAGTCGATCGTGCCCACGACAACCCAGTGGATCCGCAATACCGGTGGTCAGGTCGGCTACGGCGGCATCCTGGCCAACGTCACGCTGGTCCGTCACTCGACGAACTATGTGTATCCGTCGAGCACCGGCATTCCGAGCTACTCGATCGGACCGTGGGCGGGCAATCCGAATGTGCCAGCGAACCAGAACTGGGTCTTTCGCATCGCGAAAAATCCAGTGGTCGCGACATCGCCAACGGCCACGCCCCTCGGCACGATCGGCGTTCTTTCGAATGGCGTGCCGTTCTTCAACGCGCTCGACGCGATGAGCTACAACAATCAGAACATCTGGCACCGCGACGCGATGTACTGGGAAGCGGCGAGTTTCGACGCCTGCAAGGGTCACCCCGCGCCGGGCGGCGTCTACCACCCACACCAGTTTCCACTCTGCGTCATTCCGACTGATGCGCAGCATCACTCGCCGATCATCGGCTGGGCCTTCGACGGCTTCCCGATCTACGGGCCATACGGCTACCTGAACGCAGATGGCAGCGGCGGCATCGCGCGGATGCGCACGAGCTACCGCACGCGGGCGATCACGCAGCGGACCACGCTGCCCGACGGCACGCAATTGCCGGCGAATCAGTATGGGCCTGCAGTCAGCACCCAGTATCCACTCGGTTGCTTCGTCGAGGACTATGAGTTCGTGAATGGACTCGGTGAACTGAATGTCCACAACGCTCGGTTCAGCGTGACGCCTGAGTACCCGCAAGGCCAGTGGTGCTACTTCTCGACGATCGCTGCGAATGGCGCGACCCAGTACCCGTACCTCGTGGGGCCGCGCTATTTGGGCACGCTCGTCACGGGCAATACGGGTCCTGGTGGCGGGCATGTGTCGCCCACCGACAGTCCGGTCACCTTCACCGGCGCAGCATGCCCCGCTGACCTCAACGGGAATCGGACCGTCGACTCTGCTGACCTCGGTGTTCTCCTCTCGGCGTGGGGTGTGTCCGGCGGCGGTTCCGACATCGATCGCGACGGCCAGATCGGTGCTGGCGATCTCACCCTGCTGCTTGCGGCGTGGGGTGCATGCAACTGATCGCGCTCGCCGTCGCGGCGCTCACGACGGCTGGTCCCGACTTCGCACGCGATGTCGCGCCGATGCTGGAGCGCTGCTGTCTGCACTGCCATCGTCCGGGCGGTCCAGGTGCGTACGACTTCACGCGTCCCGCCGAAGTGAAGCGCGTCTCCAGAACGCTGCTCACGGTCATCGAGAGCGGACTGATGCCGCCGTTCCTTCCCGTGGACGGCGTGGTGAGCGTTCCGCCCAAGCCGACCGCTGACGAGATCAGTGCGCTGAAGGACTGGGTCGAGCGTGGTGCCGCGATCGACGGGGCCGTGGAGCTGCAGTCGGCGGTGCCTTCCGTGACTCGCGAGCCGATTGCTGCATGGGATGTTGCTGATGGCTGGACGATCGGGGCGAACGACAACCGACAGATGCGGTCGTTCATCGTCGGTGTTGCTGATCGGCCGCTCGTCGTCGGTGGGTGGCGCGTCCGAGCAAAGACGCCGGGGCTGATCGCCCGAGCGCTGCTCTGTGCGGGTGATGCGAAGTTCGCGCAGAGTCTTGACGAGCGGGATGCGAGCCTTGGGTTCAAATTGACGGGCGATCTTGAAACGCGACCGGCGGGGGGTATCGGGGGCGTTGGGATCGACGGCGAGTTCGTGCTTCCCGATGGATTCGCGATCTCGATCGCAGCCGCCGAGTCGATCGTCGCAGAGTGCCACACCGATGGGCGCGGGCGCAGCGAGTGTGGGCAGTTCCGGCTCGAGGCGCTGCCGCCAGTCATGGTTGGGGAATCGCCGGTTCGCCTGCTTCGCGCGGTGACCGTTGGCGGCGCTGGCACGGAACGAGAATCGTGCGTCGGCGAAACCGTCACCATCGTCGCTCCGCCCAATGAGCGCGACCTCGATCTTGTGGCGATCGTGCTGCGACCGGGGATGTACGCGTCACGCGTGCGCCTGCTGGCGGTTGGCCCCGATGGCCGTGCGACGACCATCCTTCGCATCGACCGATGGAATGGTCATGTCGACCGACCGTACTTGGTCGATCCGCCGTTTCGGCTTGCTCGCGGTACGCGGCTCTCGCTTGAGACCGTTGCTGAGAATGCGGTGCTCGCCAAGCGCTCAACGCCGCAGGCGGTCTTGCTTGTGGCGGATGCGATCACGCCGACGCTCTCGTCATCGCCAACGCTCTCGCCCTCGCCAACGCCATCGCCATCGCCCGCGGAGCCGACCGAGTCGAAGGAAACGGCCGCCCCATCGCTGCCCGCCGGTCCCGCAACGGCAGCGTTCCTCGCCTCGACGGTCGAGTGCGGCAAAGACGGCGCCAAGCGGCTCGCCACGCCGCTCGTGCCCGCGACCGTCTACCGCGAAGTGTTCGGGGTCGATCCCGAACCGCGCACTGGCCCGACGCAGGCGGCCGGATTGACCTGGTTCGAGGCGGTCGATCTGTGCAACGAACTCTCGCGGCGCGCGGGACTTGAGCCTGCGTATCGCGTCGAGTTTGCTGAACGGGATGGCGCCCGGCTCATGTCCGCTGTGGTCACGCCACTCGGTAGCAGCGGTTGGCGGCTTCCGAGTGAGATGGAGTGGATCGAGACGAACGACTGTCGCGGTGGTCTCTCCGGCGATCTCTGGAACTGGACGAGCGATGCAGAGGGCTCCGCGCGCATCGTTCGCGGCGGCTGCTGGGCCGATGCGCCAGGCACTCAAGGAAAGAACGCGCGCAGTTCGGCGCCGCCAGCGACGCGGAACGAACTCTTCGGAGCGCGACTCGTCCGGACGCCGGCGGGGCGCTAAGGCGGAGCTACGCCGGCTTGTCTGGTTTCGCGGCGTCGAGCGCGCGAACGATCGTGCTGTCCACCTACGCCATGAACTTCGCGAAGGGGTGGAACCGGAGTCGGTTGTCGGGGTCGACGCGGCGCTTGATCGCTTGGACCTTCGTCGCCATCTCGGCTGATCCGAAGATGTCCGCGGCCTTCGCGCTGCGGCCAGCATCATCGGGCTGCGAGTGCGTGCCGCTGAAGTCCACACCCAGCCCAGCGACCTTTCGGGCCTGATCGACGACGGCGTTCGTTCGGTCGACGATGTGCTTGCGCTCCTCCGCATTCTTCGCGTGAGCATCGAAGAGTGTGATGAGATCGACGAAGAACGCGTGTCGGCAGTTGCCGCTTGGCACCGGCGTGCCCGACTGCGCTGCGCCCCCGAGCGAGCGAATCTCCACGATCGACAGCGGTGCCTCGTCAAGAGGTGCTTGGCCAACAACCGTGTCGCTGACGAAGTCGATGACAACATCGCCCGGCGCGCCGGTGGTTCCCGCGCAGTGGTAGAGCGTGGCGAGCGGGTTGCCCTTCTGGCCGGCGATCACCGGCCACAGCGCAGCGGCGGCTCAGAGACCGGTGTTGGGTGTACGTGGATGTGCACAGGCAGGCGCGCGACGGATCGAATGGCCGTCGCAGCGGTGCCAGGCTGTCGACTTACGGGCAGGATCCCCACGAGCTAAGCAGGATCGAAAGATCGGTGCCATTCACGACTCCGTCGCGATTGATGTCAGCTACTGCAGCGCCTCCGAGCCCCCACTGCGAGTGGACCACGGCGAGGTCGGCGCCGTCGACCCTTCCGTCGACGAAAAGATCTGCGATGCACTGGCACTCGTCTAGGACATGATCTCCGTTGAAATCAGCGCCCTCCTGCCCCAACTCGGAGGAATCAGGGATCCCGTTGAGATTGCAGTCTTGCACAATCACCGCGGCGGAAACGCAGTTCCAAACAGCAACCCTAGACGCAAAATGCCCTGGAAGGATCGTTGAGATGTTGCAGAGGTTGAATGCGCTGCTCGCGTCACGGCAGAGCCACGTGCCATCGGTTCGGCAGGCCGCAATGACCGATGCGCCCGTGGATACGGAGGTCCAGTATGCGCCATTTGAAGGACCCGAGCTCGAGCACGAGATGTTGTAGCAGCCTCCCCAAAAGACAACGGTTCCGTCTGACCGAATTGCGGAGATGTTCTGCGCTTCTGACAACTCTCCTAGCTTTACATAGCCAACGCCTGCTGGAGGGGTTGGCGCCGTGAGGGGCCATCCGCCGTTTGACCCCCAACTTCGAATCGAGCCATCATCAACGAGCGCGACGGAGAGAGTGCCGCTGGCTTCTACATCTGTGAATCGGCGGCCCGGAGGAAGCGAAGGAACATTGCACTGCCCCGATTCGTTGGCGCCCCAACAAACAACAGCGCCGAGGTCGGTCAGAGCGATGTAGTGGTCGAATCCAGGCTCTGCCTTGATGAAGCGGTGCTCGGGCGGAGGTTGCCGTGAATTGTTGTTCTGGTAGACCACGACGCCGTCCGATCGCACCAGTACTAGCCTTTCAGTTCCAGCGCTTACGCCTGTGTAGTGCACTCCCGCCGGAGGGGAGGGGAGGGGTGGTGTTGAGCCCGCACCCCACGCGACAAGGACCCCGTCGGAACGGATCGCATAGAATCGCTCCCCACTCGTGTAGCCGACGCCAACGTCGATGTACCTGGTTCCAGCGGGCCTGCCGGGCGCCGACGGAGGTGAAAGTTCGCTGCCACTGCAGTTAGAGACGCCCCAGGTGATGATGTCTCCGTCGCCAGCTTGCGCGAGGGCGCGGAGAGAGACAAACAATGTCGTCAGTGCGGTTGTGAACTGGGTTTTCATTTGGTCCTCCAAGTTCGCGCTGATTGACTAGGTTCAACGCGATGTCAACTGTCTAACAGAGTACGCGAGGGGCCGTTCTTTTCAAGACCGACGTGCCGTGGGCGCCGGTCGGGTGGCCATCCGCGTTGACCTCTCCGGCGCGGTGCCAAACTCCTTTTCGATATCGATGGGCAGTCACTCGGCATGATCGGTCAAGGCAGAGTTCCTAGCGGCCCATGCCGCTCTCGCGCCGAGCGTACAACCGACCGCGATCGTCGGACGACGTCACTCGACCTGAGGGATATGGCACCCAATCAGGGCTTGGTACGCGATGGGATCCCGATCTGCGCGCGGAGTTCCGCCGAGTGATTTCCACAGTTCGCCACCATCGTCGCACAGCCGATGAGGCAGGACCTCGTGCGTCCTAGCGGTGGCATCGCTACGATTGGATCGATGGGGCTGCCGATTCAGATCGGGTCCCCCCCCCCACATGGTGGTCGATCGGCCATCCAAACAGCGGCATCACCCTCGCATCTCAACTTGGATCGAGTTCTCGATGTGCGAGGTCTTGCCTACCCCGTTCGCTGAAAGGGAAAGTCAATTGGCGCTGAGGATGTCCTCGGGACCAGCATCGTCGGAGGGAATCCATGATGTGCCCTATCTGCCTGGATTTCGTGCTAGTGAGCCACACTCAGTCTGCTCCGAGTGCTTTCGCTGCTGGGTCAGGAGCCGCTGTCGCCTCGCGCGTTGTTGAAATGAGCGTTGCAGGACCCCGCTCAAACCTCAGAGGACGTGGAGACGAGCATGCGACCAACCCCTCGATCCGCCTGCGCCTACGCCATGAACATCGCGAAGGGGTGGAACCGGAATCGGTTGTCGGGGTCGACGCGGCGCTTGATCGCTTG
>VGXL01000034.1 GCA_016873315.1 Phycisphaerae bacterium | reverse complement strand
GAGGCCGCACACCGGGCCTAGGCCGGTGACGACGACTGGTGTGACGCTTCGTCCCATGGGAGCACCGGAGGATACAGGGCGCACGGAAGGCGGGACGCGATGGGTACAAGGCGTGAATTGTCCGGTTTCATGCAACCCGGCCATACATTGCCGCGGACTCAAGAGGTCGGAGCGAACCCCCCCTCGCGCTCCGACGATCCCTCGGTTTCCATACATCTTGTCTGGGGAAGAAATGGAAAACTATGACCACTCTCTCCGTGGCGGTGTGCTCTTCGTTTGCGTTGATTGCGTCGGCAGCAAGCCAAACTACTGCCGCCGTGATCTACGATCCCGTCACGTGGTCGACAGCTAACGCTGGCAATGGGCACGCCTACCGCGCCGTCTTTGCTCCGGAGTTGATGAGTTGGACCGAGGCGAAGGCGATGGCAGAGTCGCTCGGAGGGCACTTGGTAACCCTTACGAGCGCTGCCGAGGCGTCCTTCGTGTTTTCCGTCGTGGCAAGACCGGAGCAGTGGTGGACGGATGGCGGTCCTTGGTTGGGCGGGTACCAAGACACCTCGGCACCCGACTACTCGGAGCCCAACGGAGGCTGGCGCTGGGTCACGGGCGAGGCATGGTCCTACACCAATTGGGGCAACGGTGAACCGAACAACTACGGAGGGGGGGAAAACTACCTTCACTACCTCGATACCGGAGGCAGCCCCGTTTCAACATGGAACGACCAGTCGAACGGAAGGCGCCAACGAGGTTTCATCATGGAGTACTCGGTCCCCGCCCCGGGCGCCCTGACGCTCTTGGGCAGCGTCGGATGGCTGAGAGGTCGCAAGCGCTGACCGACCCAGCGTAGTTTCCGAACCTCGGAAGAGGAACGACACGAGCGCTCCCTCGTTCGCTTGATCATGGTCGTGCGCCTTGGGCTGCCTCAGGAGCCCATGCTGCCGCCGTCGTGCGGCACCATCGACGGCGCAGGCGCTGAGCCAAGCGACCCGCTCCGCGACGTGCTCTCACACTGACCGGAGTGGTCCGCCGCGAAGGTGGCGCGCCAAGAGCAGTGAAAGCTCAAGCGCCTGCTCCGCGTTGAGGCGCGGATCGACCGCGCTGCGGTAGGCGCGCGCCAGATCGGCTTCGCTCAGACCGCGCGAACCGCCTGTGCACTCGGTGACATCGTCGCCGGTGACTTCGATGTGCACGCCACCCAGGTGCGTGCCGCACGAGGCGTGCACGTCAAAAGCGAGTTCCAACTCCCGCATGACCTTCGCGAACGCACGCGTCTTGACGGGGCGCCCTGCCCCCGCGCCATTCGTCGGGACCACCGTCTCAGTGTTGCCGTGCATGGGGTCGCAAATCCAGAGTCCATGCCAACCGGCCGTGTGGACGGCGCGAAGGACCGCGGGAAGTCCCGCCTCGATCTGATCAGCGCCATACCTGTGGATGAGCGTGATTCGGCCTGGCTCGCGATGGGGATCGATCATCTCGAGCGCGCGCACCAGCGCAGCGGGATCGGTCGTCGGTCCGACCTTGATCCCAATCGGATTCGAGAGCCCTCGCGCGTACTCAACATGCGCGCCGTCGGACGATGAGGTGCGCATGCCGATCCAGGGCAGATGCGTGCTCAGATTGAACCACCCATCCCGTCGCGGGACTTGCCGCGTGAGCGCCTGCTCGTAGGGCAGCACGAGCGCCTCGTGGCTGGTGAACAGATCGACGCGCGTGAGCGCTGGGTGGTCCTCGCCCGTGAGCGTGCGCGCAAAGTCCAAACTTCCACGGATTTCGTGGACGATGCGTTCGTACTCGGCGCGCGATGGACTGGCGTGCGCGAAGGACAAGTCCCACTGCTCAGGGTGGTGAATGTCGGCGAAGCCGCCGTCGACGAGCGCGCGCACGAAATTCAGCGTGAGCGCCGCTCGTTCGTATCCGCGCAACAGGAGTTCGGGGTCAGGACGCCGACCGGCGGCGCTGAATTCGCTGCGATTCACGTTGTCCCCGCGATAGGCCGGCAGCGACACGCCGTCGCGTACTTCGGTGTCGGCCGACCGGGGCTTCGCGTACTGACCGGCCAGCCGGGCCAATCGCACCACGCGCCGACCCGAACCGTGCACGAGCACCAGACTCATCTGCAGCAGGATCTTGAGTTGCGCCGTGATGGCATCGGGCCTGCACTGCGCAAAGCTCTCGGCGCAGTCCCCGGCCTGCAGCACGAAGGCCTCGCCCCGAGCGGCCGCTGCGAGTTGCTGCTTGAGCGCGAGCACTTCACCGCTCGTGACGAGTGGCGGCAGCGCTGCCAACTCATTGAGCACCGTGCTGAGTGCGGCGCGATCCTCGTACGGCGGTTGCTGCGCAGCCGACTTGGCCGTCCACGATGTTGGAGTCCATGCAGTCATGAATGCGGGCGACAGGACTTGAACCTGCACGGGTGTTACCCCACGGGAACCTAAATCCCGTGCGTCTGCCAATTCCGCCACGCCCGCGGCGTCCGTAGCATCCTAAGCCAGCGGCCGAAGCCGCATCGAAGCCATGCGACGCTTCTTCGCCATCTCCCTGATGCCGCTGCTCGCGCGATTGCTGTTGGCGCTCGCGCTCGCACCGGCGGGCTACCGAGATGCCTTCGGTGTCCGCGTCTTCTCACCAAGGGAAACGGCGACACTGATTGAGTTGGGCTACGACACTGGTCAAGAGGGTGTCGTCCCGGGATCGATCGTCGACCCAGAGAACCTGGATCCTCTGCAAGCGCCGCGCTGGCTCGGCAAGGCGCTCGACCTGCATGAACTCAAGGTGGTGCCTGAGCCGCTCGATGTCGCGCTCTGGGAATCGGTGGCGCGATTGGTCGCCGGCACGCTGCTGCTCATCGGATTCCTCAGCCGACTCTGGGCCGCGGCCATGCTCGTCGTCATCGGAACCCAGTTCGCGCTCGGCCCGGCCCGCGCGATGGCCGAGAGCCTGTTCTACAGCCTCGAACCCGGCGAATACCAAGCGGGCTTCGTCTCGCTGGCGCTGTGCGCTCTCGCCCTGAATGTGTTGTTGGTTGGCGCGGGCGCGCTCAGCATCGACCGCGCGGTCTTCGGCGGCACATCGGTGAATGAAGACGCCTGACTGGCGCGCCGACGATCACTCTTTCATCTGTCGTAGTTCGTTTCGCAGGATCGCCGCGAGTTCGTAGTTCTCGCTGACAATCGCCGCACGCAGGCGTTCTTCAAGCTCGGCGCGCTGACTGCTGGGCAGTCGCGGCACGAGCATGTCGCGCATCGAACGAAGGATCGCGACCTCGGCGCTTGCCTCGAACCGATTGCGCTGGCCGATCATGGTGTACGCATCGCGCACGGCAGCCAAACCTGCGTCGAGCGCGGCCAAGGCACCGCGGTGATCCTTGACCTGCAGCGCTGCGGACGCCTCGGCGCGCGTGCGGGTGACGACGAGTCCCAAGCGGAGTTGCTCGAACGCCGCGCGGTCCTCGGGGCGCGCCGCCCGCTCGCGCACGACATCGATGAGTTCAAGATTGCGCCGGCAATCTCGCGCCGCCAGACCCGGGAACCCTGCCATCATCAAGGCCGTGGCACGCTGCTGGTACAGCCCCGCTTCCTGGCGAAGCGCTTCAAGTCGTTCTGGCGCAAGCGGCTCAGGCGCCGGATCCTCGCGGAGGAGGTCCAAAAGGCTCTCCCGCCCACCGGGGCGCAGGCCATCGGGGCGGCCATCCATCTCCATTTGGAGGACCCCAAGATCCAGGCGCACCTGCACCTTGTGGCGTCCATCGGCCCCCTGCACCACGCGAACGCGCGGCGTGGAGGGGTCAAGCGGCCACGATGACAAGAGTCCGGACAGGTCGTCCATGGCCTGATCGTAGCTTGCGAGCGCCCCGATCCAAGCGGGCCGCCATTCGGCGTGGGCACCGGATCGGTTGCGACAACACCCCGCGGGATTCCATTTCCACGGCCACGGCTCCTGCGCTTAGGATTGCTCCTCCATGGCCCGGTCAGAAGTCCAGTCCGAGCTCCAGTTGTACCTGCGAGAGGTCAACGAGACGCCGCTTCTCACTCCTGAGGAGGAGAAGACCCTTGGTTGGCGCATCATCAACGACACCTGCATCCAGTCGAAGGAGCGGATGATCAAAGCGAACTTGCGCTTGGTCATCGCCATCAGCAAGAACTACGTCAACCGCGGACTGACGCTGCCTGACCTCATCGAGGAAGGCAACATCGGACTGATCCGCGCGGTCGAGGGCTTCGACCCCGCCCAGGGTGCGCGCTTCAGCACCTACGCAAGTTGGTGGATCAAGCAGGCGATCAAGCGCACGCTCATCAACGCCGTCCAACCGATCCACATCCCGGCCTACATGGTCGAACTGATCGCTCGGTGGAAGGACACCTCGCGCAAGTTCGAGGAGAAGCACGGGCGCAGCCCGAGCCTGCAAGAACTCTCGAAAGAGATGAAGCTTCCGGTCAAGAAGCTCGTCATCATCCGGCGCGCGGTGAAGGCCTATCAGGCCCCGAGTCAGGCGCCGATTGGCGAAGACGGCGTGGCGATGGACTTCGGGGACCTGTTCGAGGACACGCGCGGCAAGCAACCTGAGCGCGAAGCGAGCGAGAACGAGGACTTCAAGATCATCCTCAAGCTGCTCGACTCCATCGACGAGCGCGATGCGCGCGTCCTGCGCCTGCGCTTCGGTCTAGAAGGCCACGAACCCCTGACGCTGAAGCAGATCGGCGAGATCGTGGGCCTGACCCGCGAACGCGTGCGTCAGATCGAGGTCGAGGCCCTGCGGCGGCTGAACCAGCAGCTGCACGACGACAAGCCGACGCGGTTCTTCCGCGAGCAGTCGGCCTGACGAAACGCGATCGAGTTCAGGAGCGCGTCGCCGAGACGAACGGCATCTTCGTGACCGTTGCGGTGGCGAGTTCGCGACCCAAGTCCACGCTGAGTGAGGTGCCAAGGTCCGCCAACGGCGCATCGACGAAGGCCATCGCGATCGGCTTGTCCAAGGTCGGGCTCAGGCAACCACTGGTGACGCGACCGACGACCTCGTTGCCGTGCTTGATCGGCATGCCCTGTCGCGCGCTGCGGCGCCCGTCGAGCACAAGCCCGACGAGCTTGCGCGCCGGACCCGCGGCGGCGATCCGCTGCAGCGCATCCTGACCGATGAAACGACCGGTGCGCTCGTCATCCTGTCCCTTGTCGAGCTTGACCGCGAACCCAAGTCCGGCGCTGATCGGGTCCGTGGCCTCGTCGATCTCATGGCCGTACAGCGGCATGCCGGCTTCCATGCGCAGCGTGTCGCGCGCACCAAGCCCGATCGGCTTGATGATGCTGTCCGCTTGGCCTGCGTTCTTCAGGAACATCCCCATCGCGAGTTGAGCGGTGCCCGCGCCCAGGATGACCTCGACGCCGTCCTCGCCCGTGTACCCCGTGCGGCTCACGATGAGCTTGACGACGATCAGGTTCTTCTGCGCAAAGCGGTACCGCTTGAGATTGGGAATCTCGCGGCTCATGCCTGCGATCAAGTCCATCGCCTTGGGGCCTTGCAGCGCGCACATCGCGGTGGATTCGGTCTGGTCATCGAGCTTGAAGACCATGTCGCCCTTGACGGCAGCGAAGTGCGCCAAGAGCTTTGCGCGATTGCTCGCGTTGCAGACCACGAGGTAGTCGCTCTCGTCCATGCAGTAGACGATGATGTCGTCCAAGCACCCGCCCTGCTCATTGCACACGATCCCGTAGCGACACTGGCCAGTTTCCATGCCCAGGACCTGCCGCGTGCAGACCATGTCGAGGAAGCGTCGTGCGTGCCGACCCGTGAACCGCAGACGCCCCATGTGGCTGACGTCGAAGAAGCCCGCGCTCGCGCGACAGTGGCGATGCTCCTCGATGATGCTGCCGTACGAAAGCGGCATCTCCCATCCAGCGAAGTCGACCATCTTGGCCTTGTGCTGCAGGTGGAAGGAATGGAACGGCGTGCGCTGCAACTGGGTCGCGGTGGTCATGGTGGTCCTCGTTGAGAGAGCGACCATCGTAGACGCGTCGCCCGGCACCGGCCCGTCACGCGGGAGTATGCTCCATCCATGACCGCCCGGAGCGTGCCCACCCGCCTCGCCCACGCGTTGTTGCGCGTGCTGGCCCTGGCCATGCTCCTTCTGATGTGTGTGCCCGCGTCCGCTCAGAACATCGAGGATGCCACGCTCATCGATCGGCCCGTGAGCAAGATCCTCTTCGTCGGCCTTGACCGCGTGACCGAGCAGGAAGTGCGCAACAACATCCGCATGGCCTCGGGTCAGCCGTTCGACGCCAAGGCCGTGAAGGATGACGTGGCCAACCTCTATCGGCTCGGACACTTCGATGTCGTGCGCGCCGATGCGGAACTCCAAGCAGATGGCACGGTTCACCTGACCTATCGCATGGAAGAGCAGCCGCTGGTCCAGGACATCCAGGTCATCGGCAACACGATCGTGAGCGATCAGGAGCTGCGCAAGGAGATCGGGCTCTACGCCGGCGCTCCGCGCGACGACTTTCTGCTTGAACGCGCCGTGACCAAGATCAAGGACCTCTATCGCGGCCGCGGGCACTATCTGTCCGAGGTCACGGTCGACGAAAGCGAACTCAAGGAGAACGGGATCCTGATCTTCCGGATCATCGAGGGCCCCCGCACGCGCGTGCGTTCGATCGAGTTCACCGGCAATCTCGCGTTCCCGGCGAAGCGACTGCAAGAAGAGATCCAGACCAAGGAATGGGTGTTCCTGTTCTCCAAGGGCGACTTGGACGAGGACCGGCTCGCTGGCGATGTGGCCGCGCTTGACCGCTTCTACAAGGGGCAGGGCTATGTGGATGTGCGCGTCGATCGCCGCGTGGATGTGGCGCCGGACGGCAACGAAGCCAAGGTCGTCTTCGCCGTCGAGGAAGGTCGGCAGTATCGGCTGCGCAACGTCACGATCCTCGACCTCGGCGATGAGACCGCTCCGACGCTGAGCAACGAGCAGGCCTTGGGGCTCCTGAAGATCCGGCCGGGCGATGCGTTCCTTGAAACGCTGGTGAAGCAGTCGGTCGACTCGGTGAGGGGCGCGTATCAGGTCATGGGCCACGGCGATGCCATAGTGCAGAGCGAGTGGGTCCGCACGGGCGAGAGCCCCGAGGTCGACCTGGTGCTCAAGGTGCGCGAGGGCAGCGCGACGATCGCGGGCATCGTGCGCATCCAAGGCAACAACCTCACCAAGGACAATGTGATCCGTCGTGACATCAAGATCGATCCGGGCCGGCCGCTCGACGCGCGCCAACTCGACGACGCCACCAAGCGGCTCGAACGAACCGGTCTCTTCGGCGATGTGCGCTTGACGCTGCAGCAGCCGGACGCTCAGGATCAAGGCGTGCGCGACATCTTGGTCGAGATCAAGGAGCAGAACACCGGCTCACTCAACTTCGGCGTCGGCGCAAGCACCGACACCGGGCTCTTCGGGCAGATCAGCCTGACGCAGCGCAACTTTGATCTCTTCGACACGCCGCGCACGCTCGACGAGTTTCTCGCGCAACGCGCCTTCCGCGGCGCCGGCCAGACCTTCAATGCCACGATCTCCCCTGGTGTCGAGGTGAGCAACTACGCCGTCGGGATCAGTGATCCGCGCCTGTTCGACTCCGACTGGGGCGGGGGCATCAACGGCTTCTTCCGGACTCGCGTGTACGAGGACTGGACCGAGGAACGCTGGGGTCCCAACCTGCAGATCTCTCGCCGGCTCGGCGATCTCTGGACCTTCTCCGGCCGGCTCAACTGGAACCGCGTGGAACTGACGGATTTCGATGCTTCGACGCCCACGATGGTGTACCGGGAGCAAGGCCCCTACGACCTCGATTCGCTCACCTTCTCGTTCACGCGGACCAACACCGACAATGTGAGCCGCCCCTCCCGCGGCACGCGCATCGAGGGCAGCGTGCAGCAGTACGGCGTGCTCGGCGGCGACTACACCTACACGGCGATCAACGGCGAATGGACTGGTTTCTTCACGCTGGCCGAGGACCTGATCGGCCGAAGGAGCGTGCTCAAGACGACTGTGCAGAGTGGCTACATCTTCGATGACGAAGCGCCACTCACCGAGCGCTTCTATCTCGGCGGCCGCACCTTCCGCGGCTTCGAGTTCCGCTCGGTCAGCCCCAAGAGCGCCAGTTCAGGACCTCCGGGGTCAACGACGCCGACGGTGAACGCTCAGGGGCAAGCTGACGGCGATCCGATCGGTGGGACCTTCAAGTTCTTCGCTGGCGCGCAGTACGAAATGCCGCTCATCGATGAGTTCGTGAACTGGGTCGCCTTCTGCGATTCCGGAACCGTCGTCGACGAAGTCGCGCTGTCGGACTACCGGCTCTCGATCGGCATCGGCCTGCGGCTCTACCTGCCGCAATTCGGACCGATTCCCCTGGCCTTCGACTTCGCGCAGCCAATCCTGAAGGACGACACCGACCAGACGCAGGTCTTCAGCTTCTCCGCCGACCTGCCGTTCTGATCCGCAGCCGGGCCGCGCGCTCCGCGCATCGCTACCATTCGCGCCCATGAAGCACCGATCATTCCTGCCTGCCGTGCTGTGCGTGCTCGGCGGCGCCATCGTCGCCGCGAGCGCCTTCGCCGCGGGCCGAATCGCCGCGGCCCCGACTGCCGTGGCGAGCATCGACATCCAGAAGGTCCTTGAGAAGATGTCCGCCCGAGCGGACACCGAAGTCGAGATCGCGCGCTTGGCCTCGGCGCTCGAGAAGGAGCTCACCGATCGGGGCAAGGACCTCGAAGCGCGCCTGAAGGCGACCGAGGCGTTGACCGACCCGGCCCAAGTGCAGTCGGCGCGCGATGCGCTCGCCTTGGAAAACCTGCAATTGCGCGAGTGGACCCAACTCAAGGGACAGGAACTCGACCGCGAGCGCGCCCTGCGCTTCGAGGCGCTCTACCGCGAGATCCGTTCCGAAGCGCAGAAGCTCGCCCAGGTCGAGGGATACGACTATGTGCTCGTGAACGACGGCGCCGCCGATATGAAGCGCGATCCACGGAGCAAGGAGTCGTACTTCGAGCAGGTGCAGCAGCAGATCTCGCGCCGCCGAGTGCTCGTGGCCAGCGCGAAGGACGACATCACCGACCGGCTCGTGCTGCGCATGAACAACAACCGCGCCGCCGCAACGCAGGCCACGCCCAAGCCCTGACGCCGGACCACCGAAGGACCGAACCATGACGATCAAGACAGCACTGCCCGCACTCGCCATCGCCGCACTCGCCATCGTGGCGGCCACGGCACCGTCGTCCGCACCGGTGATCGGCACCGTCGAACTCGGCCGCGCCCTCAATGGCCTCGATGCCCGCGCCGGGCACGAACAGCACATGAACACGGTGCAGTCTTCGCTCAAGGACCAAGCCGAGAAGATGCGCGAGGAACTGCGCGCGCTGCAAGACGAACTCGAGTCGTTTCAGCCCGGCAGCCCGAACTTCGCCGAGGCAGAACGCAAGGCGCAGGAGAAGGTCGGCCAGATGCGCGCCTTCGAGGAGTACGCCAAGCTCAAGATGGAGTCCGAGAGCGCCAACTGGATCCGCGAGGCCTACGCCGAAATGCGCACGATCGCAGGGCGAATGGCGCAGGAGAACAACATCGACATGATCGTGCTCGATGACTCGACCGAAGCGATCGAGCCCGGCACCGTCCAGCAGGTGCTCGCGCAACTCAATGTTCGCCGCACGCTCTTCGTCAACGCCAAGCTCGATGTGACCGACATGCTGATCCAGCGCATGAACGCCGAGTTCAAGGCCAAGCAGGCCGGCCAGTGATGGATCGCCCGCGCACCAGCGGCCAAGTCGCCGAACTCGTCGGCGGCGAGCTCTGGGGCCCGGGTGATGTGACCATCGACGGGCTCGACACGCTCGCGCTCGCGCAGGCAAGCCACCTCACGTTCATTGGCGAGCAGACTTACGCGGGCCTGTGGGCCACCAGTGCCGCCGGCACAGCGCTTGTCACGCGCGGACTGACGATCGAAGGCCACGATGCATCGTCGCGGGCCATCATCTGGGTGAAGGATGCAGACCGCGCGATGGCGCTCACCCTAGCGGCGTTCGCACCAGCGATCCCCATGCCGGCAGAGGGTGTTCATCCATCCGCCGTCGTCGAGTCCGGCGCGTCGGTTGGATCTGGATGCCGCATCGGCGCGCAGTGCTTCATCGGTGCGGGAGCCGTGATCGGCGCGGGCGTCGTGCTCCATCACGGCGCGCATGTCGCCGCAGGTGCGCGCATCGGTGCGGGCTCGGTGATGTGGCAGCATGCTGTGGTGCGGGAACGATGCATCGTCGGGGCGCGTTGTTCGGTGGGCGCCAACGCAGTGGTGGGCAGCGACGGCTTCGGGTTCCGTCCTGACGACCATGGATCGATCGTTCGCACGCCGCACATCGGCATTGCCCAGCTTGCGGACGAGGCGGAGATCGGCGCGGGAACCTGCATCGATCGCGCGAAGTTCGGCGTGACCTTCATTGGACCCGGTACGAAGATCGACAACCTCTGCCAGATCGGCCACAACTGCAGGATCGGCAAGGGTTGCGTGATCAGCGGCATGACCGGGCTCGCCGGAAGCGTGGTCGTGGGCGACTGGTGCCAGTTCGGCGCGGGCACCGGCATCGCGGACCATCGCACGATCGGCAATCGCGTCCGCCTAGCCGCACGCAGCGGCGTCATGCACGACATCCCCGATGGCGAGACCTGGGGCGGCCTCCCTGCACAGCCCATGATGGATGCGTTGCGGCAGATTGCGGCCATCCGTACACTCGCGCCGCTCGCGGGACGCCTGAAGCGCCTAGTGGCGGATCCGCCCAAGGGTGGCTGAGTCGACCGCCGGTCGATTCGCCCCATGGCACCAGCCCAAGCACCAGCCTCAGCACTGAAGTCCAAACCGCGCCAGCACACGCTCGCTGGGCCGGTTCGCGTGCGTGGCAAGGGCCTGCTCTCCGGCGCCAACGCGGACCTGGAAATCCTGCCCGCGCCCGCCGGTCACGGCATCGTCTTTGAGCGATCCGATCTCGATCCGCCGGTGCGCATTCCAGCGCGCGTGGAAAATGTGGTGGTTCGGCCACGCCGCACCGTGATCAAGTCGGGCGATGCCTCGATCGAAACGGTCGAACACTGCATGAGCGCTCTGGCCGGCTTGCGTGTGGACAACGCGCTGCTCCGTCTGCATGGACCGGAGTTGCCAGCCGGCGATGGAAGTGCCCTGCCCTTCGCCGAACCCATGCTCGCTGCCGGTTTCGTGGCGCAGGACGCGGAACGAATCATCCATCGTCTCCGTGCGCCGGCGCTGTGCGAGGATCCCGACGGCGCGATGATCGCAGCGTTCCCTTCGGACGGCGAGCTCATGCGCGTGGTCTTCGACCTTGACTACGGCAAGAACGCGCACCGCATCGGGCGGCAAGGTTGGAGCTTCGACCTGGCCACCGGCGATTACATGACGGAGGTCGCGCCATCGCGCACCTTCAGCCTGAAGGAAGAAGCCGAAACGCTGCTCGCCGCCGGACTCTGCACGCACCTGACCCCGCGCGATGTGCTGGTGATCGGCGAGGACGGTCCCATCGACAACGCATTCCGCTTCGACAACGAGCCGGTGCGACACAAGGTGCTCGATGCGATCGGCGATCTCTACCTGATCGGCGCGCCCGTGCAGTGCCGCGTGCTGGCGTCGCGCGCCGGGCACGGCCTGAATCGGCGACTCGGCCTGGAGATCGTGCAACGCATCAAGGCCGCGAACATGGCGGCGAGCTTGGGGACCGGCCGAACGATGGATGCGCGCGCGATCAGCCGACTGCTTCCTCACCGCTACCCGATGCTGCTCGTCGATCGCGTGCTCGAACTCGATGGGTCGCGCCGCGCGGTCGGCGTGAAGAATGTGACGATGAACGAGCCGTTCTTCCCCGGCCACTATCCGGGCCAGCCGATCATGCCCGGCGTGCTGATCGTGGAAGCGATGGCTCAGCTCAGCGGCCTGCTGCTCGCTCAGACGCTCGAGCACACGGGCAAGGTGGCGGTGCTGCTCTCGCTCGACGGCGTGAAGTTGCGCCGCCAGGTCTCGCCTGGCGACCAGATGGTGATGGAGGCCGAGACGGTGACCGCGAACAGTCGAAGCGCGACCGTACACTGCCGCGCCTCTGTGGCCGGAAAGACGGCGGCCGAAGCCAAGATCCGCTTCATGATGGTCGACGCCGACGCCGAAATCGAGTGAACGAGCCGGGACACTGCATGCCGAGCATCCATCCAACCGCGATCATCGATCCTTCTGCCGACATCGCGCAAAGCGCGCAGATCGGCGCGTACTGCGTGGTCGGCGCCCGCGCCCGCATCGGCGAGGACTGTGTGCTTCGCCCGCATTCGCAGGTCGGGGCGCTCACTGAACTCGGCCGCTGCAACGAGCTGCACGCGTACTCGATCGTCGGCGGCGACCCGCAAGACCTGAAGTTCCGCGGCGAACCCACCTGGCTCGTGATGGGCGACTACAACCAGATCCGTGAGCATGTGACGATCCATCGCGGCACCGGAAACGGCGGCGGCTACACACGCGTGGGCAACCACAACTTGTTCATGGTCAATGTGCACATCGCGCACGACTGCGTGGTCGGCCATCACACGATCATGGCCAACAATGTCATGCTCGCGGGACATGTGCATGTCGAGGACTACGCCAACATCGGAGCCGCGTCGGGCGTCCATCACTTCGCGCGCGTCGGGTACTGCAGTTTCGTCGGCGGGATGGCTCGCGTGCCCAAGGATGTGCCGCCGTTCATGCTCGTCGAGGGAAGCCCAAGCAGCGTTCGGAGCTTCAACCAGATCGGCATGAGCCGACTCGGCCTTCCCGAAGAAGAAATCGAGGCCGCCAAGGAGGCGTACAAGAAGCTCTTCCGCGTCAAGGGCGGATCGATCGTGGCGAAGTCCCACGCGCTGCGCCAGCTCTTCCCGGGGTCCAAGGTCATCGCGCGGGTCTGCGACTTCGTCGTGCAGGCCGGGGATGGCGTCTATGGACGCGCCATGGAAACCAAGCGCACCGACGACAAGCGCGCCCGCCGCTGAATGGCGGATCGTCCGCCCGGGCCGATGGCCCCGGCCGCACGGCTTTCCTGAGCCGCGGCGGCCCGGCTAGACTTCCGATCCGATGTCTCCGAACGTCAAGGCAATTCGCGTCGATGAGCTGATGCAGAAGGCGATGCAAAGCCTGAAGGCCGCGAAGTGGTTCGACGCCGAACTGCTCGCCGCGCGCGCCCTGCAGTTTGCGCATGGTGATGCCGACTTCGAGCGCATGGCTCTCATCGTGCCTGTCCTCCAAGAGGCTCGTCGCCAGCGCTTCCAACTCGCGCTCGACGCAGCGAAGAAGACGGTCAAGGTCTTGGACAGCGAGCTCGGCGAGGACCCGGTGCTCCCTCCGGGTGCCTATCTCCTTCAGCCGCCGCTGGTCGGAGCGGATGCGCGCCGAGCGCGCCTGGCGAGTTTGGCCCGCAACCATGCGGTGGCCATCCTGTGCCGCGAGCCGACCAATTCGATGGGACTCGTTCCAGTCGTTGCCATTGGCGGCGTCACCGTGCGCACGCGCATCAAGGGTTGGGGAAAGGCCGCGAAGGTCGACTTCAAGTGGTTTGTCGAGGCGTTTGAGCAGCTTGGTGACAGCGCTATCGAATCGCTCGACACCGGCCAAGAGCCGGATCGACAGGTCGATGACCTGATGAACGCCTTGGATTCGCTGCCCGAGCACGAGAAGTTGCACCAGGCGTTGGTGACCAGCTGCAAGTTGGCTGCGAAGACCCTTCGCGAGCGACCAGCGGCGCTGCCTGATCTGGACGAACCCGTCGACGCGTGACCCGCACGGCCCGCGGCGGCTAGCCTGCCGCGATGCGCACCGTGCACGTCCTTGCCGGCATTCCAAGCCTGAACAACGCCCTCTATTGGCGCATCCGTTTCCTCGTGGGCGATCCCACGGCACTGGTCATCGTGCACGAAGGCGGCCGCACCGAGAGCACGCTCATCATCCGTGACATCGAGATGGAACGCGCACGCCGCCACGCGCGGGCGGATCGTGTTGGGTGCCCCGCAGACTGGACGCCGGAGGTCGGCCTGAGCGGCGACCGCGAGACGGCGACGGCTCAAGCGCTGGCCGAGTGCGTGCGGCGCATGGGCGCGACGACCGTGACCTGCGATCGCTCGTTCCCTGCGATCTTCGCGCACGAGCTCGCGCGCGCTGGCATCGCGTGCACCTGCGATCCCATGCTTGGCGTGAAGGAACGCCGCAGCAAGGACCCGCAGGAACTTGAGTGGATCGCCGCCGCGCAACAGGCGACGGAGTCAGCCATGGAACTCGCGTGCTCGATGATCGCGCGCGCCACGGCCGCGGCGGACGGCGTGCTGCACCATGACGGCGCGCCGCTCACGGCTGAGCGCGTCAAGCGTGAAATCGATGTGCACCTGTTGGGCATGGGGTACGAGAATCCAGAGCCCATCGTGGCACCAGGCGAAGTTGGCGCGGATTGCCACGACCACGGACATGGCGTGATCCGCACTGGCGAACCAGTGATCGTTGACATCTTCCCGCGCAGCCGCAGCACGCGCTACAACGGCGACTGCACGCGCACTGTGGTGCACGGTGCAGTGCCGCCCGAAGTCACTCGCATGCACGCCGCAGTCGTGGCTGCCAAGGCCGCTGCGACCGCCGCAACGCGAGCGGGCGTCACCGGCGATGCCGTGCACGCTGCCACCGTGGCTGCGCTCGCTGCGCACGGCTTTCCATGGCACGCGGGCGGACCACCCGAGGGTGCGCGCGCGGATTGGTGCGGTCTGGTCCACGGGACCGGACACGGATTGGGATTGGAAGTGCATGAGCCACCGCTGCTCGCGCCGCTTGGACCGGAACTCGTCGTCGGTGATGTGCTCACGATTGAGCCGGGGCTGTACCAAGCAGGTCGCGGTGGAATTCGCGTCGAGGACATGGTCGTGGTCGAAGCCAGTGGCTGCCGCAACCTGAACCGCCTCCACGAGGGGCTCGACTGGCGCTGAGTGATTCGCGCGATCAGTGCGTGAGCCGTCGGTACTTCACACCCGCGCCCACAGCATCGTCACCCAGACGGCGCCGACGGTCGTCCTCATACTCGGAGAAGTTCCCGGGGAAGAACGCGACCTTGCCGTCGCCCTCGAACGACAGGATGTGCGTGGCGACGCGATCCAAGAACCATCGGTCGTGGCTGATCACGACGGCCGTGCCCGCGAAGTTCTCGATCGCCTCTTCGAGTGCGCGCATCGTGTTCACATCGAGGTCGTTCGTCGGTTCGTCGAACAGGATGACATTCGCCCCCTGCTTGAGCATGCGCGCCAAGTGCACGCGATTGCGCTCACCGCCAGAGAGCACATCCACGCTCTTGGACTGATCGGTTCCCGTGAAGCCAAAGCGCGCGACATACGCGCGGCTGTTCACGGTGACCGGCCCGAGCTTCAGTTCATGGTCGCCGTCAGTGATCGCATCGAAGATGCTCGCGCCCTGCGGGATCGAGTCGCGCAACTGTTCGACGTAGCCAGGAACGACCGTGCTCCCTGTCTCGAGCGTGCCGCCATCGGGCCGCTCCGTGCCGATGAACATGCGGAAGAGCGTGGTCTTGCCGGCGCCGTTGGGACCGATGATGCCGACGACTGCACCGGCAGGGATCTCGAAGTCGACCGCATCGAGCAGCGTGCGACCGCCGATGGCCTTCGTCAGACCAGCGGCCTTGTAGACGACCTGGCCAAGACGCGGCCCTGGCGGGATGAAGATCTCGATCTCGGATGCCGTGCGGCGCGACTGGTCGTCGCTGAGCATGCGCTCGTAGTTCGCCATGCGCGCCTTGCTCTTGGACTGCCGACCCTTGGGGTTCTGGCGAATCCATTCGAGTTCGCGCTGCAGCGTCTTCTGTCGCACGCTGGCTTGCTTCTCCTCGGTGGCGAGCCGCTTCTGCTTCTGGTCCAGCCAGCCCGAGTAGTTGCCCTCGTAGGGAATGCCCTGCCCACGGTCGAGTTCCAGGATCCAACCGGCAACGTTGTCCAAGAAGTAGCGATCGTGCGTGACCGCGATGACCGTGCCTTCGTAGCGGGCCAGGTGCTGTTCGAGCCATCCCACGCTCTCGGCGTCCAAGTGATTGGTGGGTTCGTCGAGCAGCAGCACATCGGGCTTCTGCAGAAGCAGACGCGTGAGCGCAACGCGGCGGCGTTCACCGCCGGAGACTTGGTCCAGTCGTTGATCGGCCGGTGGGCAGCGCAGCGCTTCCATGGCCATTTCGAGTTGGTTGTCGATCGTCCACGCGTCGAGCTGGTCCAAGCGCTCCTGCACCTCGGCCTGCCGATTCATGAGCTTGTCCATCTCGTCGGGCTTCAGGTCTTCGCCGAAGCGCGCGTTGATGCGATCGAACTCCTCCAGCAGATCGAAGACGTGCTTGGCGCCCTCGCGGACGACCTCGATGACCGTGCGAGTTTCATTCGCGAGCGGCTCCTGCTCGAGGTAACCGACCGAGTAGCCCTGCGCGCGCTCGACCTTGCCGTCGAACTCCTTGTCGAGTCCGGCCATGATGCGCAGCAGCGTGCTCTTGCCGCTGCCGTTCAGGCCCAGCACGCCGATCTTCGCGCCGTAGTAGTACGAGAGCGAAATGTCCTTGAGGATGGGCTTCTTCTCCACGGTCTTGGAGATACCAAGCATGGAGCAGATGATGCGGGTGGTGCCCTTCGTGGTCGTAACGGCGTCTTTGGCCATGGGACGGGAACTCTACTGCGCAGGCGGGAATCGGCAGGAGTCGCCATGGGAGCCGGGTGCGACGCGGCGTAGACTGCACGAGCATGGAACGACCCACGACGGACCGACGACACTGGCCTGTCACGATCAGGCCGCTGCACGATCCTGCGGCAGACGCGCGCGACCGCGCGTACTGGATGAGTCGCACCCCAGAAGAGCGGCTCGCGGCCGCCGAACTCTTGAGGCTTCAGCATGACGGCCCACCATCCCGATTGGCGCGAGTGGCTCGAGTCATTGAACGCGGCCAGCGCTGAGTATGTCGTGGTGGGCGGCGTGGCGCTGGCCGTCGTGGCGTCTGGACGGAACCCGTTGGTACGAGCGACGTAGAACAAGCATGGAACGACCGCTCGTGATGCGGGTTCTGCGTCGAGTTGCCGTGCTGGTTGGTGGCGGCGCGCTGCTGGCGATCGGTATCGCGATGATCGTGCTTCCGGGTCCTGCCGTTGTGGTCATCCCGATTGCGCTCGCTGTCCTCGCGATCGAGTTCGAGTGCGCGCGCCGCTGGTTGCGCTCCATCCGTTCGACGACCAAGCGCGCGACCCGACGGCTTCGTGGGAGCGATGCTTCTGGCGCTGATCAGCGCAAATGAGCGATGGGGATCCGCGTGCGAGCCCAGCTGGCGCTGGGATTGACGACGCGCGCATGGATGGCTATGCTTCCCGTCCGCATTGCGGGGTAGAGCAGCCTGGTAGCTCGTCGGGCTCATAACCCGGAGGTCGTTGGTTCAAATCCAGCCCCCGCTATTTCAAGAGGCGCGCACGAAACTGGCGCGCTGACCGGTTCAGAGTGAACGCCCTGGCCTCCCGGCCGGGGCGTTCGCGTTGTGCGGCGTCCTGGCTCCTCATCAAGTTTGTGGTCGGTCGATTCGGTAGATCAGTCGATCGCTGGGCACGCCGCCAACGGGCACTTGTTCGCGTCGATCCAACCGCGCGCCCAGTCGTTCAAGTGCTCGCTGCGAGCGCAGATTGCCCGGGCTCACATGGAACCACACGGTCGCAACATGCTCGAACGCGTGCGCGAGCATCAAGGACTTGACCTCGCGGTTGGTGGCGCCGCCCCAGTGCGCGCGTTCCAAGAAGGTGTAGCCGATGACGACCGATGATCCATCCAGATCCCAGTCGTAGTAGCGACTTGATCCGATGATCCGGCCGCCGTTGCGTTCCATGATGACGAGTCCCCCGCCGCAGTCGAGCGCTCCCTTGAAGTACTTCTCGAAGACTGCCCGTTCGTGACGGTTGCGCTCCGAATGCTGCTCCCAGATGAGCGGATCGCTCGCGGCAGCGTGAAGTCCATCAAGATCCGCCGCGTCGATGGGCCGCAGCGCGACGGTCGGACCAGTCAGCGTCGGCTGCCCTCGACTCATGGCGTCTTCACGCGGATGAGTCGGATCGATTGAATGTTGGCCACCGCTTCGCCCGGCTTCGAGAGTGCGCGAAGGATCGCGCGATGCGATCCCATTGGCAGTTCGACAGTCCCAGCCTCGACGATGCGGTACGACTGCCAGCCACCCGTTGCGGGCACCGTGAACACTGGCGCTCCAGCGCCGCCCTCGATCTCGAGCTTCACGAGCGAGCCTGCCGCAGCGTCCGCACACGCTAGGTCGACTTCCACTCGGTACATGCCAGCCTGCGACGAGCCGATGCCGATCGGCCACGCTGCGGTCGCTGCGGGATCGAGCCAGTAGCCGATGTTGTGCTTGACATCACCGATCACCCCGACGCGCTCGATGCGGATCGACGGCCCCTCGAGCGTGGCATCATGCGGCGTCAGCGCGAGCGTGCCGCTTGCATCCGGGAAGACGAGGAACGGCATCGGAAGGACATCGCCATCGAGATCGAGCCGCACGACCGAGCACGCGGGATCGACTGGCTGCGCAGGGAGTTCCACGACCAACCGACCTGCATCCTGCTCACTGGCCGCCGCGCGAATGACAGCGTCGCTGCCGAGCAAGCGCGCACCGCGCACCTTGCCTTGCATCGGCACCACCAAGCGCCCGTCGGTGGGCCAATCCCACACATGCAGGTAGAGCGCGCCGGACTTCTGAGTCGCGCGACCCCAAGGAAGCCGCTGGAAAGGACTCGCGGTCGTGCCCCCGATCGCTTCGCCGTGGACAGCCATCCATGCGCCCACGCCGCGGAGTGCACGCTCGGCTTGCTCCGGCACGCGACCATGCGCATCGGGACCGATGTTGAGCAACAGATTGCCGCCCTTCGAGACGATGTCACTCAGCAAGCGCACCACCGTCGCGGTGTCCTTCCAACTCATGTCGTGCGCGCTGTAGCCGTAGCTCTCATTGAGCGTGTGGTTGACCTCCCAGTCCATGCCTAGAAGCCCGGTGGGCGGCACATACTTCTCCGGCGTTCCGTAGTCGCCGTTCTTGTTCTCAAGACCGACGAAGAGACGGTTGTTCACCAGGATCGGCGGCTGCTTCGCGCGCATGTCGGCCATGAGCTGCGCGGCGCCCCATGCAGCGCCCTGATGCACTTGATCGGAGTAGTCGAACCAGATCGTCGAGAGCGGACCGTAGTTCGCGAGCAATTCGTTCACATGGCCGCGCACATAGGCGAGGTACCGCGCGTGGTCGCGCGGCTGTCCAGACTTTGGGTACGCCGGCAGTGCCATCTCGTACGCATCCGGGTGCTGCCAATCCAAGAGCGAGTAGTAGAAGCCCGCCTTGAGTCCACGCGCACGCATGGCCTCAGCGAACTCGCGCGCGACATCACGGCCTGCGGGCGAGATGTTCGTTCCGCCGGCGATGTCATTCGACAGCGAGTACGGCTCCGTCGAGTTGAAGAGCGTGAAGCCGTCATGGTGCTTTGAGGTCATGACGGCGTAGCGCATTCCCGCGGCCTGCGCGAGCTCCGCCCACTGGTCGGCGAATCCGACGTCGGGCACAAAGCGCGGCTTCATCTGTCGCGCGTACTCAGCGCAGGGCACAGCCGCCCAATTCTGGATCCACTCCGCATAGTGCTGTTCGTAGCGCTTGCCATCCCAGGAGCCGCCCGCAGGCGAGTAGAGCCCCCAGTGGATGAACATGCCAAATCGCGCATCGCGCCACCACGCCATGCGCTCGTCGCGGTCACTGGACCAGAGCGCGATCTCTTGCGCCTCGGTCGGCGGGACCGCAAAGGCGAGCGGCGCAGCGATGGACAGGGCGAGCGACCCAACGACCGTCGGGGCGAAAGCCCAGGCGAGGCTCGTGGCGATCATGCGCGCACGATAGCGCTGGGATTAGGTCGACCGTCGCAAGACCTAGAGACTCCGTTCCAAACCGATGATTGATACCTGCACGCACTGCGCCGAGTTCCACTGCGCCCTGCGCTACCCTTCGCCCATGGGCCTGATAGCGCATCTCCTCATTGCCACGCTCGCTGTCGCTGGCGGATCCAGTGATTGCGACGATGTCCAAGTTCGGGCAGTGAGAGAAGAACTCCTTCAGCAACCCGAGCTGGATGAAGGGGGAGCTCGGTTTCTGACGATTCATGGCAACACGGTCCTCGTGTCGGTTGCAGAGGTGCCCGTGCCATCGGACCAGCGAGCGGATCGCGCATTCGCAGACGCTTCCGCGCTGGCGACCATCGAGGCCCGTGCTCAAGCCGCCCTGTTCCTCGACGGTGAGTACTCCGTGCATCGAGAAGCCGGTCAGGACCGAACGGTCAACCAGAGGGACGAGGAACAACGACGAATCTGGATCACGAGCCATGTGGTCTCTTTGGCACGAGTCAAGCTCGCGAACGGCGAGACGGTCGAGTTGCGTCGACGCGAAGGCTTCGTTCGAGCCGTGGTGGCTTGGGGACTTCCTCCCGCCGTGGTTCCACAAGGTCTGCAGGCAGCCGAGTGGGTGGCATCGCTGGCCGACGCTGCCATGGCCAACGATGACCTCCCCGCCCTCGACTTGGGTTGGGTGATCGGGCCGGACGGTCGCGAGGGGCTCTTGGTCCGCGTGGCCATCCATCCGGATACACCGCTTGGTGCGCCGACGCATTCCCCCGAGTTACGCGGTACCTGCCCATGTTCCCTCTGTCGCGAGCGCGTCCTTCAGTCAAAGACTCTTGCCCT